>NZ_BAAAIR010000034.1:0-274757 GCF_039526165.1 Brachybacterium tyrofermentans
GTCATCGGTCCTTCTCAGAGGCGGGACAGCAGGTCACACCTCGGTTCGAGACCGGACCCTTACACAGCTAATGAAACACCCTCCCTCCGGACGAGCTCATCGAACGCATCACCAACAACACTTCGCTACTTGCGCAACTGACGAATCCATATGAGGATCGAGACGCCCGCCGAACGACGCCCAGGAGACCCGATGGATGCACGCACCGAGCTCGAGTCCAAACCTGTGCTGGACCGGCAGGACCCCACCGAGCTGCAGCTCGCCGCCGCGGCCGACACCTTCGCCATGCTCGCCTCTCCCGCCCGTCTGCACCTGGTCAGCCTCATGATCACGGGCCGGTTCGACGTCGGCTCGCTGGCCGCCAAGGTCGGACTCAGCCTCCCCACGATCAGCCAGCACCTCAGCAAGCTGCGGCTGGCCGGCATCGTCTCCGCACATCGCGAAGGCCGCCACAGCTTCTACACCGTGGAGGACCCGCACGTGCTCTCGCTCGTCGAGCAGATCTTCGAGCACATCGCCCCGGACGGCACCCTCGCCCCGGATCCCCCGATGCCGGCCACCGCGCGACCTGCAGCACCACCGGCACCACGACCCGCAGCGCCGCCGCCAGAATCCTCCCTGCCCGTCCCCTCCGACAAGGACTCCCGCGCATGACCGCCCCGCATCCCGACACAGCCGCTCCACGGCCCGCCTCAGGCACGAAGGTGGACCTGCGGAAGTTCGCCTGGCTCTCCATCGTCACCGCGATCCTCACGATCGTGCTGAAGACCGGTGCCTGGGCGATGACGGGCTCCGTGGGCCTGCTCTCCGACGCCGCCGAGTCCACCGTGAACCTGGTCGCCGCGGTCGTCGCCCTGATCGCCCTGACCGTCGCCGCGCGTCCCGCCACCGAGCGCTTCCTCTACGGCCGGGCGAAGGCCGAGTACTTCTCGGCCGCCATCGAGGGCCTGATGATCTTCGTGGCCGCCGCCGTCATCATGGTCACCGCCGTCGAGCGGTTCGTGAACCCGCGCCCGCTCGAGAACCTCGGCATCGGCCTGGTCATCGTGGTGATCGCCTCCGTGCTCAACGGCGCGGTCGCCCTGGTGCTGCTGCGCGCCGGCAAGGCGCACCACTCGATCACCCTCCGCGCCGACGGCAAGCATCTGATGACCGACGTCGTCACCAGCGCCGGCATCCTGGTGGGCGTGGGACTGGTGGCGCTGACCGGGTGGGAGAGGCTCGACGCGATCGTCGCCTTCGCCGTCGGCGTGAACATCATCATCGCCGGCATCAGCCTGCTCACCGAGTCGGTGTCCGGACTGCTGGACAAGGCCCTTCCGGACGAGGACCACGAGATCATCACGGAGATCCTGCGCCGCCGCACCGACGGCGTGAGCACCACCTTCCATGGCCTCCAGACCCGCGAGGCGGGCCGCGAGCGCTTCATGACCGTGCACGTGCTCGTCCCCGACGAGTGGACCGTCAAGCACGGCCACGACTACATCGAGGACCTCGAGGACGAGCTCAAGGGCGCCCTGCCCGGGCTCACCGTGCTCACCCACCTCGAGCCGATCTCCGATCCGGCCAGCTACGAGGACATCCCGGAGGCCCACGTGCCGATCCATGGGGACGACCACGACCCGACCCGTCCGCCGCAGAGCTGAGGCGTCCAGCCCGAGCTCCGGGCTCCGGGCTCTGGGCTCTGGGCTCTGGGCTCTGGGCTCTGGGCTCTGGGCTCTGGGCTCTGGGCTCTGGGCTCTGGGCTCTGGGCCGACGGTCGGCGCCCGACGTGGATGACGTGTGTGGATCGTCCGCCCTCGGGCCTACGATGTGCCCACGAGCCGCCCGACCAGGAGGACGCATGAGCCAGAACCCGTACGACGCGCAGGCGCCGCAGGGCCGCACTCCGCCCACGCTGTCCGGCGAGCTGGTCCCGTCGGGGTACGTCGACCCTGGACGCGCCGCCGCCGGCGCTCGCAGCTACGACCCGCTCGCCGGATCGCAGCACCTGACCTACGCTCCCCTGCAGCCATACGGTCCGCCGCCCGGCCAGCCCGGCATGGGTGTGCCGCCGATATATGTGCCGACGCAGAAGAGCGTGGGCGTGGCCTTCGTGCTCACCTTCTTCTTCGGTCCGTTCGGGATGTTCTACTCGACCGTCGCCGGCGCCCTGATCATGCTCGGGATCGGCCTGGCCCTGGCTGTGCTCACCGGCATCGTCGTCTTCGTCATCTCGCTGATCACCCTCGGCCTGGGCTCCGTCCTCGTAATCCTTGCGCCGCTGGTCGGCATCCCGGTGTGGATCGGGAGCATAATCTGGGGTTGCGTCGCCGCCTCGAAGCACAACGAGCTCGTGCACGCCCAGATCGGCATGCAGTTCGCCGCCGGCGCCCAGTATGCGTCCGGCGGGCAGCAGGCGCCGGGCGGGTATCGCCCTCCCGGGTACTGACCTGCGCACTGATCCGAGCACAGGCCTGGGCACTGTCCCGAGTGCTGACCTGCCCTCCGCGGACCGCGCACCTCGCACAAGGAGCACCGTGACCAGCACCGAACCCTCCGGCCCCACGACCTCGCTCGACGAGCTCGCCGCCCAGCTGCGTGAGCAGCTCGGCGAGGACGCGGTGCCCTGGGTTCCCGACGCGGGCTACGGTGCGGACCGCGCGGTGCGTCCCGAGGCCGGCGCACGGTTCGTGCTGGTCCTCCCCCGGGATGTCGACGGGGTCCAGACCACGATGCGCCTCGCGAGCAGCACAGGCACACCGGTGGTGCCCCGGGGCGCGGGCTCCGGGCTCTCCGGCGGGGCCGCTGCCCGCGACGGCGTGATCGTGCTGGGGCTGGAACGGCTGACGACGATCCGCGAGATCGACCTTCTGGACGAGATCGCCGTCGTCGAGGCGGGCGTGATCACGGCGGATCTCTCCACGGCCCTCGCCCCGCACGGCGTCTTCTACGCCCCGGATCCGGCGAGCGTCGCGATCTCCACGATCGGCGGCAACATCGCCACGAATGCCGGAGGGCTGCACTGCGCGAAGTACGGGGTGACCCGTGAATCCGTGCTCGCTCTCGAGGTCGTGCTCGCCGACGGCAACTTGCTGCGCACCGGGCATCGGTCGATCAAAGGAGTCACCGGCCTCGACCTCACCCAGCTGCTGATCGGCTCCGAGGGAACCCTCGCCGTGGTGGTGGCGGCCACCGTGCGGATCCATCCGCTCCCGGTGGCCCGCCGCACCGTGCTGGCCCGCTTCCCCTCGGCCGCACAGGCAGCTGCGGGGGTCGGGGCGATCTCCCGCAGCCCCGTGCGGCCGGCGGCGACCGAGCTGCTGGACGCCGGAACCCTCGCCGACATCGACGCGTACACCGGAGCACGGATCGCCGACGGCGACAACGCGATGCTGCTGATCGAGCTCGACGGCTACGGCATCGAGGAGCAGGCGGCTGACCTCGTCCGGACTCTTACCGGTGCCGGGGCGGCCGTGCGCGTGATCGAGGACGAGACGGAGGCGGAGAAGCTCTGGGAGCTGCGCCGCTCCAGTCGTGCCGCGGGAGGCGGCCGGGCCCGCCTGGGCGAGGACGTGGCGGTGCCGAAGTCCCGGCTGGCAGAAGTCCTGGCCGAGCTCGAGGTGATCGGCCGCCGCCATGGGGTGCGCACCTCGGTGGTCGCCCATGCGGGCGACGGCAACCTCCACCCCGGTTTCTCGATGCCGGGCGTGCCCGAGGACCCCGCCGCCGAGCTGCCGGCGGCGATCCTCGACGCGGCCGACGACCTGGTCAGGATGGCTCTGGACCTCGGCGGCACGATCAGCGGCGAGCACGGCATCGGCTCCGCGAAGCAGCACTGGCTGGATCTCGAGCTCTCCCCCGACTCTCGGGCGCTGCAGCGCCGATTGAAGGACGCCTTCGACCCGCAGCACCTGCTGAATCCCGGCAAAGCACTGTGAGAGTGAGACATCGTCAAGATCGCACGTGCCGCTAAGTCACTGAGGCACTGATCCGCGGGGCCCGCGCCGCTCGCGGGCGTCAGGCAACCAGCCGTGCGCGCCGGTCACCCCGGCGCTCCCTTCAATCCCGGCATTCCGGTGCGAAGCGGCGTGGACGATGGCAGGATCAGGCCATGGTGACCCAGGACACACTTACCACGCCATCGCTGCCCTCCACCCGCACGCTCCTCCTCAACAACCTGGTCGCGGCCCTGATCGCGAGCGCGCTCATGATCTTCCTGCACGAGCAGGCGCACCTGGTGGCGGGGCTCGCCCTGGGGCATCCGTCGACCGTGTACTCCTTCGGCGTCAACCATCTCGGGTCCCCGTCGGAGGCGGATCAGGTGGTGATGCTCCTGGCCGGCCCGGCGTTCAGCCTCGTCACGGGCGTGCTGCTGCAGATCTGGACCCCGCTGCGGCGCCGTGCGGGCTTCGGACACCTGGTGTGGCTGTGGTTCGCCTTCACCTCGGTGCAGGAGGGCATCTCCTATCTGTGCCTGACCCCGATGGGAGCCGGGGACACCGGGATGGCGGCGCAGCTGCTGGGCCTGCCGCTGCCTCTCCAGCTGCTCGCCCTGCTGGCCGGAGTGGGCGGCATGTTCCTCAACGCCCGGGCCTTCGCCACGCACATGGCCCGCCATGCCGGCCCGGACCCGTACCGGCGCAACGCGATGACGCTCTTCCCATGGCTGTACGGGATGATCATCTCGGTGCTGCTGAGCATCGTGTACCTCGCGATCAGTCCGGCCGACGTCCCCGCCGGCAACCAGATCGCGATCCTCGCCGCCGGGACCGCGATCCTGGTGTTCGCGCCGATGGCGCACATCTTCTCCCGTGCCGTCACCGAGGTCCCGGTCGAGCCGCTGCGGCTGCGGGCGGTGCCCGTCGTCGGACTCGCGATCCTGGCCGCTCTCGTGCTCGGCAACATCCTGCTGAGCTTCGGGCTGCAGGTGGGGTGAGCGCGGAGGCGCGACCTGTCGGACGCAGGCGCTGTGTGCCGGACGCAGGCGCTGACGCCGGCACCACCACCCACGCTGCCCCCGACCCTGACCCTGGCCCTGGCCCTGGCCCTGGCCCTGAAGCTGCTCAGCCGATCAGCACCCGTGCCAGGTCGCGGTCCGAGGCGCTCAGCGCGTCCCGGTCGTAGGTCGATCCGGTCGCGAGGACCTCCTGCGCGCCGGTTCGCTCGAGGATCTGCTCGATGCGTCGGCGCACCGTGCTCGCCGAGCCGGCGACCGTGGTGGCGAGGCCCTTCTCCACGCGCCGTGATTCCGAGGAGCTCCAGGTCGTCGCGCGGATCCGCGCCACGGGCTCGAGCGAGTCGAACACACCCGTCGACCGGGACCGGGCCATCGCCCAGATCTCGGGCAGCGCGAGCTCCAGGGCCTCGTCGTCGGTGTCGGCGATCAGGGGGTCGAGGGAGACCACGATCTCCGGGGCGCTGCCGCGATGGGAGCGGAACGCGCCGCGGTAGGAGTCGAGCCGGGCCGGCAGCTCCGGGAAGTCCAGGATCGGGCCGCCGATCACCACGGGCAGGCCGAGGTCTGCGGCGGTGTCCATCCCGCTGCCGGTCGCGAGCACGAACAGGGGCACGTCGCCCACGGCGTCGGGGCGTGCGGTGAGCGGCGCGGCGCCCTCGAGGTGGTCGCGCACCCCGGCGATCTCCTGCGCGAAGGAGTCCGGGCTCGCCTCGAGCCGGCCCAGGGCATAGCGGACGGGCTCGGTGAATCCCAGCGACCTGCCCACGCCGAGATCGATGCGCCCCGGATACAGCGCGGCCAGCATGCGGAACTGCTCGGCGACCACGAGCGGGCGATGGTTGGGAAGCATCACGCCCCCGGAGCCGAGCCGGATCCGGGAGGTGCGGGCACCGATCGCTGCGAGGAGCACGGCCGGCGAGCCGCTCGCGATGCCGGGCACGGTGTGGTGCTCGGCCACCCAGAACCGCTCGTACCCGGCGCTCTCGGCCGCGATCGCCCGCTCGACTGAATGACCCAGCGCGGCCGATTCCGGCTGGCCATGGCGCATGCGGGAGCGGTCGAGCAGGGAGAGCCTCATGCCGTGATCAACGTGAGGCCCGGCCGAGTTCTTCCCGATTCTGCCGTCGAGAAGGTCTCATCTCCTCCCCTGCCACGCTCGCTGCGACGTGGCTAGGCTCGAGTCATGAATGCTCCTCATGTGCCGCTGTCGCTGCTCGATCTCGTCCCGATCTCGGAGGGCATGTCCACCCGGGAGGGCATCGAGGCCTCCATGGCCGGTGCGCAGGCCGCCGACCGCCTGGGCTATGAGCGCTACTGGTTCGCCGAGCACCACAACACCAACTCCCTCGCCTCCAGCGCGACCTCGCTGCTGATCGACCGTGCCGCCTCGCTGACGCAGCGGATCCGCGTGGGCTCCGGCGGCATCATGCTGCCCAACCACTCCCCGCTCGCGGTCATCGAGCAGTTCGGCACCCTGGTGCAGTTCCACGGGGACCGCATCGATCTGGGGCTGGGCCGGGCGCCGGGAACCGATCAGCTCACCGCACAGCTGCTGGCCCGCACCTCCGCGGAGCCGCAGGCGTTCATCGCCGCCGTCGAGCAGATGCGGGACTGGTCCCGCGAGGAGGCGACCTCCGGCGGTCTGCCGATCTCGGCGGACGTCGCCCGCGGCACCGAGGTGCCCATGTGGATCCTCGGCTCCACCGCCAACGGCGCGCGCCTGGCGGCCCAGCTCGGCCTGCCCTTCTCCGTCGCGTCCCACTTCGCGCCGTTCCAGTACCTCAAGGCGCTGGAGACCTACCGGGAGAACTTCGACCCCCGGGCGGAGGCCGCTCAGATCGACGCGCCGCACACCATGGTCGGCGTGAACCTGGTCGTCGCCGAGACCGACGAGGAGGCCCAGCGGCAGTTCACGACGCTGCAGCAGATGTTTCTCGGCGTGGTCACGGGCCAGCGCCAGAAGATCCAGCCGCCGCGTCCGATCGACGAGGTCGCCGCGCCCCACCTGGTGCAGCAGGTCGACCAGACCCTCTCGATCCGCGCCGTCGGCTCGCCGGCGACCGTGGTGCGCCAGCTCGAGGAGATCGTCGCGACCACGAAGGCCGACGAGCTCATCCTCACCGCCTACTCCTTCGACCCCGCCGACCGGCTGAAGGGCCTCGAGCTCCTCGCCGAGGCCTGGGGGCTGGACGCCTCGGCCCCCGTCGCTGGCTGACCTGCCGCCGGCTGACCTGCCGCCGCCCTCCCCGCCTCTGTCCCTCAGGCTTCCGACCTCCCCGCCTCGGCCCAACCCACTTCGTCCAGGGAGCATCGCCGTGACCAGTCCTCACCGCACTCGCACAGCAGGCCGCACCGCAGCGTGCGCCGTGGTCGCCGGCCTCTGCCTGTTCCCGCTCGCGAGCTGCGGGCTGCTGGGCGGGGACCGTGGTGAGGACGATGACAAGGGCGACAGGGGTGGCAGAGACTCCTCGTCGTGGGCCTACGACGAGGACTCGGCGCGCTACTACCGGCCGGAGCTGGTCACGCAGTCCACGGACCTGGTCTCCACGCACTTCCCGGGCCTGGACGACGTGCAGCGCGTGACGATCACGGACGGGCAGTTCACAGACCCCGACGGGCGTGAGCTGCTCCCGGCTCCGGACGACTACTGGTGGCAGGGCGTCGTCGAGCTCCCTGCTGAGCAGGTCGACTCGCTCGTGGAGGAGGCCCGGCAGCTGGAGGCGTCCGACGGCGGCGGCCAGGACGAGCCCGACACCGTGAGCGACGACGAGCTGCTCGACGTCATCGTCCCCACGCTCGAGCCGGAGCTCACGCCCTGCCCCGGCGGGTGGATCCCGCTGGCGGGCGTCGAGGCCCTCACCCAGGGGGCGAACATCTCCCACGGCGGGGACCTCCTCGAGATCGTCGTCGTGTGCGAGGGCGGGACCCAGCTGGTGACCTCTGCCCGCGACATGTGAGCCGCTCTCGACCTGCTCAGGTGACCGCGGGGCGCACGATCGCGGCGACCGCGGCGTGGTCGCTCGGGGCGCGGCCCTCGAGCAGATGCAGATGCGTGGTCGACCAGTCCACGTCCATCCCGAGGGTGAGGATCCAGTCGATCCTGATCTCCCCCACCACTGGCTCCCCGTAATCGGGGAACGTGCCGATGTCCTCGCCCTCGAAGGTGGCCGCGACGTCGTGCGCATCCGCGAAGCCCGCCGTCTGCAGCACATCCCACGGCGCGCTGCTGCCGCCGGCGGCGTTGAAGTCCCCCATCAGCACGGCGGGCGCGCCGTCGGCCGCCTGCTGGAGGCGCCGAGCCAGCAGCTCGGCGCCCTGCTCCCGGGCGCGCTCACCGGCATGGTCGAGATGGGTCACGGCGAGCACCAGCTCCTGCATCGTCTCCCGGTCACGCACCCGCGCCCAGACGGCGATGCGCGGACAGTGACCGTCCCAGCCCACGGAACCGATCAGCGCAGGCTGCTCGGAGAGCCAGAACTGGTCCCAGTCCAGCAGCTCGAGCCGGTCCCGGCGCAGGTAGAGCAGGTTGTGCTCGCCGCGCCCGCCGCCCTCGCGGCCGATGCCCAGGCGCTGGTGGGTCCGTGCCAGCGCCTCGTCGAGCACCGGGATCTGAGAGGCGAGCACCTCCTGGACGCCCACCACGTCGGCGTCGGCCGCAGCCAGCAGGTCCGAGAGAACCGGCGCCCGCTCACCCCAGTGATCCGGCTCCCCCGGTCGCGTCCCGCCATCGTGATAACGGATGTTCTGGGTGAGCATCGTCAGGGCCGGCGGCTGGGCATCGGGGAGGATCATCCCTCCATCCTCCGTGATCCGCGCATCTTTCGACAGGTCTATCGCGAACCCGGCCCGCCAGATGGCGCCGTATGACGGCGATGTGGGCCGACGGGTACGTCGACGTCGCATACTTGCCCCATGCGAGCACTGGTCCTGCAATCCGACTTCGGCCTCGACGACGGCGCGGTCAGCGCGATGTACGGCGTCGCCGTGGGCGTCGACCCCGCGCTGCGGATCCACGACGTCACCCACAACATCCCGCCGTACGACATCTGGGAGGGCTCCTACCGGCTCGCCCAGGTGCTCACCTACTGGCCCGAGGGCACGGTGTTCGTCTCCGTCGTCGACCCCGGGGTGGGTTCGGACCGCCTGTCCGTCGTGGCCCGCACCGGGACCGGCCATTACGTCGTGACCCCGGACAACGGCACCCTGACCCATCTCGAGAACATCTTCGGCATCACCGAGCTGCGGGAGATCGACGAGACCAGGAACCGTCGGCCCGGTTCGGAGGAGTCTTACACCTTCCACGGCCGGGACATCTATGCCTTCACCGGGGCCCGCCTCGCCGCCGGGGCGACCACCTTCGAGGAGGTCGGCCCCGTCGTCGACCTCGAGCAGATGGTGCGCCTGCCCGTCACCGAGCCCGAGCTGCGCGAGGGCGGCGTGGTCGGCATCATCGACACCCTCGACGTGCGCTACGGCTCGCTGTGGACCTCCATCCCCCACACTCTCTTCCGCGAGCTCGACGTCGCCCCCGGAGACCGGGTCACCGTGCGGGTCCACCATCACGACACGGTCGTGCACGCCACCCAGGTCACCTACGCCCGCAGCTTCGCGGCCGTCGAGGTCGGCGAATCGCTGCTCTACGTGAACTCCCTGGACCGGATGGCGATCGCCATCAACCGCGGTCACTACGCCCGCGCCTTCTCCCTCGGCACCGGCGCCTCCTGGCACGTCACCCTCGTGCTGGTGCGCTGAACGCCTCGACCCCGAAGGACCTCACCATGACCCGCTCCCACTCCCCCGTGACCCAGGTGGTCGCCATCGGCATCGGCGCCGCACTGTTCTTCGTGCTGGGCCGCTTCGCGGCGATCCCGACCCCGATCCCCAACACCTCGATCAACATCCAGTACGCGATCCTGGCCGTGTTCGCCGTGCTCTACGGCCCGTTCGTGGGTGCCCTCGCCGGCTTCATCGGTCACCTCCTCATCGACGTCACCGGGTACGGCATCTGGATCAGCTGGGAGCTCGCCTCCGGCGTGTTCGGCCTGGTCGTGGGAGCGCTGCTGCTCAAGAATGCGATCGCTGACGGGGAGTTCGGGACGTCCCTGGCGATCCGCCTGAACCTCTCGATCCTGCTCGCCAACGGGGTGGCCTGGCTGCTCATCGCACCCCTCGGCGACGTGCTGATCTACTCCGAACCGGCGAACAAGGTCTGGGCGCAGGGCGCGCTCGCCTTCGTCGCCAACTCGGTGACCGCCTGCATCCTGGCCACGATCATCCTGTCGGTGTACGCCCGCACCCGCACCCGGAGCGGGTCGCTGAGCCGCGACCAGTGACGGCCCCGCTGCTCGAGCTGCGCGGGTACACCTTCCAGTACCGCGCGCAGGCCGAGCCGACCCTGCACGACATCGACCTCACGGTGCGGCGCGGCGAGAAGATCGCGATCGTCGGTGCCTCGGGATCGGGGAAGTCGACGCTGCTCCATGCGCTCGACGGGCTGATCCCGCACCACTTCCGCGGCACCGCGAGCGGGACCGTGCGCGTGGCCGGGAACGATCCTGCCCAGGTGCCGCTCGTGGAGACGGCCACCGTGATCGGGACGGTGCTGCAGGACAGCAACAGCCAGTTCGTGGGGCTCACCGTGGCCGAGGACATCGCCTTCAGCCTCGAGAACCAGCAGGTCCCGCGCGCGGAGATGCCCTCGCGGATCAGGCGCGCCGCCGAGCTCGCCGGGATCGGCGACCGCCTGGAGGACGCCCCGCAGGCGCTCTCCGGCGGTCAGAAGCAGCGCGTGGCGATCGCCGGCGTGCTCGTCGACGACGTCGAGGTGCTGCTGCTGGACGAGCCGCTGGCGAACCTCGACCCCGCCTCCGGGCGCGCCGCCGTGGAGCTCCTGGACGATCTGCACCGCGATCACGGCCGCACCATCGTGATGGTCGAGCATCGCCTCGAGGACGTCCTGCATCGCGACGTCGACCGGGTTGTGCTCATGAGCGACGGGCGCATCATCGCCGATGCCGCGCCCGACCAGGTCCTCGCCTCCGGCCTGCTCGAGGAGCATGGCATCCGGCCCCCGCTGCACGTCACCGCCCTGCGCTACGCCGGGGCGCCGGTCACGGCCGCGCAGCGACCCTCGCGCAGCACCGACATCGCCCTGACCACCCAGCAGGTCGAGGCGGTGCGCGCCTGGGTGGAAGAGGGGTCGCCCGACGACGGCTCCGCCGACGCGCAGCGCTCCCGGGACGAGCGATCCGGGGATGCCGGCATCGCGCTGGACCTGCGGGACGTGCGCTGCGAGATCCCCGTCGGCCCCGACCGGAGCTCCGTGGTGCTCGAGGGCATCACCGCGCAGGTGCGCCGTGGAGAGATGCTCGGAGTGCTCGGGTCCAACGGCGCCGGCAAGTCGACCCTCGCCCGCGTGATCTGCGGCTTCGAGAGCCTCAGCGGCGGGGAGCTGCGCATCGGCGCCGCCGACGCCCGCGGCTGGAGCCTCGCCGAGCGCGGCGAGCACATCGGCTTCGTGCTGCAGGAGCCCGGCCAGATGCTCTCCCGGCCGCTGGTCACCGAGGAGATCGCGCTGGGACTGCGGGCCCGAGGCATCGGGGAGGACGAGATCGCCCGACGCACCACCATGGTGCTCGAGGCCTGCGGGCTCGCCCCGTTCCGCTCCTGGCCGGTCTCGGCGCTCAGCCACGGCCAGAAGAAGCGCGTGACCATCGCCTGCGTGCTCGCGCTCGAGCCCGAGGTGCTGATCCTCGACGAGCCCACCGCCGGGCAGGACTTCGCGCACTACACCGAGTTCATGGACTTCCTGCGCACGCTCCACGCCGCCGGGACCACGGTCCTGCTCATCACCCACGACATGCACCTCGCGCTCGAGTACGCCGACAGGGTGCTCGTGCTCTCGCAGGGCCACCTGCTGGCCGACGAGGACCCCGCCGTGGTGCTCACCGATCCGGCGCTCAGCGCCCGCGCCGACCTCGTGACCACCGGGCTGTACGACCTCGCCCGTCGCTGCGGCATCGAGGACCCCCACCGTCTCGTGCACCGCTTCGTCGCCGAGGACCGTGAGGTCCGGGCCGCCCAGGGGGATGCCGGATGAGCAGTCCGCTGCTGGGATACGTCGACCGCGAGGGGCCCCTCCATGCCCTGTCCGGGGTTTCGAAGCTCGCCCTCGCCCTCGGCGTCGTGCTCGGCGCGATGATCGGCTTCGACGTGCGCTATCTCGCCGCAGTCGCGGCCGGTTCCCTCGTGCTGTGGGCGGTCTCCGGGGTGCGGCTGCGGGACCTCTCCGTGGTGCTCTGGCTGATCACGATCTTCATGGTGCTCAACAACATCGGGATCTTCCTGTTCGCACCGGGCTACGGCACGGAGCTGTTCGGCACGCGGCACCTGCTGCTGGACGGGCCCTGGCGCTGGGATGTGACCTCCGAGCAGCTGTTCTACCAGCTCGCCGTCACGCTCAAGTACTTCGCGGTGCTGCCGGCCGTGCTGCTGTTCGTGGCCACCACCCGGCCGCCCGAGTTCGCCTCGTCGCTCGCCCGGATCGGGGTGCCCTACCGGTTCGCCTACGCCATCTCCCTCGCCCTTCGCTACATCCCCGACGTGCAGCGCGAGTTCCGCACCATCTCCCAGACCCAGCAGGCGCGCGGACTCGACACGTCCCGCGGCGCCGGCCTGCGCACCCGGCTGCGGAACCTCAGCTCGGTCCTGATGCCGCTGCTGCTGGGCACCTTCGACCGCATCGAGTCGGTCTCCGCCGCCATGGAGCTGCGCGGATTCGGGCGCGGGAGGCGTCGCACCTGGCTGGTCAGCACCCCCGTGCGCGGCCGCGACGTGCTGGTCATGCTCATCGCGGTGGTGCTCGTGGCAGTGCCGGTCGCGCTGCTCGTCGTCAACGGCGGGCGGTACTGGAACCCGTTCGCCTGAGGCGGAGAGGGCCACGGCGTGATCGCCGTGGCCCTCTCCGTCACGCTGTGGTCGACGCCGTCATGCTGTCGACCTCCTGCTCAGCGGGCGGCCGGTGTCATTCGCTGGACATGCCCAGCAGGTTCGGGATGAACATCGAGATCTGCGGGACGAAGACGATCAGCAGCAGGCCGATCACGAGCGGCACGTAGAACGGCAGCAGACGCCTGATCACCGGTTCGACCTTCATCCGACCCACCCGGGCCCCGACGAACAGGATCACTCCGACCGGCGGGGTGATCGTGCCCAAGCACAGGTTGAAGGTGATCATGAGGCCGAAGTGGATCGGGTCCACGCCCAGCTCGAGCGCGACCGGGAGGAAGATCGGGGTGAAGATCAGAATCGCCGGGGTCGGGTCCATGAACATGCCCACGACGAGCAGTGCCAGCATCATCAGCAGCAGCACGATGATCGGGGAGCTCGAGACCCCCAGCAGTGCGGTCGCGATGAACTGCGGGATGGTCGCGTAGGCGAGCACCCAGCCGAGCACCCCGGAGACCGCGATCAGCAGCAGCACCACGGCAGTCGTCCGCGTAGCCGAGAGGATCACCGCGGGCAGCTTCTTCACGGTCAGCTGACGGTAGATGAAGCCCAGCACCAGGGAGTAGACCACCGCGATCACGGCGGACTCGGTCGCGGTGAAGAACCCGGCCACCAGACCGCCGATGACGATGACCATCATGAAGACGGCGGGGACGGCGGCGAGCAGAGTGCGCAGTGCGGTCGCGAGGGTGAGCTCGCCGCGTGCGGCACCGTTGTCGGACCCGACCAGCGCGGGGTTGCGCTTGGCGGCCAGCCAGACCATGACGACGCAGGCGAGCATCCACACCAGGCCCGGGCCATACCCGGCGGCGAACAGCGTCGCGACCGAGGTGGAGGACACCAGCGAGTACACGATCAGCGTGTTCGACGGCGGGATCAGCATGCCCGAGGGGGCGGAGGCGACGTTCACCGCGGCGGCGAAGGCCGGGTCGTAGCCCTCCTTGCGCTGGCGCGGGCCGAGGATGCCTCCGACCGCCGCGGCCGAGGCCACGGCTGCGCCGGAGACGGACCCGAACAGGGCGTTGGCGACCACGTTGGTCTGGGCGAGGGAGCCGGGCATCCGGCCCACCAGCACCTTCGCCGCGTCGATCAGTCTGGCGGCGACGCCGCCGGTGTTCATGAGCTGCCCTGCCAGCACGAAGAACGGGATCGCGAGCAGGGAGAACGAGTTCGCGCCGGTGAACATCTGCTGGGCGGAGACGAACACTGCGGGCTCGAAGCCGATGACGGCGATGAGCGCCACCACGGAGGGCAGCCCGATCGCGATGGCGATGGGGGCGCCGATGGCGATGAGGACGAGGATGCCGATGATCAGGATGATCCCGGCGAGCATCGCGGGATCCATGATCAGTGCTCCTTCTCGGTGTCGGTGCGAGAACCGGGGCGTGCGGTGGTATCGGTCCGGACGCCCTGGTCGAGGTGAAGGTCGTGGTCCGGTTCGACGTCCTGGTCCTCGACGACCGCGGCGGCGGCTGCGGCGCCGGAGCTCTCGGCCGCCTCGTCGTCGGTCTCCTCGAGCGGGGCGAGCTCATCGCCGCGCAGTGCGAGAACGAGGTCCTCGAGAGCCAGGAAGGCGATCATCGTGCCGGTGACGGGCAGGGCGAGGTACATCAGCCCCACGGTGAAGGGGAAACCGGGGATCACCTGGTCCCAGGACATCGACATCCCGCGGATGCCTCCCCAGACCATGACCAGCACGGCGAAGGCGAGCGTGCATCCCTGCACGAGGACGATGAGCACGTGGCGGGCGACGCCCGGGGCGCGCAGCGCCAGGAAGTCGACGGCGATGTGGCCGCGCTCCCCGAAGACCAGCGTGGCGGCGAAGAGGCTCAGCCACACGAACATGTATTGCGCGGTGACGGTGGTCCAGGGGCTCGGTGCGCCGAGGACCTGGCGGGTGAACACCTGCCAGACCACGACCAGCACGAGCACCGAGAACAGCACGATGCACAGCACCTTGAGGACGTTGAGCAGTCCTTCACGGATCAACAGCATCAGGCACCTTCCTTCTCGCTCACGGCGCGGATCGCGTCGTACAGGGCGATGTCTGCGGGATCCTCGAGGATCGACAGCCCGGTCTCCTCGATGATCGGCAGGAACACGTCAGGATCGGGCTCGGTGATCACGACACCGCGGTCGAGCATCTCCTGGGTGGCGTCGGCGGTCTGCTGCTTCCAGATCTCGACGAACTCGCTCTGGGTGACGGCCCAGGCCTCGCGCAGGGCGTCGGCGTCCGCCTCGTCCATCCCCTCGAGGAGGTCTGTGTTCGCGAGCATGAAGTCGAAGCCGACGAGGTGGTTGGTCATCGTGAAGTGCTTGGCGACCTCGTAATGGCGCTGGGTGACGTAGGAGATCTCGTTGTTCTCCGCACCGTCGAGCACGCCGGCCTGCAGGCCGGTGTACACCTCGCTGTAGGCCATCGGGGTGGGCACCCCGCCCATGTTGGTGATCAGGCGCAGGAAGATCTCGGACTCCTGGACGCGGATCTTCATCCCGGCGAGGTCCTCGGGGGTCTCGATGGGACCCTTCGTGGTGTAGAGGTGCCGACCTCCCTGCGTGTATCCGCCGAGCACGGAGAGCCGCTTCTGCGGCTCGAGCGAGGCGAACAGCTCGCCGACGATCGACTCGTCGAGCATGACGCGGTTCTGGTGGTCGATGTCGTCGAACACCCCGGCCACGTTCATCGGGAGGAAGCGAGGCGAGGAGTTCTCGATCTGGGTGCCGGAGATGACCGCCATGTCGATCGCGCCGTCGGAGACCAGCTGCACCGTCTCCTGCTGGTCGCCCAGCGAGTTGTTCGCGTAGACGCGGGCACCGTAGCGGCCGTCGGTGGCCTCGGCGATGCGCTCGCCGAAGGAGATCAGCGAGCCGTAGCTGGGGTGCGACTCCGCCTGTCCGAGCGAGATGGACAGCACCCGGTCCACGTCGGTCACGGCACCCTCCTGGGTGGCGCAGCCCCCGAGCAGGGCGGTACCGGCACCGAGGACCGGGAGGGACGTCAGGAATCTCCGACGTCCCACTCCTTCCCGGGCTCCGTGACGGGGACCGGCGAGCGAGCGGGCAGCTCCTCGACGGCGGGACGATGGTGTTCGCACTGCATTCCTCCTCGAATGACGTCTCCGGACCGCGGTGCAGCCACGGCACGGACGTGCACTCGCCGCCGCGATGCCGTGTGCGGCAGCGGCCCGCGAGCGCTCCGGGGCCGAGTGGCGATGCGTCGAGGGGACTCCTGCGCAGGAGCCCTCACCGGCTCGTTGTCGAGCCCGAAGGCGACAATGCCCGGTCGCATCGCGTGGTCGACCCCGGTCAGGGTGCCAGGAGCTGAGAAACCGGTCTCAGGCGTTGCCGAGCATTGCCATCGCAGGGGGTGGTGAGATGAATCCCGCCGGCGCACCTCGCCTGGCATGCTGGAGCGCATGGCGACGCCACCCAGCACTGCCGCCCACGCTCCCGCACGGAGCACACCTCCGATCGGCGTGCTGCCGGCGGCGGGCGTCTCAGCCTCTGCCTTCCTGCTGTTCGGTCTCCAGCTCGCCGGGTGGGGGCACGGGGTGCTCCTCCTCGGTCTGCTGGCCGCCTTCCTCGTGTCCCGGGAGCTCGGCAAGGACCTCTCCCTGATCGGCCTGGGGATCGCCATCGTCTCGACCACCTCGGTGAAGGCGGATGTGGACTGGGACCGGTTCTTCACCATCGGCACCGTGCTGATCCTCGCCGTCTCCGCACCGCTGCTGGTGGACCGCCTGGTGCTGCGTCGCCGAGCGATCCGCTTCCCCTGGCTCTCCGGCGGGACATGGAACCGCTGGCAGATGGGATATATCGTCGCCGTCCCCGTGCTGGGCTGGCTGATCCTGCCCTACTACTTCATCACCTCGGGCGCCTACGAGAACTGGCCGCACATCACCGATGGCGGCGCGCTGGCACGGTTCTTCGTCGGCGTGAACTTCGTGGGCACCTGGGACGAGCTGTTCTTCATCTGCACGTGCTTCGCGCTGCTGCACCGCCACTTCCCGCTCTGGACGGCGAACGTCCTGCAGGCGGTCATCTTCGTCTCGTTCCTGTGGGAGCTCGGCTACCAGGAGTGGGGGCCGCTGCTCACCGCCCCCTTCGCGCTGCTGCAGGGCTGGCTGTTCTCCCGCACCGGCTCGCTGCTGTACGTGCTGATCGTGCACCTGCTGTTCGACGTGATGGTCTTCCTCGCCATCGTCCACGCGCACAATCCGGGCGTGGTCCCGATCTTCCTCGTCTGAGCCGAGCGGGGCCTGCTGGGCGGGCCGAGCTGAGCTGGGACGGCTGGGCTGGGCTGAGCGGGGCCGGCTGAGCCGAGCCGGCTCAGCGGCCGGCGAGCACCTCGCGGATCGCGGCGAGAGTCGCCGGGATCCCGGTGCGCGCGGCCTGCTGACGCAGAGCGATCTCCTCCTCGGCACGGTCGCCGTAGCGCTCGGCGAAGACCTCCTCGAAGTACGACGTCGTGCGCGTGTACTCGGTCAGCTCCGTCCCGCCGGCCGCGGTCGGTCGCAGCCGGTACCCCCACTCCGCCCGGCCGGGCCCCACCGACCAGGCGAAGTGCTCGCCCGGGGTGGCCACGATGACCTCCGACGTGGTCTGCCAGGTGCGCTCCGGGGTGTGGTTGAACCCTGTGAAACGGGCACCCACCCCTCTCTGCTCGTCCTCCCACTCGCACCTGAGGCACTGCTGGCTCCACTCCCCCGTCCGCGTGACATCGCTGAGCAGCGCGTACACCTCGTCCGGCGCGGCCGGAACGACGATCGAATCCTTCATCTCATAGGTCATGGCGCCATTGTCCCGTGGCCGGAGACACCGCGGAACAAGTGAGCAGTCCGCAATCTCGGCTGGCGTCCCGCAGGCGGATCCCGGATCCTGACGCCGCAGGGGCGGCCGATCTGCTCTCGGGGGCGGGCCGGCCAGCTGCCGATCTGATCTCGGATAGGGGCAACGGCGTCGAATGTCGTCAGCGGATGGTGCGCCGCTCACCCCGACCCGGCACCGCCCCTCAGCCGCCCTCAGCTCGTCCCTGCTGCACAGCGGGATACGAGCTTTCGTCTCCCGGCGAGGGCTCACGCTCCCCTGAGCCGCGAGCCCTCGCCCGGTGACGACAGTTCGTACGAGACACGGAGGATGTCTCAGGGACCGCTCGGGCGGCACAACGGCCAGGCACCCAGGGAACGCTCCGGCAGCACAGCGGGAATGCACCCCGAGGCACAGTGAAGGGCCCCGATCCTCCGGAGAGGATCGGGGCCCTTGACGCTCAGGAGAGCGGTGCGTGATCAGCCCTGGGACTGTTCCCGCCGTGCCGGTCCCCTGCCGCGGGGAAGCCCGCGACAGGTCGACCAGCAGGGGATCACATCATGCCGCCCATTCCGCCCATGCCGCCCATGTCGTCGCCGCCACCGGCCGGGGCCTTGGGCTCCGGCTTGTCGGCCACGACGGCCTCGGTGGTCAGGAACAGGCCCGCGATGGACGCTGCGTTCTGCAGCGCGGAGCGGGTGACCTTGACGGGGTCGATGATGCCGGCGGCGAGCAGGTTCTCGTACTCACCGGTGGCAGCGTTCAGACCCTCGCCCACGGGGAGGTGGATGACCTTCTCGGCCACGACGCCGCCCTCGAGACCGGCGTTGACCGCGATCTGCTTGAGCGGGGCCTGGATGGCGACCTTGACGATGTTCGCACCGGTCGCCTCGTCGCCGACGAGCGAGAGCTTGTCGAAGGTGTCCTTGCCGGCCTGCAGCAGCGCGACGCCGCCACCGGCGACGACGCCCTCGTCCACAGCGGCCTTGGCGTTGCGCACGGCATCCTCGATGCGGTGCTTGCGCTCCTTGAGCTCGACCTCGGTCGCCGCACCGGCCTTGATGACGGCCACGCCGCCGGCCAGCTTCGCGAGGCGCTCCTGGAGCTTCTCACGGTCGTAGTCCGAGTCCGAGTTCTCGATCTCGGCACGGATCTGGGACACGCGACCGGCGATGCGATCGGCGTCGCCGGTGCCCTCGACGATGGTGGTCTCGTCCTTGGTGACGACGATCTTGCGCGCCTGGCCGAGCTGCTCGAGACCGGCGGTCTCCAGCTTGAGGCCGACCTCCTCGGCGATGACCTGGCCACCGGTGAGGATGGCCATGTCCTCCAGCATCGCCTTGCGGCGATCGCCGAAGCCCGGGGCCTTGACTGCCACGGACTTGAAGGATCCCTTGAGCTTGTTGACGACGAGGACCGCGAGGGCCTCGCCCTCGATGTCCTCGGCGATGATCGCGAGGGGCTTGCCGGCCTGGATGACCTTCTCCAGCAGCGGCAGCAGGTCCTTGACCGAGGAGACCTTGGAGGACAGCAGGAGGATGTAGGGATCCTCCAGCACGGTCTCCTGGCGCTCGGCGTCGGTGACGAAGTAGGGCGAGATGTAGCCCTTGTCGAACCGCATGCCCTCGGTCAGCTCCAGCTCGAGGCCCATGGTGTTGGACTCCTCGACCGTGATGACGCCTTCCTTGCCGACCTTGTCCAGCGCCTCGGCGATGAGCTCGCCGATGGCCGGGTCAGCAGCGGAGATGCCCGCGGTGTGAGCGATCTGGTCCTTCGTCTCGATCTCCTTGGCCTGCTTGAGCAGGGTCTCGGAGACCGCGGCGACGGCCTGGTCGATGCCGCGCTTGAGCGCGATCGGATTGGCGCCGGCTGCGACGTTGCGCAGGCCTTCCTTGACGAGGGCCTGGGCGAGGACGGTGGCGGTGGTGGTGCCGTCGCCAGCGATGTCGTCAGTCTTCTTGGCGACCTCCTTGACGAGCTCGGCGCCGATGCGCTCGTAGGGATCGTCGAGTTCGATCTCCTTGGCGATCGACACGCCGTCGTTGGTGATGGTGGGCGCGCCCCAGGACTTCTCGAGCACGACGTTGCGGCCCTTGGGACCGAGGGTGACCTTGACGGCGTCGGCGAGCTGGTTCATTCCGCGCTCGAGACCGCGCCGGGCCTCTTCGTCATAAGAGATGAGCTTGGCCATTGTGGAATCTCTCCCGTGTGGTGTGGTGTCCACCCGACCCTGTGCCCGCGACGGACGAGACCCCGCACCGTGTTCATGTCCCACGGCGCAGAGCCCCTCACGGGGCCGGAATGTTCGTGGCCGGTCAGCAGTGTTCTGCTGTCCGATCAGGCTCACGACTCCCGAGCGCGGCGACACCCGGAGGTGCTGTCACTCTCGATCATCGAGTGCCAGAACATCATAAGCACTCGGAGCCGGAGAGTGCTAACTCCAGAGGCCCGGATCCCACCATTCCGCTCTGGGCCGACCGGAATCACAGCAGACAGCAGAACGCGCGCCGCCCGTTCCGGTGGGAAGAGCGGCGCGCGTCCGAAGTGCTGAGTGCGGCGGCGATCAGCCCTCGTCGCCGCCCTCCTCGTCGTTGCCGGACTCCGGATCGTCGACGGCCACGTAGGTGATGCGGGCCTCGTACTCGTCGCTCTGCCGGGCCTCCCCGGCACCGACCTCGTCCGCGAGGGCCTGAGCCGTCTCGGCGTCCTCCTGGTCGTGGTAGAAGACCACCGGCTCCTGCTGGACGTTGTCCGCGGTGCCCACGCCGACCTCGGCCCAGTCCGAGTCCTCGAGCGTGGACTGCCACCTGCCGGCCAGACCGTTGATCCCTCCGGCGTTGATGACCTGGATCGGGATGGACTTGTCCGCCTCGGGGGCGGGAGTCTCCTCCTCCGTGGTCTCCTCAGCAGGTGCTTCGCTGGACTCGCTCGCGGCCGGCGTCGTCGGATCCTGAGCGCGCTCGTCGCCGTCGCCGCCTCGGCCGCCGATGAGGAAGAGCAGCACGATCAGCATCACGAGCGCGGCTCCGATGATGATGATGTAGAGCAGGTTCTGGCGCCAGAACGGCTCCTCGGCGCGATGCGCGCCGTGGAAGGACACGGCGTCGGCCTCGTCATCGAATCGGTCCGGCGGGAAGGGATACTGGGAATCAGCCACGGCCCCATTAAACCTGCTTCGCGCGGTGAGGGTGTGGAGCACACGCCCCGTCGGCCGTTCCGTCGGGCGGCGAGGACGGTCCCTCAGGCGACGCGACCGGTGCCGCGGCTCGGCGCGGCACCGTCCTCGGAGGTGCGTCGGCCGCGCAGCCGGTTGACCACGGCCGGTGCCGCCCGCAGCGCCGCCGGATCATCGAGCAGCGAGTTCAGGCGCACGTAATAGGCCACTTTCGAGATCCCGATCTCCTCGCGGATCGCGCGCTCCTTGGCGCCGACGTAGCGGAAGGTGCGGGATTCCAGCGCGAGGATCATCCGGTCGCGCTCGACCAATCCGCCCTGCGGACCCGGAAGTGATTGGTCGCTCACGTCGTCCGGCGCGTCACCGCGGCCGGCGCCGGGCTCGGAGCCCTCCGCAGGGTCCCCCAGCAGGCCGACGTCCCCCACGCCACCGCCCCTCGCGGCACCCATGTCGTGATCCGGTTCACGGCCCGGCTCGCGGCCCGTCCCGCGCTGGGCGCGGTCGGGATCCTGGGCAGGGTCGACGGGCATGGGTCGAGGCTACGCGGGAGCGGGCCCCTCCCGAATCCGGCTCGCCGCACCGCCCCGGGCGGTGGAAGACTGCTCACATGCCGACCCCGCTCACCGAGACCATCAGCACCGATTGGGCCCGCGCGCTCTCCCCCGTCGAGGGCCGGATCCATGCTCTGGGCGAGTTCCTGCGCGCCGAGATCGACTCCGGCCGCGGATACCTCCCTGAGGGCGATGCGGTGCTGCGGGCCTTCACCCGGCCGATGTCGGAGGTGCGCGTGCTCATCGTGGGCCAGGATCCCTACCCGACCCCGGGTCATCCCCTCGGGCTCTCCTTCGCCGTGCACCGCGACGTGCGGCCGCTGCCCCGGTCCCTCGCGAACATCTATACCGAGCTGGAGAGCGACCTCGGGATCCCGCGGGCCGCGCACGGGGACCTCACCGCCTGGCAGGACCAGGGCGTGCTGCTGCTGAACCGGGTCCTGACCGTGACTCCGGGAGCTCCTGCCTCGCATCGCAAGCAGGGCTGGGAGCAGGTCACCGACGCGGCGATCCAGGCACTGGTCGCTCGAGGCGGGCCGCTCGTGGCGATCCTGTGGGGTCGTGATGCCCAGTCGCTGATCCCGGCGCTCGGCGAGGTGCCCTACGTCGCGAGCCCGCATCCCAGCCCGCTGTCCGCCTCCCGCGGGTTCTTCGGGTCTCGTCCGTTCTCCCAGGTCAACGAGCTTCTCGAAGCACAGGGCGCCTCCCCGATCGACTGGCGGATCCCCGAGTGACGACAGGGCCCGACGGCGTACTCCGCGGCACCTCGGAAGCGCACTACTGTAGGGGCACGCCGAGCGCCCGGCCCACCCTCACTGCCGCGGAGGATCCGATGCCCCTGAACCCCAGCCAGTTCTCACCCCAGGGTCCCGGGGTCGACTACGACCCCCACTGGTACCGCAAGGCCGTCTTCTACGAGGTGCTCGTGCGCGCGTTCGCGGACGGCAACGGGGATGGTACCGGTGATTTCACCGGCCTCATCGAGCGCCTGGACTATCTGCAGTGGCTGGGGATCGACTGTCTCTGGCTGCCGCCGTTCATGGCCTCCCCGCTGCGCGACGGCGGCTACGACATCGCCGACTACGAGGCGGTGCTGCCGGAGTTCGGGTCGATCACCGACTTCGAGCGTCTGGTCTCCGAGGCCCATCAGCGCGGCATCCGCGTGATCATCGATCTGCCGATGAACCACACCTCGGACAAGCACCCGTGGTTCCTGGAGTCCCGCTCGGATCCCGAGGGCCCGTACGGCGACTTCTACGTCTGGTCGGACACCGACGAGAAGTACTCCGAGGCCCGCATCATCTTCGTGGACACCGAGGAGTCGAACTGGTCCTTCGACCCGGTGCGCCGCCAGTTCTTCTGGCACCGCTTCTTCTCCCACCAGCCCGATCTGAACTTCGAGAACCCGAAGGTCCGCGAGGCCATGTTCGACGTGGTGAGGTTCTGGATGGACAAGGGCATCGACGGGTTCCGGGCCGATGCGATCCCCTATCTCTTCGAGGAAGAGGGATCCGACGGGGAGAACCTCCCTGCCACCCACGACTTCCTCGCCGAGCTACGCACCTTCGTCGACGAGCACTGGCCGGGCCGGGTGATCGTCGCCGAGGCCAACCAGTGGCCCAGCGACGTCGTGGACTACTTCGGGACCGACGACAAGCCCGAGTGCCACATGTGCTTCCACTTCCCGGTGATGCCCCGCCTGTTCTATGCCCTGCGCGAGGGCAGCGCCCGGCAGATCATCGACATCCTCGAGGACACCCCGGAGATCCCCACGGGCGCTCAGTGGGGGACCTTCCTGCGCAACCATGACGAGCTGACCCTGGAGATGGTCACCGGCGAGGAGCGCTCCGCGATGCTCGGCTGGTACGCACCGGACTCCCGGATGCGGGCGAACGTCGGCATCCGTCGGCGCCTCGCACCCCTGCTGGACAACTCCCGCGGCGAGCTCGAGCTGATCCACGCGCTGCTGCTGTCGCTGCCCGGCTCCCCGTTCCTCTACTACGGCGACGAGATCGCGATGGGCGACAACATCTGGCTCACCGATCGCGACGCGGTGCGCACCCCGATGCAGTGGACCCCGGACCGCAACGCCGGCTTCAGCGAGATCACCGACCCCGGCAAGCTGTACCTGCCGGTGATCCAGTCCCTCGTCTACCACTACGCCACCACCAACGTGGAGGCGCAGATGGCCCATTCGAGCTCGCTGCTGCACTTCGTGCGCTGGATGCTCGCGGTGCGCAAGGAGCACGAGGCCTTCGGCATGGGTGCCTATCGCAACGTCCCGGCGGACTCCGACCGGGTGCTGGCCTTCACCCGCACCTACGACGGCGCCGAGCACGGCGAGGAGGCGTCCTTCCATGCGGAGACCCTGCTGTGCGTGTTCAACCTGTCCGGGCAGCCGGTCACGGCGAGCCTCGATTTCGGAGGGCTCGCACGGCGCACCGTGCGTGATCTGTTCGGGGGCCATGAGTTCCCGCCCGTCGCGGAGGACGGCTCGCTGACCGTGATGCTCGGGGCGCACGGCTACTACTGGCTGAAGGTGCGCGAGCTGCACCCCGACGGGGAGCCGATGACCGTCACCACCGCCATGCCGGTGATCGCCGCGGAGGAGTGATCATCGTGCTGGACGTCCTGGCGGTGCCGGCCTGAGGTCGCCGCGGGGGATGCACGGCCATGCGGTGCGTCACGCGGCGCGTGGACCGTCGGCCCGTGCCGACCCGCCCCGGACACTCCCGGCAGGAGCGCTGGTCATCCCGCGCGCGAGCGCTCCGCAGCGGCTGGGCGAGCACGCCGTGGAAGGGGCCGAGGTGGACCGTCGCCGTGCGTGGTGTCAGACTCTCGGGGGTTCTCGGCGCGATCACCCGCGCCCGAACCGGTCCTGGGCGCCCCCGTGAGCCCGTGTCTATGCAGAGGGAGTGGGATGTGACGGAGCCGCGATCAGCCGCAGAGGAAGCACGCGACCCGAGCACGACGCCGGAGCGCCTTCTCGAGCTCACCGAGAAGCATCCCCAGCTGCAGAAGCTGATCGTGCTGAACCCGTCCTGTCCCGAGGTGGCACGGCAATGGATCCTGGCCACGAACCCCTGGGCCAAGGCGGCCTTCGAGGAGTCCTCGAGCGGCGCAGCCGAGGCACCTCGGGCCGAGAGTTCTGACGAGACCCGCGAGGACGAGAGTCCCGCCAGGTCCCGCGAGGACGAGAGCCCCGGCGAGTCCGATGAGTCCGACGAGGGCGGCGACGCCGAGGAGTCCCGCGACTCCGGCGAAGAGCCCGACGAGAGCGATGAGCCCGACGAGGTCTCCGTCTGGGGCGACTTCTCCGAGGACGGGCTCTGGGGAGAGGCGTCCCAGCCCGCCGACGGAGCAGGCAGCCACGCGACGCATCGGGCCGACGGAACGTCATCCACCGGCGGATCCGGACCGGTGAGAGTGCGGGTCGCGGAGGACCGCGGCGTGGTCCCGCTGGGCCCCGTGAACCCTTCCACGTCGCCGTCGAACGCCTCGCCGTCGAGCATCTCGCCGTCGGCCGTCTCACCGTCGAGCGCCTCACCGTCGAGCGCCTCACCGTCGACCGTCGGCCCCGCCGGAGCCGGAGCCGCGGCGGCAGGAGCTGCTGCCGGCGGGGCAGACCGCGCCGCGGGATCGCCCGCAGCGCCTGCCTCGCCTCCCGCCGCTCAGGCCCCTCCCGAGACAGCAGCGCTGACGTCCGGATCTGCGTCGACCGGTCCTGCACTGTCCGGACCGGCACCGACCGGACCCGCGCAGTCCGGACAGGTCTCGCCCGGACCGGTCTCTCCCCCGGCACAGTCACCGTCCACCGCATCAGCCCCGCCGTCGGCCGGGCCTGCGGCAGCCGCACCGGGGCTCGGAGCGGCTTCATGGCAGGGCTCTGCCTCGCAGCCTCAGCACCCGGTGGAGCCGACCCCGACAGCCGCCTACGGTCTGCCGGCGTTCTCCGGCCCGGCTGCGGCGCAGCACGGCGCTGGATCTCCGCCGCCTCCCGCGGGTTCCGAGTCGCCCGAGGGCACCGATCCGTCGCGGCGCCGTCTGTGGTTCGCCGGCGGCTGCTGCCTCCTGCTGGCGATCGTGCTGCTGATCGCCGGCGGCTTCGGGGCCCGCGCCCTGCTGGCCGGCAACGACGACGAGTACCAGCGCGACAGCTCCCCCTCCGCCGAGGAGGCGCCCTCCTCCGCTCCCGAGGAGGCCCCGACCACCACGGAGGAGGAGACCCCCTCGAAGGAGCCGGTCTCCCCCGCCCCCGATGGTGCGCACGAGATGACCGAGCTCCGGTCCCCCTCCGGGAACATCACCTGCCAGCTCGAGAAGGACACCGTGGCCTGCTCGATCGTGGAGCGCGGCTTCACCGGCGCCGGGCTCGAGGACTGCTCGGACGGTCCCTTCTCGATGAAGGTCAGCAAGGGCACCGCCGTCCGCGCCTGCGGGTCCTCGTACCTCAGCGACACCGCCGAGACGCTCGAGTACGAGGAGAGCGCCAAGCACGGCAACACGGCCTGCACCAGCCGTTCCGAGGGAATGACCTGCTGGAACACCGACACCGGACACGGCTTCTCGGTCAACCGGGCGTCGTACGAGACGTTCTGATCCGCTGACCTCCCGCGTCGACCCGCTCGGGCACCACGCACCACGCACCACGAACGACGAGGACCCCCTCGGATCGACGATCCGAGGGGGTCCTCTCACGAGCTGGAGACGGGAATCGAACCCGCAACCACCTGTTTACAAGACAGGTGCGCTACCGTTGCGCCACTCCAGCGGGCGGATGCGGCCGATGCCTCGACCGCACCCGGAAGTCTAGAGGACCCCTGAGGGCCCTGCAGACAGTCCGATCAGCCCTGACCGGCGTCCGAGGCGCCACCGGCGTCGGAGGCCGCGGACTTGCCGCCTGCGGCCAGCACGGCCTCGCGCAGGGCGCCCGGGGTGACCCAGTCCTGGAACTGGGTGCCGTCGATCTCGACGTAGGGCGTGCCTTCTGTCTTGTCCTTCGCGTACGGCTCGGCGACCTTGCGAACCCACGGCTGATAGGTCTTGGCGTCGATCGTGGCCTTGACGTCCTCCGACGCTCCGGCCTCCTTCGCATAGGCCCAGATCTGATCATCGGTGAGACCGGCCGAGTTCTCCGCCGGCTGGTTGGCGAAGAGGAGCTGCATGAAGGCCATCGCCTGGTCAGGGTCCTCCTCGTACACGGCGACCATCGCGGCCGCGGTACGGGTGGAGTAGTCACCGGTGGTCGACGCCGAATCCAGCAGGCGCCGCGGCACGAGGTGGAGGGTGACCTCCTCGTCGTCGACCATCTTCTGGACGTCCTTGCCGTTGATCTCCTCGAACTGGCCGCAGATGGGGCACATGAAGTCCAGGTGCATCTCGAGCACCGGCTTCCCGGAGTCCTCCGGGGCGCCGAACGTGAGGTACGGCTGGTCCTCGCTCATGCTCTGCGGCACCGCGACGGGACCTTCGGGCTGCGCGGAGCGGTAGATGAGGACCCCGAGACCGGTCGCGATGGCCAGCGCCACCACGACGATCACGGCGATCACCACGGTGCGCACGGTGCGCTGGCGGCGCAGCTCGTTCTGGCGCTGCTGGCGGAGGGCCTCCCGCTGCGCCTCGCGACGCTCCTGCGCCGACTTCGACGGCGTTGACTTCGACGAACCGGACGCGGCCATGAATGCTCCTAGCCCCCGATCCGGGGCTGCGGTGGGTAACAGGTCGATGAGAGTTTAACCGTCGATCCCTGGGCGGGAACGGGATGGATGGGCCACTTCACGCCGACGGGATCCGCCGACGGGGGCGATGCTGCGCGCGACGGGCCGTTTCAGGCGCGGCGCGCACGCCGCTTCAGCGGCGCCAGATGGCGATGTCCTCCAGCGTGGGACCGTCGGGGAAGGGGAAGTAGTCGACCACGCCCTCGCGGGCGAGCACGGTGAAGACCACAGCGCCGAGCAGCAGGATGAGCAGCACGAGCACCACGGCGGTCCAGACTCTGTCCGGGGCGGCCGAATCGAGTATCCGGTGCGCGCCGTTGCGGGTGGTCCGGCTGCCGATCCCGACCCACGTGATCAGCAGCGTGACCGCCATCGCGGTCGCATACGCGGCCCCGTCCGGCGGCGCGGCCCCCTGGAGCAGCGTCCAGGCGGCGTCGAGGGCGATCCCGACGAGCACCCCGAGGATGAGTGGGAACAGTGCCTGCAGCGCGATCTCGAGCAGACCGAGCAGGAAGCGGAAGGGGCTCGCGAACCCTGCCGCCCACGCCGGCCCGGATCCCGTGGAGCCGCGCAGGCGTTTGCCGGCGACCGCGTTGTGCGACCGCTCCCAGGTGCGGGCGAGCGCACCGAGCAGGAGGAACACCGCGAGCGCCGCATACGGGGCGACCGCCGCGAGCGTGACGATCAGCAGGTGGCCGATCCACACCAGGAACGGCCGTCGGGGTGGCAGCGGGGTGGCCCAGGCGCCCAGCATCCGCTGACTGCCGTCGGCACCAGGGACGCCCTGCTGCGGCCCGAACTGCTGGCCCGCAGGCTGCTGCGGCGCGAGCTGCTGAGGAGCCGGCTGCTGGTGCACCGGATGAGGGTGCTGCTGGGGAGCCTGCTGGGGAGGCATCGCCTGCTGCACGGGCGCCGCGGAGGGCGGGTGGGGGCCACGCTGGACCGGATGCGCCGAGGGTCCGGGGAAGCCGGAGCTCTGCTGCTCCGCCGGGGCCGGTGGGATGACGGGCAGCTGCTGCGTCGGGGCGGCGAACACCGGGAGCGCCTCCGTGGGCGCCTCGACCGGTGTGCTCTGCCGCGGCAGCGCCTCCGTCGGCGCCTCCATCGGAGCGTCCTGCGGGGTGCCCACGCGCGGCAGTGCCTGGGTGGGCTGCTCGGCGGAGCTGTCGGTCGTGCCGTCGGCGGCCTGCTCGCTCGGCGTGCCGGTCACCGGGAGCATCTCCGTGGGCGGGTCGCCGGCCCCCGTCGAGCGGCTGTCCATCGCCTCGGTCCCGGCGGTCCCACCGGATGCCGTCGCGCCGGCTGCTGTCGCGCCGGATACGGCGGCCGCGCCCGCAGCTGCACCCGCAGCCGCGGGCAGCGCGGCGGTGGACCCGTCGGCCCGGAGAGCCTCCGTCGGCCCGGCGTCCTCGAAGCGCGTGAGGTCGAGCTCTGCGAGACGCGCGAGCAGATCCTGCGGGGCGGGCCGTTTCTCCGGCTCGGACTGCAGGGCCGAGCGCAGCCAGTCGGCGAGCTCCACGGGGAGCCCCTCGACGTCGAGCTCACCACGCTCGGCGCGCAGGAACACCAGATCGGCGCGCCCGCTGCCGAAGGGATCGCGGCCGGTCGCCGCGAAGGACAGCAGCGCCGCCCAGGACCACCAGTCCCCGGCCTCGCCGGTGTGGTCGGTGCGGATCACCTCGGGGTCCAGGTAGGCGGCCGTTCCCATCACCAGCCCGGTCGACGTCAGACGGGACTCCTCGGCGGCGATCGCGATCCCGAAGTCGATGATCACCGGATCGAGCCGGTCGCCGTCGGGATCGAAGACCGCGAGATCCTCCTCGGAGGTCCCCCGCAGCATGATGTTGCTGGGTTTGAGATCGCGATGGATCACGCCGGAGCGGTGGATGGCATGCAGGGTGTCGCCCATGACCAGGCCGATCTCGCGCACCGCCTCCGGATGCAGCCCGCCGTTGACCCGCACCGCATCCTCGAGCGTGGGACCCGGGACGAACTCGGTGACGACGAAGGCGTCGGAGGACTCGAGCTCGGCATCGAGGATCCGCACGATGTTGTCATTGCGCACGAGCTTCTGCGCGGCGACCTCCCGCGCCAGGCGCTCGCGCGCCCGGGGGTCGTCGGAGATCTCGTGGCGCAGCAGCTTGATCGCCACGTCGTGGCCGTCCGCGTCATGGGCGCGGTAGACGATCCCCATGCCCCCCGCGCCGATCCGACCCAGGATCTCGTAGCCGGAGTCCTCGGCGAGCGCGGTCAAGCGCGGATCCTGCCGCGTGCTGCGCGACGTCCTCGACGTTCCCGGCGACCTGGAATGCCCGGAGTGCCCAGTGGGCCCGGGGGAACCGGCAGACGGATGCTCGACCATGACCGCCATGCTACGAGGCACTGGACCCCGATCGCGCCGACTTCACCGCTCCCCCACACGGCCCGCACCGCAGATGCGCACGCGGAGCCCGCGGCGCACCGTCCCGGATGTGCTCATGCGCTCCCATGACGGGTCCTCCTCGTGAGACGATCCCCGAGCGGTGCGGTGGGCACCGCGGTGACCGCGGCCACGGCCCGGCATCCGAGAGGAAGGGCTCCCATGCGCTCAAATCTGTTCGACGCGGCCAATCAGGAACGACAGACGACCGACCGGTGGGCACTGCAGTCCAACAAGCTGCTGCGCTGCTCGCTGACCCCCGACGCTCCCGAGATCATCTCGGCCTCCGGCGCGATGGTCGCCTACCAGGGGCAGATGGACTTCTCGTACCAGGGCTCCGGCGGCGGCATGAAGCTGCTCAAGAAGATGGCCACCGGCGAGGGCGGCAACATGATGCGCACCCGCGGCCAGGGGGAGATCTTCTATGCCCGCCAGGCCGACGAGATCTTCCTGATCCAGCTCGAGGGCGAGGCCCTCACCCTGAACACGAAGAACATGCTCGCCTTCGACAGCTCCATCCAGTGGGACATCAAGTCCCTGGGCGGGGCGGGCTTCATGGCCGGCGGTCTGTTCAACCTGTTCCTGCAGGGACAGGGCATGGTCGCCGTGACCTCGGACGGCCCGCCGATGCTCCTGGACTGCTCCCAGCAGCCCACCTTCGTGGATCCGCAGGCGGCGGTGTGCTGGTCGGCGAACCTCCAGCCCCAGATCAAGAACGACTTCAAGATGGGCTCGCTGATCGGGCGCGGCTCCGGCGAGTCCTTCCAGCTGGGCTTCCACGGCCCGGGCTTCGTCGTGGTCCAGCCCTCCGAGGGCATCCAGATCCCCAGCAGTTCCTGACCGCAGCATCCAGCATCGACCTGCTCCGGATGCCTACGATGGTCCGGTGAGAATCGCAGCACCCGGAGCACCGGTCGACGAGCTGGCCGCGCTCGGCCCTCGAGGCCGGCGCCTGGCCGCGACGTCGGCGGCGAGCATGTTCGCCGCCGACGTCTCCGCGCCGACACCCGTGATCGACCCTGTCCCGGTGGTCCTGGACGCCGAGGACTGGGACACGCTCTCCGCAGGCCTGATCCAGAGGGTGCGACTGCTCGACGCCCTCTACGCCGACCTCTACGGCCCCCGCACCGTGCTCGGCACGGACGTCGCCCCGGCCGCCGAGCTGCTCCAGGATCCCGCCTATCTGCGCTCCGCGATCGGGATCCCCTCCCGCGGCGCCACCCACCTGTTCGCCGTGACCAGCACCGTCGCCCGTCAGGCCGATGGCAGCTGGGTCGTGCTCGAGGACAGCGTGGACGTGCCCGACGGGGCAGGCTTCGCCCTCGAGCTGCGGCGGGTCCTCTCACGGTGCGCGCCGTCGCTGTACCGTTCCACGGAGCTTCGACGGCTGCATCCCTTCTTCGACACCGTGCGCACGGCGCTGCACCGGCGCACCCGCACCGACGGTCGCGCCGGGAGGACCGTCGTGCTCACCGCCGGAGACCCGGACGACCCCCTGCGCGCGTTCGATCAAAGCTGGCTCGCCAACCTCCTGGGCTCTCCTGTGGTCTCGGTCGGCGATCTGCAGACGGGGTCGGGCTCGTTGACGCTGCGCCTGCCCGGCGTGGATTCCGATCCCGGCGACACGGTCGACGCACTGGTCCGTCTGCTCCCCTCCGCCCAGCTGGATCCGCTGGACCTGGGCCCCACCCCGTACGGCGGGGTCACCGGGCTGGTCGAGGCCGCACGCTGCGGCGACGTCGAGATGCTCAACCCCTTCGGTGCCGGGCTGCTGGAGAACCCCGCCCTGCGCGCCGCTCTCCCGGACCTGTGCCGCCAGATCCTCCACGAGGACCTCCAGCTGCGTCCCGCAGCCCGGCCCACCGGCGAGTCCCCCGGCGCAGAGCCGTCGCGGTGGCTGTCGTCGGATCCTGCCGGTGGCGACGAGCTGGTGGAGCGCCCGGCGCGGCTGCGCCTGTTGGTGATCGCCTCGGAGGACGGCTACGAGGTGCTACCCGGCGGCGTCGCCCACACCGATGACGAGGCCCCCGAGGCGCTCAAGGACATCTGGGTCACGGTCCCGGAGAGCTTCGCCCTGCCCGAGGGTGCCGCCGACTCGGGCTCGGCCCCGGCGAACGGCGCCGGTGTGGACCTCGGAGTGCTCACCGCCTATCCGGCGATGACCCGGTCCATCGGCTCGGACCTGTTCTGGTTCGGCCGCTACCTCGAACGGGTCGACTCCACCGCGAGGCTGCTGCGCACCGTGCTGGACACCTCGAACGATCTGGGCTCGGAACGGAGCGCCTCCGCCGGCACCGCGCAGGCCGTCCTGCTGGGCGCGGTCACCGACGTCACCACCACGTATCCGGGGTTCCTGGACCTGGACGCGCAGGATCCGGAGTCGGTGCGCAGCGAGATCTCCAGCCTGCTCACGGACAGCGGCCGTCCCGGGTCGCTCGCCCAGTCCTATGCCTCCCTCGCGCACACCACCCGGACCCTGCGCGACCTCATCTCCGACGACGTCTGGCCGGTCATCGCCCGCATGCGCGGCAGCTTCCACCTGCTGGCCGGCAGCGAGAACCGGCCCCTCGAGCAGGGCCTGACGGACATCGTCGACGGCTGCCTGACCCTGTCCGGGGCGGTCGCCGACTCGATGCCCCGCAACCTCGGCTGGGATCTCACCGAGGTGGGCCGCAAGCTGGAGAGGACCATGGGGCTGCTGTCCCTGCTGCGCGCCACCCTGGGACACCGCCGCACCCGTGCCGCAGAGGCCCGCATCGCCGGGGCGGTCGCCCTGATCACGGAATCCGGGGCCTCCTACCGGCGCACGTTCCATGCCGCGGTGCAGCCCGAGCTCCTGCTCGAGCTGCTGCTCCACGACACCACGCTGCCCCGCTCGATCGCCTTCCAGCTGGACCGGCTGAACTCCACCCTGGACCGACTGCCGGAGGTGACGCCCTCGCCCGAGCTGCGGGCGCCGCTGACCGCGCTGCGCTCGCGCATCGGCTCCTGGCAGCCGCAGGAGCTGCTGCGGCCCGCGTCGACGCCGGGAACGGTGTCCGACTCCCCGTCGGGCTCCCCGTCCGGTTCGGTGCCCGGTCCCCCGTCGGCTCCCACGCCGACCCCGGCTCCCCCGTCGGCCCCGACGCCGGCGGCGCGCGGTGGCGCCCCGACCTCGATGCTCGAGGAGGCCGACGCCGCGATCGGGTCCCTGCGCGAGCTCGCCACGGCACTGGAGAACCGATTCTTCCGACCCTCGGAGTCCACCTCCCGATGGGGGATCGATGATGTCTGATCACCAGCAGGCCCGCCAGCACGCGCCCGAGATCCCGCTGCGCGGCGAGGATGATCCGTCGGCCGACGCCGTCGACTACCTCGTGCACCACCTGACCAGCTACCGCTATGCGAAGCCGGTCTCGCGGAACTACGGGCGCGCCCACGTCGAGCCCCGCGCCACCCCGTACCAGCGGGTGCTCTCCCATGAGGTGGTCGTGGACCCGGTCCCCACCCGGCTCACGGCCCATACCGACTTCTACGGCAACTCCTCGACCTATCTGTTGGTCGACGGCCCCCACTCCCAGCTCGACGTGCACTCCCATGCCCGGGTGACCGTCTCCGAGCGGCGCTACCCCGCCGAGGCGATGTCACGCCCCTGGGAGCAGTGCGGACCGGATCACTGGGGCCCGCTCCTGCCCGCGGAGAGCATCGATTTCGTGCACCCGTCGCCGCGGATCCCCGACCAGGGCGAGGCCCACGAGATCTCGGCGAGCGTGTTCACGCCGGAGCGCCCCATCGGGGATTGCCTCGCGGATCTCACCGGGTGGATCCACGCGAACTTCACCTATGACTCCGGCGCGACCACGGTGACCTCGACGCTCGAGGAAGTCCTCGCGGAACGGCACGGGGTCTGCCAGGACTTCGCGCACGTGGGGGTCGCCGCGGTGCGGGCGGCGGGCCTCGCCGCCCGATACGTCTCGGGCTACCTGCGCACAGCGCCGTCCTCCGAGGGCGCCCTGGTCACCGAGCCGGCCGACGAGATGATCGGCTCGGCCGCCTCCCACGCCTGGCTCAGCGTGCTCGTGCCCGGCATCGGCTGGGTGGACATCGATCCCACCAACCGCACCTTCGTGGACCAGCGCTTCGTCACGACCGCCTGGGGGCGCGACTATGCGGACGTCCCGCCGCTGAAGGGCATCGTCGTCGGACCGCCCGGAGCGACCAGCACCCTCAATGTAGCCGTCGGCGTGGTGCCGGTCGCGCCCGGGGCGCCCGGAACGCTCTGAACGCTCCGGGGCGCCGAGCCTCAGGGCGGTCGCAGGTCGTGCGTCGGCAGATGACGGACGACGACGAACATGACATCTGGAGTTTCCCGACGTACGTCGACGTATAGCTCCTGATCAGCACGAGCGCTCTCGGGACAGGCGGCCGGAAGCGGCACGGAGTGAGTCGGCCCGCTCACACCGACCGGGATCGGGACGAATTTCGCGTATATGGTTGTGCGGAAATCAGCGTGCGTCCGATGACGCACCGGACCAGGCGCCCCGCGCCACGAGACCGAGGTGAGATGTCCTTCTCCCAGCAGCCCTTCCGCCTGGCCGTGATCGGCTCCGGCCCCGCCGGCGTGTACGCCGCCGAGACCCTTCTGCGCACCGAGCGCGCCAAGAACGGTGACCTCGACGTCGCGATCGACCTCTTCGACCGCCTTCCGGCACCGTTCGGCCTGATCCGCTACGGGGTCGCCCCCGACCACCCGCGCATCAAGGGCATCATCACCGCCCTGCACCGCATCCTCGGCCGCGGCGACATCCGCTTCCTCGGCGATGTCGATTTCGGCACCGATCTCACGGCCGAGGACCTCCGCACCCACTACGACGCGGTCATCTTCGCCACCGGGGCCCTCAAGGACGCGGATCTCGACATCCCCGGCATCGAGCTGGACGGCTCCTACGGCGCCGCCGACTTCGTGGCCTGGTACGACGGCAACCCCGACTACCCCCGCACCTGGGAGCTCGACGCCGAGTCCGTCGCCGTGATCGGCAACGGCAACGTCGCCCTCGATGTGGCGCGCGTGCTCTCCAAGAGCGCTGACGAGCTGCTGCGCACCGAGATCCCCGCGAACGTCCACGAGGGCCTGCAGTCCGCGGCGACCACCGATGTGCACGTCTTCGGCCGGCGCGGCCCCGCCCAGACGAAGTTCTCGCCGCTCGAGGCCCGCGAGCTCGCCCACCCCCAGGGTCTGCAGGTCGTCATGGACCCCCGTGACGTCGAGCAGATCACCGACGCCCAGTGGGAGGCCATCAAGGCGGACAAGCGCACCGACCAGGTCACCCAGACGTTCGTGGGCTGGCTCGAGGAGCAGCAGCGCCGCGAGGCCGCCGGCGAGGAGCCGACGGACAGGAACGGCGGCCCCGTGCAGCGTCGCCTGCACATGCACTTCTGGCACCGTCCCGTCGAGGTCATCGGCGAGGACGGGAAGGTCACCGGCATGCGCTTCGAGCGCACCCGCCTCGACGACGAGGGCCGCGTCGCGGGCACCGGCGAGTTCATCGACTACGAGCTGGGCGCCGTCTACCGCGCCGTCGGCTACCACGGCTCCGAGCTCCCTGGCATGCCCTACGACGCGAAGCGCGGCGTGATCTGCAACGTCGCCGGCCGCGTCACCGAGGCCGATGGCACGCTCGTGCCGGGCGTCTACGCCAACGGATGGATCAAGCGTGGCCCGGTGGGCCTGATCGGTGCCACGAAATCCGACGCGATCGAGACCATCTCGAGCCTGCTCGAGGACATCGACGCCGGTCGCCTGACTGCCGCGCCCGAACGCGACAACGATGCGATCCTGCGCCTGCTCGAGGACCGGGGCGTGCAGTACACGACCTGGGACGGCTGGACGGCGCTGGACGAGCACGAGAAGGCCCTCGGTGCCGCCGCGGTGGATGCCGACGGCGAGCCCCGTGCCCGCGTCAAGGTCGTCGAGCGCGACGAGATGGTCTCCGTCTCCCGCGCCGGGATGCCCGAGCATTCCCGCGCCTGATCCCTGATCAACCCCGCGCCTGTTCCCTGATCACTCCCCTGGAGGATGCTGTGCTCGTTCTCGGATCGATCCTGGCTCTGGCCGCGGCACTGCTCCACGGGTTCATCTTCGCCCTGGAGTCGCTCCTGTGGGGTACGCCCCGCGCCCAGAAGGTGTTCGGGGAGCAGAGCGCCGCGGAGGCCTCCGCGACTCACGACCTGGCGTTCAACCAGGGGTTCTACAACCTGTTCCTCGCGGTGCTCGCGGCGCTCGGCGCAGTTCTCGCCGTGGCTGGGGTGACCACGGTGGGCATCACGCTCATGCTCGCCGGCACCGGGTGCATGCTCGCCGCGGCGACCGTGCTGCTGCTCAGCTCCCCCACGCATCGGGGAGCCGCGGTGAAGCAGGGAACGCTCCCGCTGCTCGCCGTGATCACGCTGCTGATCTCCCTCGCGCTCTGACCGGAGGCGTGCTCGGCCCCACTCGCCCACCGGCAAGCTGGCCCGCGCCATTCGCTCACCGGGTCACCGGATCACCAGGGGCCCGGCAAGCTCGCCCGCTCGCTCTCTCGCGCATGAGCAGACAAACCCCGCGCCCCCGACCGAGAAGCAGACACTCCCCGCCCGCCTCATCGATTCCCTTGATCCGCTTCGCTCATGAAGCGAATCAAGGGAATCGCCGCATCCTCCCGGTGAACCGATCCTGCACTGCACGGAACGTCACGACCACCGGGCACCTCGCACCGCGGATCCGTCCCCTGGCATCGTGTACCTCGCACCGCAGATCCGTCACCTGACACCGGGCACCAGCGGCCAGCTCCGCCCGGATCACGCCGCCGGCCGTTGGTCGACAGCTTCGCTGTGGGCTCTGATCCGCTGTTCGGCAGTTCTGATGGCTTCGTCCAGCAGGGCGAAGAAGTCCTTGGAGTCCTTATGGTCCTCCACGGTGATCCGCAGGACCGCCCATCCATCTCGGTGCAGCAGCTCGTCCTTCGCGTGATCCTTCCGAGCCTGCTCTTCCGTGAAATGCCGCTTGCCGTCGTACTCGATCGCAATCTTCCACGCGGGGTACGCGAGATCGATCCAGTACTCCTTGCCGGTCACCGGGTCACGGACCGGACGGTTCGTCTCGGGCTCGGGATACCCCGCTCGGATCACCATCAGACGCGTGGTGGTCTCGCGCGGCGAGTCGACCCAGTCCCGAGCATCACGGACGGCCGCCCTCAGCGCACGAATACCGCGCGCACGCCGTCCCCGGCACGCTGTCCGCACTGCATCCACCGTGAGCCCGCCCGATACTCGAATCCGTGATCCCAGGGAGTCGATGCAGGCCACGAGCTCGTCATGGCTGAGCAAGGGCGCCAGATCCAGCAGTACGGAGAACGGATGCTCCACCGTGACTCCGTCGACGACGAGTGACGGACGATCCCTGCGCACGTGGACCGTGAGCTTCCGCGCCGAGCCTCGTTTCTGCTCGGGCTGAACCGTGCAGTGGATGGTCGCGCCGCCCTCCCAGGTGAGCTTCTCCGGCAGCGGGAGCCCCAGGAGCTCTGCCGCCGTGACGTGGCAGATGAGACTTCCGGGGATCACTCTCCTCTGGAGGATCCGCGCCACCTCTCGGACCCCGGCCGGCTGTGCGTCCACGGTGTAGCACCCGGGGAGCACACGCCGGAACTCGGGGCTCGACAGCCTTCGGGTACTCACCCCCATCCTGAGCATCCCGACGCGCGTGAACACTCGACCCGGCGGAATGATTCCTCCAGTACTGCCCGCACTGCTGCTCATCCCCCGACAGTAGGAACTCGGTGGGTCGCAGAGACTGCTGCGGCCCCCGCAGTGGACAAGATCCACTGGGGAGGAAAGACGAGCACACGCCAGTCCACCGAGCGCGGAGTCCGGGCCGGCGCGCCGAACCAATACACGAGAACGTCCCGCCAACGTCACGAATCAGTGGAATCGGCACCCGGAGACCGGACCGGGGCACGAGGAACAGGCACCGCATGGGGCACGCGGCACCCAGAGCGGGGCACGGAGCACGGCACCCGGCGCGGGGCCCGGGGCAGGAGGAACGAGGCACCCAGTCCCCAGCGCCCGGTCGTCAAGCGCCGGGCCAGGGCCGACGCGCCGAACCAATCCACGAGAACGTCCCGCCAGCGTTACGAAACAGTGGAATCGGTCAACGGGCGAGGCGAAACGGGACTCTGAGGATGGGTCAGCGGGTCGGCCCAACGGATCAGCGGGTCGGCCCAACGGCCCAACGGCCCAACGGCCCAACGGATCAGCGGGTCGGCCCAACGGATCAGCGGGTCGGCCCAACGGCCCAACGGCCCAACGGATCAGCGGGTCGACGGGTCGGCCCAGCGGGTCGACGGGCCATCAGGTCGGCGGGTCGGCGCTCACAGGCGCGACGCTCAGCGGCGGATGCTGGCGAGGTAGTCGCCGATGCGATCCACGGCGTTCGCGAGCATCTCCGCGGACGGCAGCGTGACCAGGCGGAAGTGGTCCGGGGTGTCGAGGTTGAAGCCGGTGCCGTGGGTGACCAGCAGCTTCTGCTGACGCAGCAGGTCGTAGGCGAACTGCTCGTCGTCCTCGATGGCGTACATCTCGCGGTCCAGCTTGGGGAACATGTACAGCGCCCCCTGCGCCTTGATCACGCTGACACCGTCGATCGCACTGAGACCCTCGTAGGCGACGTCGCGCTGCTCGCGCAGCCGCCCGCCGGGAAGCAGCAGCTGATTGATCGACTGGTGCCCGCCGAGCGCCGTCGCGACGACGTGCTGGGCCGGGACGTTCGGGCACAGGCGCATGTTCGAGAGCACGTCCAGGCCCTCGATGAAGCTGGTCGCGTCGTCCTTCGGCCCGTACAGCGCCATCCAGCCCGCACGGAAACCGGCGACCCGGTAGGCCTTGGAGAGCCCGTTGAAGGTGATCGACAGCAGATCCGGGGCGAGCGAGGCGATCGAGGTGTGGACCGCGTCGTCGTACAGGATCTTGTCGTAGATCTCGTCGGCCAAGATCATCAGGCCGTGCGTGCGGGCCACCTCCACGATGTCGCGCAGCACGTGCTCGGGGTACACGGAGCCGGTGGGGTTGTTGGGGTTGATGACCACGATGGCCTTGGTGCGATCGGTGACCTTCGAGGCGATGTCCTCGACGTCGGGCCACCACTGCTGCTCCTCATCGCAGCGGTAGTGCACGGCGCGGCCGCCGGCCAGCGACACCGAGGCGGTCCACAGCGGGTAGTCCGGCTGCGGCACGAGCACCTCGTCGCCGTCGTCGACGAGTCCCTGGCACACCATCTGGATCAGCTCGGAGACACCGTTGCCGAGGTAGACGTCGTCGAGGTCGATGCCGGGCATGTCGCGCATCTGGTAGTACTGCGCGACGGCGCGACGGGCCGCGGGGATGCCCTTGGAGTCCGAGTAGCCCTGCGCGGTGGGCAGGTTCTTGATCATGTCGACGAGGATCTCGTCGGGCGCCTCGAAGCCGAACGGCGCGGGGTTGCCGATGTTCAGCTTGAGGATCGCGTGGCCCTCGGCCTCCATGCGAGCTGCCTCGGCAGGCACCGGTCCCCTGATCTCGTAGCACACGTCGCGCAGCTTGGAGGACTGGGTGAAGATCATTCGGGGGCTCCTGGCCTGGTCGGGTCGGGTCGCCACAGGATATCGCCGGACGACCGACCGCAGATCCCGTGACCGCACTGCAACACCGAGAAGCCCTTGACGTCCGTCGAAGTGTTTAGTTTCATGGTTTCAGTTAAGGCGGCACGCCGGCCGACGGAACGCTCGAGAACGGACTCATGAGCGGCCTCCACCCGGTCGATCCATCTCGATCGGCGGCACCATCCGTCGTCCGCCGCCCCGCGTTCGCAACCCGTCCCGCCCTGTCCTGTCCTGTCCTGTCCCGCCCCATCCCGCACCGCACCGCACCGCACCGCACCGCACCGCACCATCCCGTCCCGTCCCGTCCCGTCCCGGAGGTCATCGATGTCCCCACGCAGGACCCCTGTCAGCACAGCCGTCACCGCGCCCAGCCCGGGCTCCACGCAGCGGATCCACCTGACGGCGTCCGGGGTCTCCGTGGTGCTGGACGTGACCGACGGCCGCTCACCCGCCATCGCCCACTGGGGCGCCGCCCTGGGGCCGCTCGGTCCGGAGGGTCTGGAGGCTGTGTGCGCGACGGCCGTCGAGCCGGTCCCCCACAACGCCGTCGACGTGCCGCTGCGCATCGCGATCATCCCTCAGCAGTGCGACGGCTGGATCGGCCGGCCGGGACTGACCGGTTCACGGCCCGACGACTCCGGATGGGCGCCGCGCCTGGTCACGCACGCGATCTCCCTCGACGGCGACCTGCTGACCACCCCGCATGCCGAGGCCGGTGCAGCGCTGGTGCGCGCCGATCTGGCCGACGAGGAGCTCGGGCTCGAGATCGCCCTCGAGATCGAGCTGCTCCCGTCGGGCCTCCTGCGCCAGCGCGCCACCTGCACGAACACCGCAGACGTTCCGTACGCGCTGGAGGAGCTCACCGTCTCCGTCCCCGTGCCCGGCGACGCCGATGAGCTGCTGGACTTCGCCGGCCGCTGGTCCAAGGAGCGCACCCCGCAGCGCAGCGCCTTCACCGTCGGCACCCACCTGCGCGAGAACCGTCGGGGCCGCACCGGGGCCGACGCCGCCCATGTGCTGCACGCCGGGCGGCCCGGGTTCGGCTTCCGCCACGGCGAGGTCTGGGGCGTGCACACCGCGTTCTCGGGCAACCACCGCCATCTCGCGGAGCAGGTCAACACCGGCAGCCGGATCCTCGGCGGCGGCGAGCTCCTGCTGCCGGGTGAGGCGGTGCTGGATCCCGGCAAGTCCTACGCGGGCCCGTGGCTCTATGCCTCCTACGGCGAGGGGCTCGACGAGGTTGCCTCCCGCTTCCACCGGCACCTGCGCGCGCGACCGCACCATGTGGACACCGACCGGCCTGTCACCTTGAACGTGTGGGAGGCCGTCTACTTCGACCACGATCTCGCCCGGCTCACCGACCTCGCCGACCGCGCCGCCGATCTCGGCGTGGAGCGGTTCGTGCTGGACGACGGCTGGTTCGGATCCCGTCGCGATGACACCTCCGGGCTCGGCGACTGGACCGTCTCGGCCGAGGCCTGGCCGGGCGGACTGGGCCCGCTGGTCGACCACGTCACCGGCCGCGGCATGGAGTTCGGCCTCTGGTTCGAGCCCGAGATGGTCAACGAGGACTCCGACGTGGCCCGGGCGCACCCGGAGTGGGTCATGGCCCCCTCCCCCGACCGGATCCCGCTGGAGTCCCGCCACCAGCAGGTGCTGAACCTGTCGATCCCCGAGGCCTTCGCCCACGTGCGCGAGCAGATGGGTGCGGTGCTGGACGCGTACGACATCGGCTACATCAAGTGGGACCACAACCGCGATCTGCTCGAAGCCGCCACCCGCGGCACCGGCCGCGCCGCCGTCCACGCCCAGACCCTCGCCACCTACCGGCTGATGGACGAGCTGAAGGCCGCCCACCCCGGGCTCGAGATCGAGTCCTGCTCCTCCGGTGGCGCCCGCGTGGACCTCGAGGTGCTCGAGCGCACCGACCGGGTGTGGGTCTCGGACTGCATCGACCCCCTGGACCGCCACCAGATGAACCGCTGGACCTCGCAGCTCGTCCCGCTCGAGCTCATGGGCAGCCACATCGCCTCGGGCCGCTCCCACACCACGGGGCGCCTGCACACCCTCGACTTCCGCGCCGCGAGCGCCCTGTTCGGCCACCTCGGCATCGAATGGGACCTCACGCAGGCGAGCGCGGAGGAGACCGCCGCGCTGCGCTCCTGGATCACCCTCTACAAGGACCGCCGCGACCTGCTGTTCACCGGCGACCTGGTGCGCGCCGATCGCGGCGACAGCCCGCTGTGGCTGCACGGCGTCGTCTCCCCGCAGCGCGACCGTGCCCTGTTCACCCTCGCCGCCGTCGGCCGCTCCGACCGTTCGCAGCACGACCGGCTCCGCCTCCCCGGGCTCGACCCCGAGGCCATCTACCGCGTCCTGCCGCTGGCGACCGACGCCCGCACCAGCAGCCTCATCCCGCCGCGCTGGATGCAGCTGGCCCGGGAGTCCGCCGAGGACGGCGGCCTCCTCCTCCCCGGCGCGGCCCTCATGGTCTCCGGCCTCGCCACCCCGCTCCTCGATCCCGAGCAGGCGCTCCTGATCGACATCACCCGCGCAGAGGCCTCCTGACCTCCACGCGCTGTACGCACGGAGCCGGGACGTCCGGCTCCGTCCGACGAAAGAAGGTAGCCATGTCCACCGCGACGACGTCGACGCGGTCGGCCCCGAGACGCCGACGGAAGGACGACACGAAGCTGGCGCTGCTGTTCATCGCGCCAGCGACCGTCGGCCTCCTGGTGTTCCTCGTGTGGCCGCTGCTGACCGGCCTGTACTACTCCTTCACGGAGTACACGACCCTCACCCCGCCCCAGTGGATCGGGCTCGAGAACTATCAGCGGCTGATCGCCGACCCGATCTTCTGGAAGTCCCTCAAGGTCACGGTGCTGTACGTGCTGATCAACATCGGCGTGCAGACGGTCGTGGCCCTGCTGATCGCGGTGCTCATGCAGCGCCTGACCCAGTCCACGATCCTGCGCTCCCTCGTGCTGACCCCGTACCTGGTCTCCAACGTGGTCGCGGCGATCACGTTCCTGTGGATCCTCGACACCCAGCTGGGCATCTTCAACATCTTCCTGACCTGGATCGGCTTCGACCCGGTCTCCTTCTGGTCCAGCGAGACCTGGGTGATCCCGACCGTCGCGCTGGTCAACGTGTGGCGCCACATGGGCTATACGGCGCTGCTGCTGTTCGCGGGCCTGCAGTCCATCCCCACCCATCTCTACGAGGCGGCGCGCACCGAGGGGGCCGGCGAGATCACCCAGTTCCGTCGCATCACCCTGCCGCTGCTGCGCCCGATCCTGGCGCTGGTGCTGATCATGACGATCATCGGCTCGTTCCAGGTGTTCGACACGATCTCCGTGACCACCCAGGGCGGTCCGGCCGACGCCTCGAAGGTGCTGCAGATGTACATCTATGAGAACGCCTTCGCCCAGTACGAGTTCGGCTACGCCTCGGCCCTGTCCGTCGCGCTCCTGGTGATCCTCATGGTCATCACGTTCACGCAGTACTGGCTGACCAAGGCCGGACAGTCGGACCTGGACTGACGGGAGAGGACACCATGACCACCACATCGCACCCCGTCACCGGCAGCCCCGGCACCGCCGGCCCCACGAACTCCAGCGACCCCACCGGTCGCACCATCCAGCGGCCGAAGAAGCCGATCCCCTGGGGGAAGATCGCGGCCTGGGCCGTGATGGTGATCTTCCTGCTGATCACCCTGTTCCCCTTCTACTGGATGCTCCGCACGGCGCTGTCCAGCAACAACGCCCTGGCCACCGATCCCGGCAGCCTGCTGCCGGTCGGGATGAACGCCGGCGGCTTCGAGCGCGTCTTCGGCCTGCAGGACGTCGAGACCGCGATCTCCCAGGGCGGCAGCGGCGCCTCGATCAACTTCTGGCGCTACCTGCTGAACTCCGTCATCGTCGCGACCGCCGTGACCGTCGTGCAGACCTTCTCCTGCGCGATGGCGGCCTACGCGTTCTCGCGACTGCGCTGGCGCGGCCGCGAGACGGTGTTCATGATCTTCCTGGGCTCGCTGATGATCCCGCAGATCTTCACCCTGCTGCCCAACTTCATCCTGATCAAGAACCTCGGCCTGGTCGACACGCTGCTCGGCATCATGCTGCCCACGCTGTTCATCTCGAGCTTCGCGATCTTCTTCCTGCGCCAGTTCTTCAACAACATCTCCCGCGAGGTCGAGGAGGCCGCCCTGATCGACGGGGCGAGCAAGGCGCGCGTGTTCTTCATGCTCATCCTGCCGATGTCCAGCGCCCCGCTGGCCACCCTCGCCCTGCTGACCTACATGTCCGCGTGGAACGAGTACTTCTGGTCGCTGATGGTGTCCTACACCGATCAGTCCCGCGTGCTCACCGTCGCGCTCGGCGTCTTCCGGGCCCAGGCGCCCGGCACCGGCCCCGACTGGTCGGGCCTGATGGCCGCGACGCTGGTCGCCGCCGCCCCCATGCTGATCCTCTTCGCGCTCTTCGCGAAGAAGATCGTCAACTCCATCGGTTTCAGCGGGATCAAGTGAGGTGCCCCAGATGAACTCCCCGATCCACCGAGCACGCACTGCTCGCACCGCCCCGTCCCCCTCCACCCCTCCGACAGCCGTGCCCCGGGCCGACGGACGATCCCTGTCCCGTCGGCGCCTGCTGCAGGGCTCTGCGGCCCTGGCCGCCGGTGCCACCGCGGCCGGAGCGCTGTCCGCCTGCGGAGGCGCCTCCGCCCCGGCGGGAGCCACCCAGATCGACTACTGGCTGTGGGACGCAAACCAGCTCCCCGCCTACTCGGCCGCGATCGATCTCTTCATGGAGAAGAATCCCGATGTCTTCGTGCGCGTCACCCAGCTGGGCTGGGACGACTACTGGACGAAGCTGACGGCGAGCTTCGTGGCGGAGGCCGGTCCCGACGCCTTCGCCGATCACCTCGCCCGCTACCCGGAGTTCCTCAAGCTCGGGGTGATCGCTCCGCTGGATGGCCTGGGACCGCTCGACGACATCCCGGCCACGCAGTTCCAGGACGGTCTGCAGGAGCTGTGGACCGGCCAGGACGGCAAGCGGTACGGGATGCCCAAGGACTACGACACGATCGCGGTCATGTACGACAGGACGATGCTCGAGGAGGAGGGGCTCACCCCGGAGGACCTCGAGGATCTGGACTGGAATCCCGAGGACGGCGGCAGCTTCGAGAAGATGCTGGCCCGGCTCACCCTGGACGCGAACGGCGTGCGCGGCGACGAGGACGGCTTCGACCCGAAGAACGTGGCCCGCTACGGCATGGCCGCCGACAGCGGGATCGACTACACGGGCCAGACCAGCTGGTCCCCCTTCGCCTACTCGACCGGGTGGACGTTCACGGATGCGGACACCTGGGGAACGCATTTCAACTACGACGACGAGCGCTTCGCGGCCACCATGGACTGGTACTTCGGTCTCGTCGACAAGGGGCTCTTCCCGCCCTTCGGCGTGTTCGGCGACTCCAGCCCCACGCAGACCCAGGTGCAGACCGGCAAGGCGGCGCTGTCACTGGCCGGCTCGTGGATGATCACGACCTTCAACAACATGGAGGGCATGGAGCTGGGCATCGCCCCGCTCCCCTCGGGCCCCGTCGGCACGCCGATGTCGATGTTCAACGGGCTCGGGGACTCGATCTCCTCCCAGTCCGACAACAAGGAGGAGGCCGCCCGCCTGATCGCCTTCCTGGCCTCCGACGACGCCCAGCAGGTCATCGGCGAGCGCGCCCCGTTCTTCCCGTCGACCGATGTCGGCACCGAGGCGGCGATCGAGGCCTTCGCCGAGGAGGGACTGGACGTCACCCCGTTCACGGACCGGGTGGCCAATGGTGAGACCGGCCTGTACCCGCTGGTGGAGAACTCCGCCGCGATCATGCAGACCATGCAGGCGGCCTTCGACCAGTGCTGGATGCGGCAGCTCGACGGGGCGGACTTCGCCTCCTACAACGACCGGGTCAACGCCCTGTTCGAGTGATCGAGTGATCGGGTGATGCATTGACCGCGTGACGGAACGGCCGACGCCGGCGAGGGCGTCGGCCGTTCCGTCGTCCGAGGTCCGGGTGCCAGCAGCTCGCGCGCCGGCGGGTCCCCGGCGGTCGCGCCGGAGCCGGCGGGTCGGACGGCGCTCAGGGGACGCCGACGAACTCCTGGATGCCGATCACGGCCGCGCCCCGGGCCCACTCGTCGAAGTCCCCGCTGAGGGTGCGCACCACGAGGCCCTGCTGCCCGCGGGCGAGGGCCCGCTCCAGGGCCTCCTCGAAGATCGGGAACACCGCCCTGACCAGGTCCACGTTCTCGCCGCCGAGCACGATCGCCTGGGGATCGATCACGGCGACCAGGCTGCCCGCGGCGAGCGCGACGGCGCGGGCCAGGTCCTCGGCGATCTCCCGCGCGGCCCGATCCCCGGCGAGGACCAGGGCGCGCAGCTCGTCGATCCCCTCGTCGGCGGCGAGCACGCCTCGTGCCCGGGCCGCGCGCACGACGGCCTCGGTGCTGGCCACGTCGCGGATCGCGAGCGGCTCACCGTGGGCGTCATGGCTCACGGCGAGCCGGCCGGTGAGGCCCGCCATGTGATTCCGACCCTCGACGACCCGCCCGTCGATCACGGTGCCGAAGCCCACGCCGGCGCCGATCGTGAGCACGCCGAAGGAGCTGTAGGCACGGCCGATCCCGAACCAGTGCAGGCCGTTGATCATCGCGACCAGGTCGTTCTCGACCACGACGGGCAGCTGCACCCGGGCTTCGAGCACGGCGGCGAGCTCGACCGGGCTCTGCCATCCAAGGAGGTGCGCGGAGACGACGGTGCGTCGTCCGGCCACCAGGCCGCCCAGGCTCACCCCGATCCCGGCGACGTGCGGATGCGCCTCGAGGAGGGCCTCGACCGGGGTAAGGATCGCCTCGACGAGCTCGTCCGGGGAGCTGTCCTCGAGCGGGATCACGAGCTCCTCGAGCACGTTGCCGCGCACGGTGGTGACCACGGCGTGGACCTCCTGCGCCGTGACCTTGACGCCGATGAAGCGCGGGCCGCGGTTCTCCACGATGTCGAGGGGCTCATGGGGGCGTCCCTTGGGGCGCACCACGGCGGTGAGCGGGTGCAGGCGATCGTGGTCCAGCAGGTCGCGGGTGACCCTCGTGACGGTGGGCGCCGACAGGCCCAGCCGCTTGGTGAGCTCGCTGCGGGAGCGGGGACCGAAGCGCAGCAGGTCACGGTAGACGGCGCGCATGCTCTCGGTGCCGAGGTCGGCGACGACGTCCGGCCCTGCGCTGTGCTCCTCGTGACTGCCCTGCATAGCCCGAGCTTATCCGGCGTGGACCGCTTCCCGCGTGCTGTCCTGCCTTCCCCGGGCATCGGGATCCTGTGGATCATGTCCTCGCCATCTGACATGCTTCCTCCCAGACCGCCGGACCCTCGCCCGAGGCGCCGGAATGACTCCACGACATGCAGCAGGGGACCCCATGAGCGAGACTTCGACGGACGCCGCGACGGACGATCAGCCCACGATCTACACGGCTTACGAGATCGACTTCATGCTGGCGCTGCGCCCCACGCAGAACGGGGCGATCACCCGTGAGCAGGTCGGTCTGCGCCGCGCCCCCGAGGCCGCGCAGGAGTTCATCACCGCCGCGGTCACGTCCGGGCTGCGGGCACGCGGGAAGGTCGAGCGCTCGGACGACGGCCAGTGGCTGCTCGGCGAGGAGGGCCAGATCGTTGCGAGCGCGCTGACCTCCGCCGATCGTTGGCTGGGCCTCGCCCTCGCCGAGGGCGAGGCCATGCGGATGGCCTTCGTCATCAAGGCGGACGACGCAGTGCTCATGCTCACGCAGGACGAGCTGGATTCCTTCGTGGTCTCCGCCCTGCCCGATCCGGCGCACGTCCCGGCCTCGGTGGCCGACATCGTCACCGCCTTCCTCGACGAGGGGGCTGAGCGCACCGTCTCGCTGCGCCGCAAGGACATCGCGACGCCCGAGGACGAGACCCCGATGATGCTCCACGCCGAGGCCGACGGCACCTGGCGGTCCGGGCATCTCCCGCTCGACGACGAGGGGATCCTCACCGTCTCGGACATCTCCCGGGACGCAGTCGCCGACGCCGTGCGCCAGCTGTGGGCCGACGGCGCCAGCTCAGCACCGGCCGCTCCGACCGCCTGAGCCCGGCTGAGCCCGGCTGAGCCCGGCTGAGCCCGGCTGATAGCCAGCCTGAGCCCGACGGGGAGCCAGCCTGATTCCCCCTGAACCCGCGGGTCAGGGCGCGGGATCGAGCCCCGTCGTGCGCTCGGCGCGAGCGGTGCGCAGCCTGCCGCGCAGGTTCCGGTAGAGCTTGTGCACCCGGTAGATGAGGTAGATCCCCGCGGCGAGCAGGACGAGTGCCAGCACGGCGGCGACCGCGGGCAGCAGGATCGTCAGGCCTCCGACGACCAGCGCCGCGACGTCCTCACCGGTCGAGACCACGGCGTTGGAGACCGGCTCCGGGGACACGTTGACCGCGGCTCGCGCGGTGGACTTCGCCGCATGCGCACCGAAGGCGGCCGCCGCACCGATCACGGCCATGACGATCGCTGTCGTCGTGTCCGTCTCGCCGCCCAGCAGGAACCCGATCGCGCCACCGGCGATCGGGCGGATCACCGTATGCAGCTGATCCCAGAAGGAGTCGAAGAAGGCGATCTTGTCGGCCGCGAAGTCGACCAGCAGCAGGATCGCGGTGATGACCAGCAGGTCGGTGCGCTGCAGGACGTCAGGGACCTGCTCGAGGTCGAAGAGGCGCCCGGCGAGCCCGAGCAGGAAGGCCATGAAGTAGGGCCTGATCCCGCTCACCCATCCGGATCCCAGCGTCATCAGCAGTGCTTCCATCGCCGTCTCCCCGCCCCTTCGTGTCAGCCCCTCAGAGCCTGCCCCGTGCTGCCCGTTCCCGCCGGCGCAGCTCCGCACGCAGTGCACGGACGACCTGTCCGGAAGGCCGAGTGTAGGACCAGATGTGGCGGTCCAGGGCGGGAACGACGATGCGGGCGCCGTCGCGCAGCCGCAGGCCGACGGTCAGCCAGTGCACCGGATGGATCACCCGTGACTCGACCGCGACGATCCTGCTCCACGGCACGTCCCGGGTCCGCAGCGCCCCGACCACCCGCAGACCCTCCTCGGAGATCTGCAGGCGCGACCTCGCGGTCGCGAGGGCGACCAGTCCGAACCGGATCCCCAGCAGGCCGCTGAGCGTCGCCGCTCCGAGGAGCGCGAGCAGCACCAGCAGCAGGCCGATGCCCGGAGCGTGGCCGTCCTCCGTCGTCGTCCACAGGAGCACGGCCGCCACCCCCATCACCAGCGCGCTGCCGAGGGCGAGCGCGGAGACCACGGACCGCAGCAGCGTGTCCCGCATCGCGTCTGCCGGGCGCACCGTCCTGGCGATGCGGCGGCTGGTCCTCCCCCGTGCTGTCGGCTCCTGCTGGAGGGTGCCGACCATCCGTTCCACCGTCGCCGCGCTGCGCGAGTAGTCGGGCAGGAGAGTACGGACCCCCGGCTCGGGGTCGAGGTGCCGCGGAATAGTCATTCTCGCAGGCTATTCCGGCCTCTGCGCAGGGTCGATGGGCTGAACTCCCCACCTCATGCACCGGACGGAACGGGCCTCGGAGCCGTGCGGTGCGCCACCGGTCCGGTGCCAGCGTCCGGTCGCTCGCCGTAGAGTTCACAGCATGTCCTCCCCTGGATCCAGCTCTCCCCGATTCCGTCGTCCGGCCTCCCTGTTCCCCTCGACCGCGGAAGCCATCCCCGGCGACCCGGATCCCTCGACCTCGACGGATCTCGCCCATGACTCGGCGCAGGCCCTCCTGGACGGGGTGTTCCACAGCTCGGACCCCGAGGTCGTCGAACGGGTCCTGCGGCTGGCCGCGCAGGATGGTCTCTCGGACCTGGCCGCCCTCTGGTCCGGATCGCCCGCGAGCACCCTGCCCGGTGCCCTGTGGCGGCTCTACGTGCTGCATACCTGGGTCCAGCACAGCGGCGAGGATGTCGTGCACCGCTACCGGGCCGGCTCGCGCACCATCCCGGGGTTGCGCTATCTCTCCGGATTCGCCGAGCCGCCGGACGTTCAGCAGGTCCAGCGCACGATGGACGACATCCTGCGCGGGGCGTTCACCGGCGACCTCGCCCTCGCGCTGACCCGCGCCGGGGCGGTCGCCACGATCGTCGCCCATGGCACCGCCCAGCTGGCCGATGAGGATCCCGGCCCCCAGCGCACCCGGCAGGCGGAGCGGCTGCTGAGCACGGGCGAGGAGCTCGCGATGGCCGGCCGTCACGCCGAGGCCGGCCGACTGGACTGAACCCGGAGCCATGCGTCCGGGCTGTGCATCGCCGCAGACGTGGCACATGCCATTCCAGCCCGGGTGACGGGTGGATGCCCGGCCCGTGAGTGCCCTACGATGAACGGGCGTCGGGCCGCGGTTGCCCCGGGCTCCAACATTTGCCGCTTCGAGCGGCCTTCGCGCCGACAGGCGCATCCCGGTCCGGCGCTCCAGCATCGCGAGCATGCCGACGCCCTACGCCAGCGGCGATCGGCACCGGGTACCGCGCCCCACGGCGCAAGGAGGAGACCTGAGGTGGTGCAGCTCTTCCCGCGTCGCGTCGAACGCTCGATGACGGACCTGTTCAGCGAACTCGCCGAGCTCCTGGTCCAAGCCACCGACACCCATTCCCGGCTGCTCGGCCACGGATACCGCGAGCGCACCCGCATCGCGCCCGTGCTGCACGACCAGGCGTCCCGCGCCGAGGAGCTGTGCCTGAGGATCGCGCAGCGCCTGGCGCAGTCGCTGATCACGCCGTACGAGGCGGAGCTGCTCTACGACCTCGCCCTCACCCTGGCCGACACCGTCGCGGCCATGGAGAACACGGCTGAGCTGCTGGTCGTCTCCCGGGTCGGCGCCCTGCCCACACCCCTGCTCGAAGCGGCCAAGGGCATCGAACGGGCGGCCGAGCTCACGGTCGTCGCGACCTGGACGCTGAACCGCGTGCGGGACATGGGCGACTACTACCCGCAGATCCGCAAGCTCAAACGGCAGGGGGACCGGCTGGTCCGCCAGGCCCTGGGCGAGCTCTACCAGCGCGGCGGAGCGTCCACCGACCTGCTCCCCCTGCGCGACATCACCGCGTCCATGGGGCGCACGATCGAGCTGCAGGAGCACACAGGGCGCCTGGCCGATCTGCTGCGCGTCAAGGACGCCTGAGTGACCCCGGCACTTCTCGCCCTGGTGGTCCTCCTCGCGCTCGCGATGGCGTTCGTCAACGGATTCCATGACGCCTCCAACGCGGTCTCCACCGCCATCACCACCCGGTCCCTGCGAGAGTCCACGGCCCTGGGGATGGCGGCGATCCTGAACCTGCTCGGAGCGCTGCTGGGGATGCTCCTGCTGGCCGTGACCGCTCCATGGGCGCTGCACCTTCTGGGGCTGGGCGAGCTCGCCGCCTCGACCGCCGGAACGCCCGACGTGCTGGGCGCCGGCCTGGTGGCGATCCTGCTCGCCACCCTGTGCTGGGAGCTGCTGACCTGGTGGATCGGGATGCCCTCCTCCACCTGGCACGCCTTCTACGGGAGCGTGATCGGGGCGTCCCTGGCCATCGGGGCGGCCGCCGCCTGGGATCGACTGGTGGTGATCGTCATCGGCTCGATCGTCGGTCCGCTGACCGCGGTGCTCGTATCCTATCTGGTGATGCAGGGGATCCTCGCCCTGGCGCGCGACGAGCGCCTTCGCGTCGCGCACCTGCGATTCGCCCAGACGGTCACCGCCGGCGCGGTCGCCACCGGGCACGGCCTCAGCGATGCCCGTCTCCCCCTCGCCGTGATCGTCGTCGCGGCCTCCGTCTCCGACCTGTCCTTCGGCGCCGCCCTGCCGATGATGGTGGCCGTGGCGGTCGCCGTCGCGGCCGGCACCTTCCTGGGCGGGCATCGCATCATCCGCACCATCGGCCGCCGCCTCACCGATCTCTCCGTCGCCCAGGGCCTGGCCGCGGAGGGCTCCTCGGTGCTGTCGATGTCGGTGGCGATCTTCGGACTGGAGTCCCCCGTCTCCACCTCGCACGGCCTCGCGTCGGGCGTCGTCGGCGCCGGGGTCGCGGTGGGGCCGCGTCAGGTGCGCTGGCGCGTGGCACGCACGATGGTCGCGGTGTGGCTGCTGACGCCGATCGTGACGGCTCTGCTCGCGGCGGCGCTGGCCGGCGTGCTGCTCGAACTGGGCTGACCTCCCCTCACCTCACCTCACCTCACCTCACCGGACTAGACCGGACTGGATTGACGGGGCTGGACCCGGAGGGTTCTCGGAGGGTCGACGGCTATCCTGTGCAGGCCCGATCGCGAAGGAGACCCGATGTCCGACGGCGAGTCCACCACTCCCGCCCCGAGGAGACGTCCCGTCTACGGACGCCCTGCACCGACGTCCCCCGGAGCCGCCTCCGGGTCGCCGGCTCCCGGGAGCCCGACGGTCCCGTACGCCGAGGGGCAGTTCACGCAGGGAGGGTTCGCCCAGGAGCCCTCCGCCGAGGCACCGTTCGCCCACGGGTCGCCCGCTCAGGCGCCGTACCCCGACGGGCCGGCCACCGGGCCTCTGCCGGCCCAGCCGCCCCGGTCATCGGGCGGGTCCGCGCCGTCCAAGCGTCGCGGGCTGCTGCCGCTCATCATCGGGCTCGCTCTGCTGCTGATCATCGGCCCGGCGGCGACCATCGGCGGGCTCGTGTGGTCGTTCAGCTCCCTGGTGGGCGACGCCTCGACCGGGCCCACCGTGCTCGAGGGCGGAACCGGCGAGCTCGAGGTCGGCAAGAACGAGATGCTCATCCTCTATGTCCCCGCTGAGGACGCCGCCGAGGCGCAGTGCACCGCCGAGGGATCGTCCTCCGGTGCAGTCACCGAGTTCCCGACCTCCGGATCGGTCACCTTCGGCAACGGGACGTCGTACGAGCAGGCTCTCGGCGTCGCCGCGATGGAGGACACCACGGTGACGATCGCCTGCACGGGCACGGAGGCCCCTGCCTATCTCGGGCCGTACAGCGTGACGAAGATGGCGGCCCCGATGCTGATCGGCCCGATCATCGGCATCATCGCCGGCCTGATCGGTCTGATCCTCACGATCATCGGCATCGTCCGCCTGGTGCGGAGCCGTCGCGCCTGACGTCGCCCCTGTGTCTGCCGTCGTCCTTGCGCCTGACGTCGCCCCTGCGTACGGACTGCCCTCGGGACCGACGCGCCGGCGAGCATCCTCCGTCGAGAACGCTGCGTCTCAGGGATCGGCCCTTCCGCACATGCGCGCGGCACCCCTGACCTAGAGTGGCGCCATACCCACAGCTCAGGATGGAGTGATGATCATGCACCCCCGTGCAGGCCAGAAGGCCCTTCCGGAGGACCTCGTCGACGTCGACGCTCTCCTTGACGCCTATTACGACCTTCATCCAGACCCGTCGGACCCGGACCAGGCCGTCGCCTTCGGCACCTCAGGCCATCGCGGCTCCTCCTTGGATACCGCCTTCAACGAGGACCACATCGCCGCGACCACCCAGGCGATCGTCGAATACCGCGCCGGCCAGGGCATCCGCGGCCCGCTGTTCATCGGCCGCGACACCCACGCCCTGTCCCGGCCCGCCTTCGACACCGCCCTCGAGGTGCTCGCCGCGAACGACGTCGCCGCGCAGGTCGACTCCCTGGACAGCTTCACGCCGACCCCGGCGGTCTCGCACGCGATCCTCGTGCACAACCGCGGTCGCGCCACGAACGATCCCGGCCGGGCCGACGGCATCGTCGTCACGCCCAGCCACAATCCGCCACGTGACGGCGGTTTCAAGTACAACCCGCCCCATGGCGGACCGGCCGATTCCGACGCCACCACCTGGATCGCGGACCGCGCCAACGAGCTGCTGGCCGCGGGCCTGAACGGCGTGCGCCGCCACGGCCGTCAGAAAGCCCTGCAGGATGCCGGCCGCTACGACTACCTCCACACCTACGTGAAGGATCTGGCCAATGTCGTGGACATCGACGCGATCCGTCGCGCCGGCATCCGGATCGGCGCCGACCCGCTGGGCGGGGCGGCGGTGGACTATTGGGCCGAGATCGGCGAGATGCACGACCTGGACCTCACCGTGGTCAATCCCGACGTGGACCCGCAGTGGTCGTTCATGACCCTGGACCGCGACGGCAAGATCCGCATGGACTGCTCGAGCCCGTGGGCGATGGCCTCCCTCCTCGAGAAGCGCCACGAGTTCGACATCGCCACCGGCAATGATCCGGACTCCGACCGCCACGGCATCGTCACGCCCGATGGCGGGCTGATGAACCCCAACCACTACCTGGCCACGGCGATCCAGTACCTCTTCGCGCACCGTCCGGAGTGGCCTGCCGGGGCGAAGGTCGGCAAGACCGTCGTCTCCTCGAGCCTCATCGACCGGGTCGTGGGCTCCCTGGGCCGCGAGCTGTACGAGGTCCCCGTCGGCTTCAAGTGGTTCGTGCCCGGCCTGATCGACTCCTCCGTCGGCTTCGGCGGTGAGGAGAGCGCCGGGGCGTCGTTCCTGCGTCAGGACGGTTCTGCCTGGACCACGGACAAGGACGGCATCATCATGGCGCTCCTGGCCTCCGAGATGCTCGCGGTCACCGGCCGCTCCCCCAGCGCGCTGCATGCGGAGCTGGTCGAGGAGTTCGGCTCGAGCGCCTATGCCCGCATCGATGCCCCGGCCGACCGCGCCCAGAAGGCGAAGCTCAAGGCCCTGAACCCCTCGCAGGTGACCGCCACCGAGCTGGCCGGAGAGACGATCACCTCGGCGATCACGGAGGCTCCCTCGGGCGGCGCGATCGGCGGCCTGAAAGTCTCCACCGAGTCCGCCTGGTTCGCCGCACGCCCCTCAGGCACCGAGGACGTCTACAAGATCTACGCCGAGTCGTTCCGCGGCGAGGAGCATCTCGCGCAGGTCCAGGAGGCCGCGAAGTCTCTGGTCGACGGCGCCCTGGCCGACTGACCACCTCTGCGCCCCGCGCTCCGGCTGCCACGGCTCCGGAGGGCGGGGCGCAGCACGGAGCCACTGCGCGCAGTGAAGAGTCACCGTGCGACGACAGAGTTCCCGCACGACGTACAGAACCGCCGCGGATCGTGCCGCCCGTCACGCTGCGGGCGAGGTGTCCTGTCGCGCTGGAGCGGCCGAGATCGATCGGGAGCGACGCCGTCGACACTCCGAGCCATCGGTCGTCCCGGCGGCGCTCGCCCCGTGAGGGAGGGTGCCCTCCGCAGTGCCCGGAGGGCTATATGACCCCTGGGTCATCTGCGCATTCACGCTTCCTCCCCATTGCTCGCGCTCAGCTCGGCGCAGCGGCCCCACTGCGACAATCTGGACAACGCGCCAGGTCGATGGTCAAGGAATTGCCAAGCAGCGGTCAACATAGCGTGCGTCACGCCGGGGTGTCTCCGTCCACATCCCCTTGCGTCACCCCTCTTCCGCGCAGGAGCATGGAGCCCGAAGGTAAAGGGTCGGTAGGGTAATATGCTCCGTCGGGCCACCAATGATGACGCCGACCGCACCCGTCGGAAGCACATCCCGGAGAGGGGGATTAGCGCCTATGCGGCTACGAACACGTCTGTATGCCTGCTCCGCTGCCCTCACACTCTCCCTTCCCGCGGCCGCCGCACCCGCCCTCGCGACGCCACCTGAACCTCCCGATCAGGCCGACCAGTCGGCCGTCGAATCTGCCGACGACACTGCCACCGAGCCCGGCGACGGCGCAGGCGCTGAGCCCGCCGACTCCGCAGACACCGACGCTCCTGAAGAGGCCACCGCTTCCCCCGAGACCACCTCCTCCCCTGAGGCCACTGAGCCCTCCGGAGCGAGCGCACCCGCCGATTCCGTCGACGCGCCCGATTCCACGCAATCCGCCGATGACGCAGGATCCGCCTCCGGGCCCACCGCATCCGTTGAGGTGACGGCCACCGACTCGGCTGACGATCACCCCGAGAAGGACCCGGCCCCCGTCACGATCACCATCGGTTCGGGCGCCGACCAGCAGGACGCCGAGGAGACCGAGAAGCCGCAGGAAGACTCGTCGAACACGCAGCAACCCGCGGATGGCGACGCTGCTGCCACCCCCGGTGCCGATCAGGAGAAGGACGATCCCGCGGACGAGGAGTCCCCGACTCCAGCGGACTCCACTGAGTCCGCCGAGGGCACGGAGTCCACCGACGGCAGCGAGCCCACCGAGTCCGCTGAGGACCCTGAGGACACCGAGTTCGCTGAGGGGGCCGAGGAGACTGAGGACCCTGAGTCCACCGACGACAGCGAGCCCAGCCAGGACACAGAGTCTGCTGACGGCACCGAGACCACTGAAGACTCTGAGGGCACCGAGACCGGTGACCAGACAGCGGGCGAGGACGACGAGGCAGAAGCTCCGGAGGACACCTGCCTCGACGACTCCGAGGATGCCGACCCGCAGGACGGCTCCGACGCTGAGTCGGCCTCGGACGACGATGACGCCGATTCCGACGCATCATCGGCGCAGAGTGACGACACCACTACGCCGTCCGCGCCTGTCGAGGGCGAGGAGTGCGCCTCCACGGACGAGTCGCAGAATGACGACTCGGATCCGGCTCTCTTGCCGCCGACCACGACCCCGGCCTCAGCGACAACGCAGCCGTCAGCCGAGAAGCCGACCGACGACGCCACTGGCACGGGCACACCGACACCGACAGAAACTCCGTCCACGGCGCCCGACGATGACGAGACGACTGGCGCCCCGGAGACGCCGACCGAGGACGACACCCCCGAGGAGGAGGAGTCTCCTGCACCGACCACGCCGGAGTCCGAGGCGCCGTCGACGGCACCCGACCAGTCAGAGACACCGGAGAAGACAGAGACGCCGGACAAGACCGAGACCCCGGCGAAGACGGAATCTCCCGAGACGACTGAGACGCCAGACGAGACAGAGTCTCCGGAAACGACCGAGGCACCGGAGAAGACCGATACTCCCGAGCAGTCCGAGGCGCCGCGCCCCATCGCGCCGCAGGTGAAGCCGGAGAGCACCCCTGAGACCGCTCCCGAGGCCGAGCCTGAGCGTGAGACCCGGGACGAAGCGTCGCAAGCACCTGCCACCGACGAGCACTCGGACGCCCAGGTCGATGAGACCGAGCAGGCCAGCAGGGACACCGAGCGGACGTCGCCCGGGACGAGCAGCTCGCCCGAGGAGACCACGTCGGAAGCGCCGGCACCGAGCCCCGACGACCAGAGCCCGGCTCCGCAGCCACGACCGGTCGCGAGCACGCAGGAGGACGGCCCGATCGTCCAGCTCCTCAACGCGGTGTCCTCGCAGGATCCCGACTCCGCGTTCGGCCGCATGCAGCAGGTGCTCGCTGTCGCGCTCGGCATCGGCTTCCTCACCACAGCAGGCTTCGCCGGTGCCACCTGGCACAGCCGGCGTGCCTCTGGCTCGATCTCGCCGAAGAAGTAAGCCCCTCGTCCGGGTCGATACGCCAGACCGGGTCAGCTCGAGGGTCGAGTCAGCGTGTCGGGCCGAGTCGAGGTCCCGAGCCGGGGCGAGATGTCGTCAGCGGGCGCTCAGCGCGTCCTGCACATGGGCGATGATCGCGGGCAGGCTCCGCTGCATCTGCACGACAGTGCGGTTGAAGGCGCCCTGACCCTCGTACCAGGGGTCGTCCACCGCGATCTCGGTCTCCGGGGTCTCCGCGGACGTCTTCGGATCGAACCGGCGCCAGAGGGCGATCTCCGGGGCATCCTTCCCCTCGGGTGCCTGCTCGGCCATGCGACGCAGCAGCTGCGCGTGCTCGATCGTCATCGGCAGCACGAGGTCCCAGGTGAGCAGCTCCGTGAGATGGATGGTCTGGGCAGTGTGCTCGAAGGGCCGCGTGTATCCCGCACGGATGAGCGCGAGCTCGGTGCGTTCATCCATCGGCATCCCCTCGGCCTCCCAGCTCGTGCCGGCCGAACCGACTTCGATCCGGTCAGCGAGCCCCGCCTCCAGGATCGCCTCGCGCAGCATCACCGCTGCTGCGGGGGACCGGCAGACGTTGCCGGTGCAGACGGTGAGGACACGGAAGGGCGACATCCCCCCATTGTGTCAATGAAGCGGAGGCGGTGAGCGCAGAATCGCCACGCCCCGTACAATACTGAGGGAAGCGCGAGCGGTGCCCACCGTGCCGTCCGCGCATATTCGCCAGGGTATGGTCACGAGCACAAGATGGAAGTGACCATGCCACGACGGCTCAGGAGGACAGCCATGGCCGAAATCATCCGCGCTCACGACGACGACTGGTCGCTCGTGCGCGAGATCCGTCTCCGGTCTCTCAGCACCGACCCCTCGGCCTTCGGGCAGAGCTGGGAGAAGGAGTCGACCTACGAGGACTCCATCTGGAAGAAGCGCGTCCGTGAGGCCGCGTGGTTCCTTGCGATCGAATCCGGCCAGCCGGTGGCTGTCGTGGCAGTTCGCCACGAGGGCGACTCCCCCGCCAACGAGCGCGAGCTCCAGGCGATGTGGGTGCTGCCGAGCGCACGTAAGGGCGGCATCGCCGTCAAGCTCGCCGACGCGGTCTTCGACTGGTGCCGCGAGGACGAGGCGGACACCGTCACGCTGTACGTCGGCCCCAAGAACGAGGCAGCGCAGTCGCTCTACCAGGCCCTCGGATTCGAGGACACCGGGAGCCGCTGGGAGATCATCGAGGATGACCCCGACGGCGCCTGGCTGAAGATGGCCCGAGGCCTCTGAGGCCAGGTGCCCTCCTCCCGTCGAGCCGCCTCCGGCCTGACCTCCTCCCGATCCGCATCCCGCGCGACCGGTGGAGGCTCAGGCCGGAGGCGTCCTCATTGGTCAGCCCGCTTCGAGGACGTCAAGAACGCCACGGTGGGCAGCGCGCTGCGACGACTGCACTGGGATCTGCGCCTCCAGCCGTTCCACGGATACGGCTCTCCGACGACGGTCAGGGTGCTGGCGAAAGTCCTCTATGCCTCCCCCGGTGCTCCGGCCGACTTCCATGACCAGCCGGTCCACGACATGCGCACCATGGCCGTGCGGGGCTGGCGCAACTTCGCGAGCCAGGTCGCGCCGTACCGCACCGTCCACATCCGGATCGGTGAGCAGCAGTTCAGCGTGCGCGCGGACCGCACAGGGATCGTCGACGTCCAGCTCGATGTCGACCTCGAACCCGGTCGGCACGAGGCGCTGCTGTGGACGGTCCCCGGCAACGAGGTGTCCGCCGACATCACCGTCTTCGCCCCCGACGCCACCGTGGGGCTGGTCAGCGATATCGATGACACGGTGATGGTGACGTGGCTGCCGCGGCCGCTGCTCGCCTTCTGGAACGCCTTCGTGGTCCACCAGTCCTCCCGCCAGGTCGTGCCGGGCATGCCGATGCTCTACCAGCGTCTCGCGCGGCAGTTTCCCGAGATGCCCGTGCTGTACCTGTCCACGGGCGCCTGGAACGTGTTCCCGGTGCTCAAGCGGTTCCTCTACAAGAACGGGTACCCCGACGGCCCGCTGCTCCTGACCGATTGGGGGCCCACGAACACCGGGTTCTTCCGCTCCGGCCGGGAGCACAAGGAGCGGGCCCTGCGGCAGCTGGCCGAGACCTTCCCGGAGCATCGCTGGCTCCTGGTGGGCGATGACGGACAGCACGACCCGTCGACCTACGCCGACTTCGCCGCCGAGCGTCCCGAGCTCGTCGAGGCGATCGTCATCCGTCAGCTGACAGAATCCGAGCAGCTGCTCGCCCACGGCACGCTGCGGCCCCTCGAGCGGCGGAACCATGGCGACCTCACCCCGCTGGTCGTGACCGCGCCCGATGGCCACACCCTGCTCTCCGCCCTCCAGCACGCCGAGGTGATCCGATGATCCTCCCCGCACCTGCCCCCACTACGGCCACCACCGCGTCCACGATCGCGATCCGGCCCGCCCAGGAGGACGAGGTCGACAGCATCGTCGAGCTGACACAGGCCGCCTATCGCGGCACCGGCGGCTGGACCACGGAGGCACACCTGGTCAGCGGAACCCGGACCGACTCCTCCGAAGTGCGCGCCATGATCGCCGATCCGGCCGTCACGCTGCTGGTCGCCGTGCTCACGCCGTCCGAGACGGCACGCGACGACGCCGAGTCCGAGCGTCCCGCCGACGGCACCGTGGGTCACGACCATGGCGACGACGCCACCGCTAGTCACGACCACAGCAACGACCGCAACTCCAGCGACGACGGCGCTGACAGCACTGACGGCACTGACAGCACGATCGTCGGATGCTGCTACACGCGCCGCGAACCGGCCGACGCCGACGGGCTCGCGCGCGCCGAGCTGGGACTGTTCGCCGTGCATCCGTCGGCCCAGTCCCGCGGGCTCGGGCGCCGTCTCCTCACGGCGCAGAGCGACCACCTGCAGCGCGCCGGGGTCGACCTGCTGATGATCCGGGTCCTGCAGTCCCGGCCGGAGCTGCACGCCTGGTACGAGCGGAACGGCTTCGTGCGCACGGGCGTGGCCGTGCCCTTCGCGGGCGATCCCGCGGGACTGCAGGTCGAGGGCCTGGGCATGGACGTCATGGAGCGCCCTCTCCACGAGCTCTGACCTGCACTGGTCGACGCGCCGTGTGACCGAGGCGACTAAACTGCCGGCATGAGCACTGACTCCTTCGCCCCGTCCCCCCACCGCTACGAGAACGTCCCCTATCGGCGGGTCGGTCGGTCGGTCCGGGCTGCGCCTGCCCCCGGTCTCGCTGGGCTTCTGGCAGAACTTCGGTGAGGGCCGCGACCTGCAGGTCCTCCGCGACATCGTCCGTCGCGCCTTCGACCTCGGCGTGACCCACTTCGACCTGGCCAACAACTACGGCCCGCCTCCCGGCAGTGCCGAGACCCATGTGGGCCGGATCCTCGAGCAGGACTTCCGCCACCATCGCGACGAGCTCGTGATCTCCACCAAGGCCGGCTACGGGATGTGGGACGGCCCGTACGGCGACGGCGGCTCGCGGAAGTATCTGCTCAACTCCCTGGACCAGTCCCTGCGACGGATGAGCCTGGGACACGTCGACATCTTCTACCACCACCGCGAAGATCCCGAGACCCCGCTCGAGGAGACGATGGGGGCGCTCGACCACGCGGTGCGCAGCGGCAGAGCCCTGTACGCCGGGATCTCGAACTACTCCCCCGAGAAGACCCGGGAGGCCGCGGAGATCCTCGCCGACCTCGGCACCCCGCTGCTCATCCACCAGCCCTCCTACTCGATGTTCAACCGGCACATCGAGAACGGGCTGCTGGAGACGGTGGAGGATCTGGAGATCGGCCTGGCCGTCTTCTCCCCGCTGCAGCAGGGCCTGCTGACCAACAAGTACATGTCCGAGGTGCCCCACGGATCACGGGCCAGCGGGACGGGCGGCTCGCTCACCTCGCGTCAGGTCCACGACACCGCGTATCAGACCCGTATGCGCGCCCTGTCGGAGATCGCCCACCAGCGCGGCCAGAGCCTCGCCCAGCTGGCCCTGTCCTGGGTGCTGCGCCACCAGGGCGTGGCGACCGCGCTGGTCGGCGCCTCCTCGGTGCGTCAGCTCGAGCAGAACGTCGGTGCCACCGAGAACCTCTCCTTCACCCCGGCGGAGCTCGCCGCCCTCGATGAGTTCGCGGTCGACGGCACCGGCCGCTGACCAGCAGCACGTGGCCATAGGGAAGGGCCCCGATGATCCTGAGGATCGTCGGGGCCCTTCCCTATGGCGCGGGACGGCTCAGCCGGTGTTCTTCAGACCGGCGGCCACACCGTTGATGGTGGTCAGCAGCGCACGCTGCAGCTCCGGGGAGAGCTCCTCGCCGCGGTCCGTGGCGGCCCGTGCACGCTGCAACATCGCGACCTGCATGTACGAGATCGGATCCAGGTAGCGGTCGCGCACGGCGAGCGTGCGCTTGAGCACCGGCTGGTTGTCCAGCAGGCCCAGGACCCCGGTGAGGCGCTCGATCTCGGCGACCGAGAGCTCGTACTCCGCCTTGATGCGGTCGAACAGCGGCCACAGCCGCTCGGGCACCAGCGAGTGCACGTAGTGCGCGGCGATCGCCATGTCCGTCTTCGCCAGCGTCATCTCGACGTTGCTGATCACGGTGCGGAAGAAGTGCCAGTTGCGCAGCATGTCGTGGAGGTCCGGCTCGAGGCCGGCCTCACGCGCCGCCTTCAGACCGGAGCCTGCACCGAACCAGCCCGGCACGATCTGCCGCGACTGGGTCCAGCCGAACACCCACGGGATGGCTCGCAGGCCGTCCAGGCCCTTCTCCGAGGTCGCGCGCTTGGAGGGTCGCGAGCCGATGTTCAGGTCGCCGAGCTGCTCGACCGGGGTCGAGGTCACGAAGTACTCCGGCAGGTCCGGATCGTCCGCCAGCGTGCGATAGCGCGCATAGGAGGCGTCGGATACCTGCTGCATGACCTCGCCGAAGCGGTCCAGCTGCTCGGGCGTCGAGCGCGGAGAGGTGTGCAGCGCGGAGCCCTCGAGCACCGCGGCCAGCGACAGGTCCAGGTTCTCCCGGGCCAGCGTGGGCAGCGTGTACTTGTCGGAGATGACCTCGCCCTGCTCGGTGAACTTGATCTCGCCCTCGAGCACGCCGTACGGCTGGGCCAGGATCGCATCGTACGTCGGGCCGCCACCACGGCCGACGGACCCGCCGCGGCCATGGAACAGACGCAGCGTCACCCCGTGGCGGGCGGCGACATCGCGCAGCAGACGCTGGGCCTGGTGGATCTCCCACTGGCTCGTGATGACGCCGGAGTCCTTGTTGCCGTCGGAGTAGCCGAGCATGACCTCCTGGAGGTCGCCGCGCAGGCGCACGATCTCCCGGTAGGACGGATCGCTGAGCATCTCGTCGAGGATCTCCCCGGCGTGACGCAGCTCGGCGACCTCCTCGAGCAGCGGCGCGAAGCTGATGTCCGAACGGTTCTGATCGCCACCGGGAAGGGTGACCAGGCCGGCCTCGCGGGCCAGCAGGGCGACCGCGAGGATGTCGTCGGCGCCATGCGTCATCGAGACGATGTAGGTCTCGATCGAGGACTGGCCGTACTGCCGGTGGGCGTCCCGGATCTCGCCGAACACCTTGTAGGTGGTGCGGGTGGCGTCATCGAGGATCGTCTCGTCCTCGGCGAGCGCCGTGCCGACCAGCGGACGACGGCTCGCGAGCTCCGCGGCCAGCACCTTGGTGCGCTCGGCGCGGCTGAGCTCCGCGTAGGGGCGGTCCAGCTCGCCGACGCGGTCGAAGAGACGGGCCAGCACCTCGTGGTGCTTCTCGGAGTGCTCGCGCACGTCGAGGATGGCGAGGTTCAGGCCGGAGCCGGCGAGGACCTGCTGGGCGACCGCGATCGCCCCGTCGGCCGCCCGACGGCCGCCGTGGCGGGCCAGGGCGCCGCGCAGGACGGCGAAGTCGTCCTGCAGCTCCTCGGAGTCGTAGTAGTCCTTGCCGTGCACATGCGGCTCGCCGGTGCGGATCCGCTCGCCGGTGGCCTTGAGCTTGCCGCGCATCGTGCCGAGCTTGAGCCGGTAGGGCTCCTGCTCGAACATCCGCTGCTGCACCTCGTCGACCTCGGACTCGAAGGCGAGGTCCGCCTCGATGCTCGCGCGCAGCTCCTCGTCATCGCCGGTCATCTCGCTGGAGATCGACAGGTCGCCGATGAGCTCGGAGATCACGTCGATCGCGAGCTCGACCGCGGTCTCGGCCTGGAGCTGGAGCACCTCTCGGGTGACCTCCGCGGTGACGTAGGGGTTGCCGTCGCGGTCGCCGCCGATCCAGGAGCCGAAGCGCAGCGGCACCTGACGCTCGCGCAGATCGGCGCCGTGGGCGCGCAGCTCCTCGCGCAGATCGTCGAGGAAGCCCGGCATGGTCTGGCGGTACAGCTGGGTCAGGTAGTAGAGCACGTTGCGCGACTCGTCCTGAGGGGTGGGACGCTGGCGGCGCAGCTCATCCGTCTGCCACAGGGACTCGATGAGCTCGGAGAGCAGGTGATCCTGCCGGCGCCGCTCGGTCGTGCCGTCCTCGGTGTCGTTCTCGAGGATGTCCGAGATCTTGCGGAGCTTGGTCAGCACCGCCCGACGGGAGGCCTCGGTGGGGTGCGCGGTGAAGATCAGTCGCACGTCGAGCGAGTCGACGGCCTCCTGCAGGCCCTCGGGCCCCACGGACTCGTGCACGGCCGCGACGGTGCGCGGGACCCACGACTCCGAGGCGGGGCGCTCCTGCAGGGAGCGGACCCGGTAGACCTGCTCGGCCGCATTGGCCAGCAGGAAGTACTGGGCGAAGGCACGGGTCAGTGCCGTCGCCTGCTCGAGCGGGAGCTCGGCGAGTCGTTCCTGGACGTCACGGGCCTCAGCCTCGGAGTCCGAGGACTTCGCGTCCTTGGTCAGCTTGCGGACTTGCTCGACGAGATCCAGCATCTCCTGACCGTGCTGGTCAGCGAGGGTGCGACCGAGCAGCGTCGAGAGGCGACGGACTGTCGCTCGCAGCGGTGCATCGATATGGGGATCATCGCCGACGACGGGGAACTCGCTCGTCAAGGTCGGGACAGCGATGGCGTCAGAATCTGGCACGGGGCCTCCTGGGGTCGGCGGCGCCACACAGCGGCCGCCGACAGCTGGGGCGACCGCCTCGGCGCGGAACGAACGGGCACAGACTACCGCGACGGGCCTGGAGGCCCGGCCGTGGACCGGCCTGCGGACGGAACGGGACGCGACCGGGTCGCGACATCGGGATCATCTGGTATGCACCACTGCCGCCCGACCTCGCGACCCCGTCGCTCGAGCTCAGAGGACGGCGTGCAGGAAGTCCCTGGTGCGCTGGTGGCCGGGGTCACTGAAGATCTTCTCCGGCGACCCTTCCTCGACGATCGATCCCTGATCGAACATCATCACCCGGTCCGAGACATCCCGCGCGAACTGCATCTCGTGGGTCACGATCAGCATGGAGATGTCCGTCTCGGCGGCGATGTCCTTCAGCACCGCGAGCACCTCCCCCACCAGCTCGGGATCCAGCGCCGAGGTGACCTCGTCCAGCAGCAGGATCTCGGGGTCCATCGCGAGGGCGCGGGCGATCGCCACGCGCTGCTGCTGACCGCCGGAGAGCTGCGAGGGGTTGAAGTCCCGCTTGTCGCTCATGCCGACCTTCTCCAGCAGGCCCTCGGCCTTCGAGATCGCCTCGGCCTTGGACAGGCCCATGACGTGGATGGGCGCCTCGGTGATGTTCTCCAGCACCGTCATGTTCGGGAACAGGTTGAAGTGCTGGAACACCATCCCGATCTGGGTGGTGGTGCGCCGTCGCGTCTTGTCCGAGACGCGAACGCGCTTGCCGCCCTGGTCCTCGTACTGCAGCGGAGTCCCGCCGACGTGGATGTACCCGCCGGTGAGCTCCTCGAGGGTCATCACCAGGCGCAGGATCGTCGTCTTGCCGGAGCCCGAGGGCCCGATCAGGGTGACGCGTTCTCCCTTCGCGACGGTGAAGTTGAGGTCGTTCAGCACGGTGTTGTCGCCGAACCTCTTGACCACGTCACGGAACTCGATGTGCGGAGCACCGGTGGTGGTGGCCCCGTCGGGGGCGGTGTTCTCAGGCAAGTCTCTTCTCCAGTCGTCGGATCAGAACGGACGTCGGATAGCTCGCGACCAGGAAGATCAGGCCGGCCAGCGTGATCGACTCGGTGTATCGGAAGGTGTCGCCGCCGTAGGTCTGAGCGACCCGGACCATCTCCAGGATGTAGATGACGGAGAGGAACGGCGTCTCCTTGAACATCGAGATCGCGTAGTTGCCCAGCGACGGCAGGGTGCTGCGGATCGCCTGGGGGATGACGACCGCCCGCCAGGTGCGCAGCAGCGGGAGCGAGAGCGCGGTGGCCGCCTCCCATTGCCCCTTGGGCACGGAGTCGATCCCCGCGCGGTACACCTCGGCCATGTAGGTCGTGTAGTGGATGCCGAGCACCCAGATGCCGATCGCGAGCGTCGAGTCGATGTAGGGAGACAGCACCAGGTTGGCGAACACCAGCTGCACGACGAGGGGCGTCATCCGGATGAACTCCACGACCCAGGTCACCGGAGTGCGGATGATGGCCGGCGCGAGGCGTCGGATCATCGCGACGATCAGGCCCAGCACCACGGCGATGAGCGTGCCGAGCACGGTCGCCACCAGGGTGTACTTGATGAAGCCCTCCAGCAGCAGGGGCAGGGCGGCGGCGGCATGGTCCCAGGACCACCAGGATTCGTTCATGCCAGTCCTCCCTTCGCCACGGCTGCGCTGCCCGGGGCGCGCAGCAAGGTTCCCAGCGACTGCGACAGGGCCGGGCCGCGACCGATCTTGTGCTTGGCCCGCACCTCGAGCGCGTTCATGATGATCACGATCACCCAGGCGATGAGGTAGTAGGCGACCAGGGCGAACAGGAACGCGAACCACGTGCCCGTCTGATCACGGACCTGCTCCACCCGGAAGTAGAGGTCGTACAGCAGCACCGTGCTGACGATCGCGCTGCCCTTGAGCAGCTGGATCCACAGGTTGGACAGCGAGGGGATCATCAAGGCCCAGGCCTGCGGGATGATCACGCGGAACATGCCGCGCACCGGGGAGAGGCTCAGCGCGCTGAGAGCCTCGTACTGCCCCTTGGGCACCGAGCCGATCGAGCCGCGCACCACCTCGGCGCCGTAGGCGCCGTAGTTCAGTCCCAGCGCCAGCACGCCGATGGCGAGGGGGGTGAGCTGCCAGCCGAACGGATAGGGCAGCTGCGGCAGCACGAAAGCGAGCCAGAACAGCTGGACCATCAGCGAGGTACCGCGGAAGAACTCCACGAAGATGCGCGCGAGGACGCGCACGACGGCGACCTTCACGGTCTGGGCGATGCCGAACACGAAGGAGATCACCAGGGCCAGCAGCCCGCCGAGCGTGGTGGCCAGCACGGTGGCCAGAACGCCGTCGAGGATCTGCGGCATCCGCTCGCCGAGGATCTGCAGGTTGGGTCCGAGCTGTTCGAAGAAGCCCATCACACCGTCCATCGGCGGATCACCTTCTCGGCTCGCGCCGCTCCGGCGCGTCCCGAATCGGGTCGCGCCGGAGCGGGATGGGCAAGAACGTCAGAGGTCACTGCAGGGACGACAGATCGCCGGAGCACAGGATCTCAGCGGTCATCTCCTCCGGGGGGAGCTCCTCCTCGGAGAAGCCGAAATCGCCGACGATCGAGAGATACCGCTCCGGATCCGAGATGATCTCGGCGAGCTTCTCGTTGTAGGCGTCCAGCAGCGAGGTGTCCTCCTTGCGGAAGACGGTGCCGCCGGCGCCGACCTGCTTCACGTCGTCGATCTCGGCGACGAAGCTCTCGGTGACCTCGAAGTCGGTGGCGGAGTTGTCCGCCAGCCAGTTCAGCGAGATCGCCGTGAGGGCGAAGGCGTCTGCGTTGCCGCTGCTGAGTGCGTCCACGCCGTCCTGCGGCCCACCGACCTCGATGCTCTCGAGGCCGAGATCCTTCGCGTAGGTGCTCTCGATCGCGCCGCTCATGGTGGCGACCTTGAGACCCGAGTCGACGAAGGACTGCATGTTCTCCAGCTTCTCGGGGTTGCCCTTGGGCACCATGAGAGCCGTCGTGTACTGGAACTCCGGCTCGCTGAAGGCGGCCTCGGCGCAGCGCTCGGGCAGGATCGACATGCCGGCGCTGACCGCGTCGAACTGTCCGGCGTTCAGCCCGGGGATCAGCGAGTTCCAGTCGGTGAGCTTGCCTTCGACCGTGTCGATGCCGAGCTCGCCGAAGATCTCGCGGTGCATGGCGACGGTGGCTCCGGTCAGGTCACCGTTGTCGTCGAAGCTGTAGGGCGCCTCGCCGGCGAAGCCGACGGTGATCTTCCCGGCCTCCTGGAGCTTGGACAGGAGATCGCCCCCGCCTCCGCCGCCGTCGCTGGAATCGCCGCCACCTCCGCCGGTGCTCGTCTGGCTGCAGGCGGCCAGGCTGCCGCCCAGGGCCGCGGCGGACAGCACGAGGCCGGTCCCTCGGAAGAATGTACGGCGGTTGTGCATGGGGTGTTCCCTCTCGCTGAGCGATCGACGGGCCGACGGTCGTTGCACTGTCGGACAATCTGATCTCTGGATATCGGATTCCGGTCCACGGTATCGGTGTTGGCCGGGCGGGCCGCGCCCCGTCCACGTTTCGTGATGGGGTCGTGACCCGCTCGGAGCCGTTCTCGTCGCCGCTCGGGGCCCTTCTCGTCGACTCCCGGAGTCCGGTTCGGCCGGGCCCTTGAGCGGGCCCATGGGTGAGCCGATGAGCGGGCCCACGAGTGAGCCGAGCGACTGCACCGGCCCTCGCGTGCTGACGGGAGGGCTCGCGCGTTCTACGATGACGCGACGCGGAGTGGACCGCGCAGGAGCAAGGAGAACGGCGATGACCTCTCGTCCGGAACGAGTGCAGCTGCCCATGATGCAGCCGCTGCGTCGGACCTCGATCATCGATCAGGCCGAGCTCGAGCTGCGTAACGCCATCTACTACGGCGACCTCCGCCCCAACGACGGGATCCCCGAGGTCCAGGTGTCCCGGCAGATGGGGATCTCGCGCTCTTCCCTGCGCGAGGCCTGCCAGCGCCTGGTGCGCGACGGCCTGCTCACCCAGATCCCCGGTCGTGGCCTGTACGTCACCCGTATGGATGCCGGGACGATGTCGGACTTCATCGACTACCGCCTCGGGATCGAGATGCAGTCCGCCACGATCGTGGCGGACACGATCAGCACCCTGCACCGCCGTGGTGAGACGGCGAAGATCGACGCTCTGCTGGCCCCGTTGCGTGCCTCGCTCGAGCGCAGCCGCGCCGCTCTCGCAGCTGAGCAGCTCATCGAAGCCGGCAACGCCGACCTCGACCTGCACCAGCAGCTCGCGGAGATCACCACGAACCGCTTCCTCAGCACCGCGATGAACACCATCGTGATCCTCACGAGGATGGGCAGCTTCTCCGACCCGCTCGGCTTCGGCGTGCGTGCCGACATCACCACCACCCATGAAGCCCTGATCGCGGCGCTCGCGGAGGGCGACGGCTCCCGGGCGCGCGCTCTGCTGCGGGAGTCGCTGCAGGAGCTCGCGGGTCGCCTGCGCGCCGGAGTCGAGTCCGACGTGGTGCGCGATCCCGATCTGCTGGAGACCTCCGGCCCCGAGTGGACGACGATCGGCGAGGACACCGGCGAGAGCGTCTGAGCGTCGGCCCGTCGACCGATCACCGCATCGGCTCGTCGGCCCGAACACCCGGGCATGGACAAGGCCCCTGGTCTGCGATGTTCTCGCAGGCCAGGGGCCTTGTCGTCGGCGGAGACGAGAGGATTTGAACCTCCGAGGCGATTTTTGTCGCCTACTCCCTTAGCAGGGGAGCGCATTCGGCCGCTCTGCCACGTCTCCTGATGCCCTGAACGAGCAGGGCATGCCGGAACAGCATACGGGAGCGCGCGGGGTGCGCCAAAGCGGGAGTGCACAGATCACGTCACATGTGCGGACTGCCACCGTCTGGCGGACGATCTCGCACGGTCCCGCACGGTCCCGCATCAGGATCTCTCCCCCGGCGGCGTGCTCGGAAGCTCCGGTCAGAGCCCGAGCTTCTCCTGCAGCAGAGCGATGTGCTTCGGGGTGCCCACGCGGTACTTCACGAAGGTCAGCACGCCCTCGGCGTCGATCGCGAAGGTGGAGCGGATCGTGCCCTGGACCTTCTTGCCGTACATGTTCTTCTCGCCCCAGGCGCCGTAGGTCTCCATCACCTGGTGCGTTTCGTCGCCGGCGAGGGTGTAGGGCAGCTCCTGCTCCGCCACGAAACGATCGAGCTCCGCCACCGGGTCCGGCGAGATCCCCACGATCCGGTATCCCGCATCGAGGAACATCTGGTGGTTGTCGCGCAGATCGCAGGCCTGCTTGGTGCACAACGAGGTGTTCGCGGCCGGGTAGAACCACAGCAGCGCCGGGGCGCCGCGCAGCTCGGACAGGCTGATCCGGCCTCCGCCGGCGGTGGGCAGATCGAGATCAGGGGCGATGTCGCCGACGGCGAGCTTCACGGGTGCGGCAGGCATGTCTCTCCTGGAGGTGGTGCGGGGTGGAGGTGGTGCGGGGCGGTGGTGATCCGGGATGGAGGTGATGCAGGTCAGGCGGTGGTGGGGACGGCGACGGACCTGTCCGCAGGCGGTGGCCGACGCCGTCCTCCCAGGCTAGCGGGAGGTGGTGACCCGTCGGCCTCGGCGCCTGCGCCGCAGATAGGTCTCGCGGAAACGTCGTTCGGCGTGGCGATCACCGAGCAGCAGCAGCTTGCCCGGCGCCGAGGGGATCGATTCGGTGTCATAGCTGAGCGTGCCGTCGTCCCCCGCCACGGCGACGATGTGGCAGCCGGTGCGGCGATGCACCTCGGTGTCCCGCACGGAGCGCCGCACCAGGGAGTTGGGCCGCGGCACCAGGAACAGCTCATTGCCCTCGGCCACCAGCACGCGATGGCTGAGGCCGGCGTGGTTCCACAGATCGGTGGCGCCGATGGTCGCGTACGAGAGGACCCCGTCGGCCCCGGCGCGGTACAGCGTGGCGACATTGCGCTCGTAGGTCGCGCGCGAGACCACCTGGAGCTCGGGGCGCAGGCGCCGGCAGAACAGGGTGAGGTACACGTTCAGATCGTCGTCGCGCGGCGTGACCAGCACGGCGGACGCGTTCTCGAGCCCGGCCCGGCGCAGGATCCGCTGGTCCGCCGCGTCACCGGCGACCACCGTGTAGCTGGCGGTCCCCTCGAGCGCGGAGTACGAGTTCTCGACCCGGTCCGACAGCAGCTCGACGATCGTGTTGGGCACGCCCTGGGCGGTGAGCTCGCGGGAGGCGGAACGCCCCACGCGGCCGCCACCGAGGATGATCACCGGATCCTCGGACTGCTCCAGGACCTGGAACTGCTCGTCGTAGGCGGCGAGCTCGGCGGCCTCCCCCGCGAGGATCAGCACGGTCTGCTCGGTGATCGGCAGCTCGGGCTTCAGCGGGCGCAGACGCCCCTTGCGCATGATGGCCAGGATCCGCACGCAGGAGCGCAGACCCATGGTGGCCTCACCCAACGACTTCCCCACGAGCGAGGTGCCGCGCACGGCGGCCTCCGCGATGAGCGTGTCCCCGAAGCTGCCGATGCGGTGGACCCTGCCCGTGGTGCCCAGCACGCGACCGGCCATCTCCCGGCCCAGCACCGCGCCCAGCTCCAGCACGTGGTCCGACCCGGCGAGGGAGAGCACGTCCACCGAGACCGGCTTGCTCGCGGTGACCGCGACCGGGACATCCCCGCAGACCTGACGGACTGTGAAGGCGACGTTCGTGTTCGCGGTGTCGGAGAGCATCGAGGCGACCATGCGCGCCCGATCCGCGCCCGCGCTGCGATAGGTCTGCGCAGAGTCCAGGGGGCCGACGACGACCTGGCGTCCCTGGTCATGCAGCAGCCCTGCCTCGACCGGGTCCTCCACGACGAGCACCGCGGGGACCTGGGAGCGCTCCGCCCGCGCGGCGAACGCCTGGGTGACCGCGTCCGAGCCGACCAGCAGGACATGGTCACGCATCTGGGCCGGCACCTTGCGGGGCGTCCGGGCCGTGCGCCTGCGGTCCAGCCAGGGGGTGACGACGTACTGGATGACGAAGAACGGGAGCAGCACCAGCATGTAGACCACGCCGCTGAGGAGCACGAGCAGGGAGAACAGCCGGCCTGCGTCCGAGGTGAAGGTGATGTCGCCGTACCCGAGGGTCGACATCGTGGTGATCGTCCAGTAGATCGCCCCGATCCAGGAATGATCCTGCGCGTCCACGCCCATCAGCGTCTTGAACACCGCGGCGTAGACGATCACCATGACGGCACCGATCGCCACGATCAGGATCCCGGCACGCGACTTCCGTCGCGCCATCGGCACCCGATCAGCGCGTCGGGGCATGGGTCCCGGCAGCTCCATGGGTGATCCTCTCGACGTCGGTCCGGGGTGCCCGGACGCAGATCTTTCCAGGCACCTCGCGGAAGCGTAGGCCTGTTGCCCGGCACATGCCTAACGATCGACCACCAGGTGCGGCCCAGGGCACCATCGCCGGCAGACAGGACTGCAGATTCGACGGCGGATCACAGCGGTGAGGACCATCTCGTCGGCCGACTCTCCGCGCACGGCCCTGCAGGTTCTGCAGGTTCAGCAGGCAGTGGGGTCCGACGCCCAGGCGTGCTCGACGAGTTCGCGCAGGACGTCACGGTCCACGTCCTCGAGCTTCCTGATCCACACGCAGGCGGCGCCGCGGCGGTGCTTTCCGAGCCGGTCGAGCAGCTCCTCGGAGCGCGGGGCGCTCGAGAGCCCGTAGAGGGCGATGTCCGCCGTGCGCGGGCTGAAGCCGAGATGGAAGGTGTCCCCCTCCCGGCCGGAGGCGTACACGTAGTGGCTCTCCCCGTACCCGATCATGCTCGGGCCCCACATGACTGCCCGCTCCCCAGTCGCCTCCCCGAACAGCTCCAGGAGCTGCTGACCCTCATGGCTGCGCCGGGCACTCAGGCCCGCGACGTACTCGGCCGGGTCGACCGTCGTCGCATGGGTCGTGATGTCCTTCGCACTCCGCCCGGTGCTGCCGCGGGTCACCGTCGTCCCGCCGCTTCGCGGAGCGGGCGGGTCCGTCAGGGACTCGCCGTGCTCCTCGAGGATCTGCTGGAGGCGGCGCCCGGCTGCGGGGCCGACGCCGTGCAGCTGCGCGAGCTGCGTCCAGTCCGCGCCGACGAGATCGCCGACGGTGGCCAGGCCCTGCTCGGCCAGGGCGCGGGCGGCCGGGCCGCCGACACCGGGAACCGCATCGATCGATGTGCTCAGGTCGCTCATGGCCGCAGGCTACTCGCGAGCGGTGACCTTCGCGGTCGATCCGCGGGGGACGAACTGGGTGGGCAGGCCGATCCGGGCATGTCTCGGGCTCCGGCCCTGAGCATCCTCGTCACCGCTGCTGCCCAGGCACTCAAGATGGCTCTCTCCGTTCCGTCGTCGGCCGCCGTCGTGGAGCAGGTCGATCGCGGTGACGCCCATGTCGTAGCGCGGCACCCGCACCGTGCTGAGCCCCGGCGTCACGAGAGAGGAGAACTCGATGTCGTCCCAGCCCACCACGCTGATCTCCTCCGGCACGTCGACACCGAAGCTGCGCAGCCGCTCCATGAGGGCGAGCGCCATGAAGTCGTTGTAGACGAGCACCGCGGTGACGTCGGTGAGCAGCACCGCCTCAGCGCCGCTGCGGCCGCCGTCGACGGTGGGCGGGAAGGAGCCGATGTCCGTCCACTCCATGCCGGCCTCGGTGCAGATCCGCTCGATCACGGTGCGGCGCACGGCATCGGATCGGCTCACACTGGGCCCGCCGACGTAGCCGACGCGGCGGTGCCCCATGCGGTGCAGATGGCGGACGGCGGAGGGGATGCCGGGAACCGGATCCGCGAAGACGCCGGGCAGCACCGGGGACACCCTGTTGACCAGGCTGAGCGGGGTGATGTCCGCGGCTTCGCGCAGGGAGTCCTCGGTCATCCGGCTCGAGCACAGCACGATGCCGTCGACCTGCGCGGCGAGTGTGCGCACGAGCGGCAGCTCGCCCTCCGGAGCCTCCCCCGCATCCGTGATCAGCAGCTGCGAGCCGAGCTGGTGGGCACGGGCCTGGGCACCCTTGAGCACCGCCGGGAAGAAGGGGTTCTCAAGGTCCGGCACGATCACGCCGTAGACCCCCGAGCGGCCGGTGATGAGCGCGCGGGCGCTGCGATTGGGGCTGTAGCCGAGATCGGCGGCCGCGGCGAGGACCTTCGCCCGCGAGGTCGCCCCCACGAGCTCCGGCCGCTGGAAGGCGCGCGAGGCGGTCGCGACGGAGACGCCCGCGAGCGCCGCGACGTCCTTGAGGGTCGTGGCCATGCGCCGCCTCCGTGTCATGTTCCGTGTCGCGTTCGGTCCCGCGCCCGACTGGTGTGCCGTGCCCGACTGAGGTGCCGCGCTCGGTCTTGTGCCCGGCTGACGTGCCGTGCAGCGGCAGATCACCGACTGCAACTTTTGCAGTGCAGAAGAATCCTACGCCATGAACTCCCCTTCCCTGCTGGCCCCCGGTGTGCAATCGTTTACGATGGTCCTGCGCGATCGGGTCAGGAACCCGGCGCCGGGACCCTGATGAGTCGGCGCGTGCATCGCTGAACGCCACGGCTGGACACCACGCCGACCCCGGACAGGAGCGCCATGAGAGCACTGCAGGTGACGACCCCCGGCACCGCCGTGGTCACCGAGATCGACGATCCCGTCCCGGCGCCCGGCGAGGCGCTGCTGCGCGTGCGCTACGCCGGGATCTGCGGCTCGGACATCCAGACCTTCCGCGGCACCCAGCCCTTCACCACCTATCCCCGGGTCCCGGGCCACGAGTTCTCGGCCGAGATCATCGAGATCCACGCGGCAGGCGGGGACAGCGCCGGGTTCCAGGTGGGCGACGTGGTCACCGGCGTCCCGTACTTCCAGGACGGCACCTGCTACTCCTGCCGCCGCGGCCTGATCAACGCCTGCGAGCACAACGAGACCATGGGCGTGCACCGCGACGGGGCCTTCCAGGAGCTGATCGTGATGCCCCTGGACCGCCTGCATCGGGCCGACGGGGTGGACCCCCGCGACCTCGCGCTCGTCGAGCCCTTCTCCATCGGCTACCACGCGGTGCTGCGCGCGGACGTCGGCCCGGCGGACCGCGTGCTCGTGCTCGGCGCCGGGGCGATCGGCCTGCTCACGATGCTCTCCGCCCTCACCCGCGGCGCGCAGGTGTGGATCGCCGACGTGGTCCCCTCGCGCCTGGAGCTCGCCGACCGGCTCGGCGCCGCCGGCACGATCGACCTCCGTGAGGCACCGCTGACGGACGTCGTCGAGTCCGCGACCGACGGCGACGGCTTCGACGTGGTCTGCGAGGCGACCGGACTGCCGGTCTCCTTCCTCAATGCGATCGAGGCCGCGGCCATCGGCGCCCGCCTGGTGCTGATCGGCAACGGCACCGCCGAGGTCACCTTCAACCAGTCACTGCTGATCAAGAAGGAGCTGACCGTGCTCGGCTCCCGCAACAGCCGCGATGTCTTCCCCACCCTCATCGAGCTGCTGCGGACCGGCGCGGTGGACGTCTCGCCGATCCGCACCCTCATCGTCCCGTTCACCGAGGCGCGCGGCGCTCTCGAGGCCGCCGCAGCCGGCTCCACGCACGAGGTCAAGGTGCTCCTCGACGTTACGGCGACCCCATGACCCTGCCCAGGACCCGACCCGCGATCTCGCCCGTTCCCCGGCCCGCGACCCCACGCGGCTCCCCCGCTGGCCCGAGACCCCTCGACCTCCACGACGACACCCCCACCCACCTCTCTGATCGGAGAACCCCATGACTCTGCGCACCGATTCCCTCGCGGCGAGCATCCGCTACGACGGCTCCGTCCGCTCCCTCCAGCTGGAGGCCTCCACCGCCGAGGCCCTGTCCGCCTTCGAGGGCGAGGCCTCTGCGGCCGGCGACGGCCACGTGCTGACCGGCTCCCTGACCACCGCGAATGCGAAGGCCCTGCAGGCCGCCTTCCCGGCCCTGCGCCCCCAGCTGATCGGCGGCCACCGCACCTCCGTCGGCACCGGCGACCGCACCGGCCTCGCCACCCCCGGCCAGGCCCGCGCCTTCGGCGCGCAGGGCGGGAACGTCATGCCGGTCCTCGCGCAGCAGTCGATCCGTGAGATGGACCGCCTGGGCCGCAGCGCCCGGTCCGTCATGGACGACGCCGTCTTCGGGCTCGTCGAGGCCGGCTGGGAGAGCGGCTTCGGCGCCGACTGCGACCACATCAAGACCACCGAGGGCATCGACCGCGGCCTCGAGGCCGGGTTCGTCATGTTCACCCTGGATCCGGGCGATCTGGTCGCCGACGTCACCGGCGGGGTCACCGAGGCCGACGCCGCGGCTCTGCCCTGGGACCAGCTCGAGGACACCCTCGAGGACGCGAAGAAGCGCTACGTGGGGATGACGCTGGACGTCGGCCACTCGCAGATCGAGGTCACCGAGCAGGACGTCCTGACCGCCGTCGTGAAGTACGGCCGAGCCGTCGTGGAGTCCATGCGGCTGTACCGCCACGTCACGGAGAACGCGCAGCACGAGATCGAGGTCGAGTTCGCCGTCGACGAGACGACGTGGCTGACCACCTTCTTCGAGCACTTCTACATGGCCACCGAGCTCACGCGCCTGGGCGCCTCCTGGTTCAGCTTCGCCCCGCGCTACGTGGACGGCTTCGAGAAGGGTCTGGACTTCCTCGGCGACACGGAGGAGCTGCGCCTGAACCTCGAGGCGCACCACGCGATCTCGCAGCAGTTCGGCGGCTACAAGATCTCCCTGCACTCCGGGTCGGACAAGTTCTCGATCTACCCGCTGTGCGTCGAGGCCACCCAGGGCCTGGTGCACCTGAAGACCTCCGGCACCAGCTACCTGTGCGGCGTCGAGTTCGTGGCCGCCCACGATCCGGAGCTGTTCGCCGCGATCTGGGACATCTCCCGCGCCTCCTACGTCAAGGCCCGCGCGAGCTACCAGGTCTCCGCCCACGAGGACCGCACCCCGACCTCGCTGGCCGGCGTGGATCTGCCTGAGCTGATCCGTTCGGCCGACGCCCGCCAGATCCTGCACGTGGGCTACGGCGACTCGCTCAACGGGACCGACGCCTCGGGCGCCTCGATCCACGACCGCTTCCTCGCCGTGGTCGCCGAGAACCAGGCACAGCACACCGACGTCCTCGCCGCCCACATCGGCCAGCACCTCGCACCCTTCGCGGCGGCCACGACGGGCCTCTGACGGAGCGCTGATCGAGCTCCTACGCACGACCCCACCCGCCTGACCGTCGGCCTGCCCCCTCTCAGCACGGGCAGGCCGACGAGCAGGTCAGCTCCCAGATGTCAGGAGCGCCACTGTGCGGTCCGAACCTCCTGCTGCAGATGCCAGGATGTCCCTGACGAGCGACGGAAGGGGTCAGCAGTGCTGGGTGTGCTGGGCATGCTGATCGCCGCCGCGCTGTGGTGGCCGGCCTACCTGCTGCTGTTCCGGGACGACCGTCGACGCCTTCGCACCGGGTTCACCCTGCTGATGGCGGTCCACGCGAGCATCTCGCTGATCGCCGGTCTGCTCCTCCGGGGGCGTCCGCCGGGCGAGGTGATCCTCTTCGTCGCCGTGGCCCTCGCCGTCGTCGGCGCACTCGCCCTGGGACTCACAGTGGTCGTCGGCGCCGTGGCGGTGTCCCGCTGGGAGAGCGGCCTGCTCGGGCGTCTCTCCACGGGGTGCGGCGGGCTCGCCCTGCTGATCGCGCCCTGGGCCGTCGGAGCCCTGTTGGGGACGGGGACGCCGCTCAGCCTCGGGATCGGGGTCACGGGTGGGGTGATCGCCGCGCACATGGGGCTCGCCTATCTCGTCTTCCTCGGCGCCACGGTCCCCTACCAGCTGTTCCCCTCGCGTCGCGAGAGCACGGGGATCATCATCCTCGGTTCCGTCCTGTTCGACGGCCGTGTCCCTCCTCTGCTCCGGCGGCGCCTGGACCGTGCCGCCGTCGAGCGCGATCGCCTCCTCGCACTCGGGATCGATCCCGTGCTGGTCCCGTCCGGAGGCAAGGGCGATGAGAGGACCCCGGCAGAGAGCGCCGCCATGGCCGCCTACCTGATCGAGGTCGCCGGGGTCCCGGCGGACAGGGTCCACGCCGAGACCGCGTCCCGCACCACCGAGGAGAACCTCGTGCTGTCGCACGCGATCCTCGACGGGGCGGGCCACGAGGGCCCCTACATCGTCTCCACCAGCCGGTACCACGCGTTCCGCGCCGCACTGCTCGCGCGAAGCCTCGGCTTCGACGACGAGGTGATCGGCGGCCGGACCTCCCTGTCCTACCTGCCCACCGCGACGCTGCGGGAGTTCGTCATCACGATGTCGTACCGGATCCGCTGGCTCGTCGCCTCGATCCCTGCGACGCTGCTCCTCGTGCTGCTGCTGACGCGCGTCGCCACGCTGAGCTCCTGAGCTTCTGAGCTCGCGGGCCCTCCGGCTCCTGCGCGCGGGGGTGACCGTCCCTCGGACGGCGGGAGCCGTAGGCGGGACCGCAGACGTCGGACGCAGCGACGGCCGGATCGTTCAGGAACTCCGGTCCCCGGGGAGCACGAGCTGCCCGATCGGCCCGGGGTTGACCGCGATCTCCCAGCGGTAGCCGTCCGGATCCGCGAAGTACCCGGAGTACCCGCCCCAGTCCCGTCGCACCGGCCCGTCCACCGGGCCGGCGGCGAGCTCCCGAGCACGCTCGAGGATCCGGTCGACCTCGTCGGGTGCGGCGACGTTGTGGGCGAGGGTCACCGGCGGGACACCCTCGCCCTGTTTCACCGCGCCGACCTCCGCCTCGAAGGCGGCGCGATCCCACAGGCCCAGGACGAGATGCTCGCCCGCCCTGATCATGAGGACCTCTCCGGGCACGTCGAGCTCCGATGTCCACCCGAGGCCCTCCAGGTAGAAGCGTCGGCTCACCGAGAGATCGCGGACAGCGAGGGTGATGAGGCTGATTCTCTGCTCCATGCGAGCCATGCTGACAGGTGCGGCCGACGACCGGGCGCGGCACGTCCCGTTCCCTGTGACTCCACGCCGTCCCGCGCCCGGGAGGTGTCAGGATGGCGGCAGAGACGACGAGAAGCGCTCGAGAGGAGCTGGGGATGCTGGGGTCGATGATCGGTACGGCGTTCTGGTGGGCCGTGTACCTGCTGGTGTTCCGGCAGGATCGCCGGCGTGTGCGCAACGGGGTGCTGCTGCTGATCGCGCTGTACTCGAGCGGGACGACGTTCGCACAGCTCGTTGCGACGACCCTCCCTCTGGGAGACCTGCTCGTCCTGGCCGGGGGGTGCCTCGCGCTGGTGGGCGTGCTGGTGCTCGCCGTCCTCCTGGTCGCCAATGGAGCGACCATGGCGCGCAAGGAAGGGCGTTCGCTCGGCAACCTGCTCTCCGGGCTGGCTGGCCTCGCCCTGCTCGCTGCTCCGATCACGGCGATCGCCCTGGCCTCGAGAGGCGGGCCGTTCGGTCTCGTCGCGGGGACGCTCCTGGCTCTGCTCTCGCTGCACATGGGGCTCGCCCTGCTGGTGTTCCTCGCCGCCTCGATCCCCTATCAGCTGTTCCCGAGGAAGCTGGGCACCCCGGGGATCATCATCCATGGCTCGGGTCTGATCGGCGGTCGCGTCCCGAAACTCCTGCGCAATCGCCTGGACCGAGGGGTGTCCGAGCGCGAGCGACTGCTCGGCATCGGGATCGATCCCCTGCTGGTCCCCTCCGGTGGCAGGGGCGAGGACGAGCCGCGCGCCGAGGGCGAGGCGATGGCGGAGTACCTTCTGGACGAGGCCGGTGTTCCTGCGGATCGCGTCCACGCCGAGACGGAGTCCCGTACCACCGCAGAGAATCTGACCTTCTCCCACCGGATCCTCGACGCCGCAGGCCTCCAGGGGCCCTACATCGTCACCACCAGCAGGTACCACGCATTCCGCGCCGCTCTGCTGGCTCGTTCGCTGGGACTCGACGACGAGGCGATCGGCGGGCCGACGGCGTTCTACTTCGTCCCCAGCGCGACGCTGCGAGAATTCCTCGCGATCCTGTCCTACCGGAAGGTGTGGCTCGCAGTGACGTTCCTGCCCTCGCTCGCCTTCGTCGCGCTGCTGATCCGCGTGGCCGTCCTCTCCGGCTGATACCCGTCCCACCCTGTCGGAGAGACGGACCGGCGGCTGGGTCGGCACCACCGCGTTCGACCTGCCGATCGTCCGGATCCGTCGCCGTGCGCGCCTCCGACAGACGGAATCCCCCGAGCGCACCGGGATCGGTGCGCTCGGGGGATCGGGCCGGACAGGATCGTGCTGAGGTGGCTCAGCGCCGCTCGTCGAGAGCGCGCACACCCTTCCAGGCGGCGGGGATCAGGACCGCGGCGATCGCGGCCTTGACCAGGCCACCGGCGAGGAAGGGCCACACACCGGCGGCGAGGATCCCCCCGATGCCCATCTCCGCGCCCATCACGGCGTTGAGGATCATGGCGAGGTACGGCACGCCGAACAGGAAGGGCACCACGCTCGCGGCGACGAAGCCGACCATGGCCAGGACGGGCTTGCGATCCCAGGCGCGCTCGGCGAACCAGCCGGCCACGAAGGCTGCGGGGATGAAGCCGAGGATGAAGCCGAAGCTCGGGGACAGGGCCGCGGCGGGCCCGCCGGTGAACTCGGCGAAGATCGGGGCGCCGGCGAGGCCGACGAGCAGGTAGGTGAGCATCGCCATCGCGCCGCGGCGGGAGCCGAGTGCGGCGCCGACCAGGATCACGCCGAGGGTCTGGCCGGTGATCGGCACGAGCGGCAGCGGGATCGTGATCTGGGCGAGCAGCGCGACCACGGCGGTCCCGGCGAGGACCAGTCCGGCATCCTGCAGGCGGGAACGGTGCGGGGCCAGGGCATCGGCCAGGACGGGACGGCGGGCCGGAACGGCGATCGCGGACATGGAGCTCCTCGGAGGGTCGGGCGGGGAAGGGATCAGCGTAGGCCAGACTACGCATCCTCGGTCCGTCGGCGTCACACGGTGAGCACCCCACGCGCTCAGCCCCCGCCGAGCCCCTGCGGGACGAGCGCCGTCCCGGCCCACCACGTGCAGGCGGCGAGCACGACGACATAGCCGAGGTTCCAGGTCCATGCGGGCAGCGGTGTGAGCTGTGCGAGCTGGCCCGGGTCGTCGGACCTCCCGCCCCCGCGCATGACGGCCCCGAGGTGCCGCCAGGCGCCGAGCAGGAGGAACACCCCGGCCGCGAGGGTGAGCAGGGCACTGACACCGGGACTCCCCCACCACCACACGGCGCCGATCCCGACGATGCTCGCGAGCACCACCAGCAGGGTGTGCGCGGAGCGGGTGAACACCAGCGAGAGCAGGAGGATCACGAGCGCTGCGAACAGCGCCGTGCGGGACCAGCCCTGCAGCGCTATCTGGATCAGCACGGCTCCCAGGACGGCAGGGGCGGGATAGCCGGCCCAGGTCGAGATGATGCGTCCGGCGCCGCGCCGAGGGCCGACGGTCACCGCGTGGCCTGACATGTCGGCGCTGACCACGAAGCCGGTGAAACGCCGGCCGCAGAGCATGCCGATGATCGCGTGGCCGAGCTCATGCACGATCGTCACGGCGGGCCGCGCAAGGCGCCACAGCGGTGCGAGGGCGACGACCACGAGCGCCACGGCGAGGGCCAGCAGCACCCACCATCCCGCCTCGGGGACGGGCGCGGGCACGATGCGCTCCCACACCGCGCGGCCGACAGTCTGCAGATCCATCCCCCCATCGTCGCAGTGCTCCCCCGGGAACCACGGAGGCAGAGCCAGGCCCACGCACGACCCACACACGCCCCACGCATCCGCGGCCGTCCCATCCGTCCGCGACCGCCTGTCCACCCGCTCCTGCGGGAACGGCGACCGGCCGCATGCCAGACTGTCGGCACTTGTCGACGCGGATACGAAGAACCAGGTGGAAACTGCCGATGGCGGACGTCAACCCCTCCCTTGCCCGTTGGATCGCCGCCCCGGGCACGGATCCGCAGAACCCCCTGCTCCGCACGACGTTCGAGCTCAGCGCCCCGCCGACGTCCGCCCGGCTGCTCGTGACCGGCCTGGGCGCCTTCCGAGCCTTCGTCAACGGCTCCCCCTACCGGCCCTCGCGGCTGGACCCGGGCCTGACCGACCCGCGACATCGGGTGCAGGTGTGCGAGGCGGACGTCTCCGAGCTGCTCACGCGGGGCACGAACGTGCTGGGCATCTCGCTGGGGCGCGGGTTCCACGACATGTCCACCCCGAACGTATGGCGGTGGGAGCAGGCGCCCTGGCGCGGTCCGGTGCGCGCCTGGGCGCACCTCCGCGTCGAGCTGGCCGACGGCACCTCCCGGGCGATCGCCACCGGCGAGGGGTGGCGCACGGCGCCCGGGCCGATCTCCGCGGATTCGATGTACGAGGGTGAGGTCTTCGAGGGTGGCCAGAACCCCGACGCCTGGCTGCAGGCCGGCTTCGACGACTCTGACTGGGAGGGTGTGCTCGTGGACCGCCCGGGATCGGGATCCCGCCGCGCGGCACCGATCGCCGCCCCACGGATGCAGCTGCAGGTCCAGGAGCCCGTCATCGTCCAGGAGGAGATCGTCCCGGTGGAGGTCGCCGGACCGGGCCCCACGAACTCCGGGGATGCGCGCGTGGTGCTCGACATGGGTCGCGTGATCGCCGGCTGGTGCCGGTACACGCTCCGCGGGCAGGAGCCGCTGGAGTTCTCCGCCGTCCACGGCGAGAAGCTCCGGGCCGACGGCAGCGTCGACGCGGACAACGAGCACATCCACGCCGACCGCTTCCAGGAGGATCTGGTGCGGCTCGGACGGGACTCCCCCACCTTCGAACCGCAGTTCAGCTATAAGGGCTTCCGGTATGTGGAGCTCCAGGCCCGGCTGGGAACCCTCGAGGACCTCGAGGTCACGGGACTTCTCGCCCATGCAGATCTCTCCGTCGCCAGTGCCCTGTCCAGCTCGGACGAGTACCTCGTGCGCTTCGATGCCGCGATGAGGGCGTCGCTCGCGAACAACATGCACCATGTCCCCACCGACACCCCGATGCACGAGAAGAACGGGTGGACCGGGGATGCCCTGACGGGGTTGAGCGCGATGGTGGCGAGCTTCGACATGCGCCGGATGCTGCGGAAGTGGGCGCTCGATCAGGCCGACGGCCAGCGCCCGGACGGCTCCCTCTCCGTGATCGCCCCGAATCCCGGTTGGGGATATGAGGAGCTCTCCCCCGCCCCGGAGTGGACCTCGCTGCTTCCCGAGCTGCTCGACGAACTCGCCACCGAATACGGCGAGGTGGACATCGTGCACGAACTGGGCCCCGCCGCCGCGGCCTACCTGTCCTACGAGCTCGGCCGCCGCGACGAGGACGGCCTCGTCTCGGGAGTCCTCGGCGACTACCTGACACCCGGCAGCCCCGGCCCTGCCCCGGAGGACAAGCGCCTCACGGCGACGCTGTTCCTCGCACACGGCCTGCGCGCCCTCGCCCATGCGGTCGAGCTCGCGAGCATCGAGGGCAGCCCGACGGACGGCAACCCCTGGACCTCCCGCGGCGACCAGATCACGGGAGTTCCCACCCCGGCGCAGCTGCTCGACGACGCCACCACCCTCGAGGCCGCCGTGAACACCGTCTTCCTCGACCCTCGGCGCGGGGTGTACCGCGACCCGGGCTCCACTGAGTACCGCCAGACCAGCAACCTGGTGCCCCTGGCCTTCGGGGTCGTTCCCCCGAGCCGGGTCGCCACGGTGGTCTCACACCTGGTCGCGGACCTCGAGGAGCGCGACGCCCACCACGACTGCGGGCACATCGGGGTGCGCTTCCTGCTGCCCGTGCTCTCGGCCCACGGGCACGGTGAGCTCGCACTCCGCGTGCTGTCGAACCCGACGGCGCCGGGGTGGAAGGGGTGGCTGGACGCCGGGAACTCCACGTTCATGGAGATGTGGCACGAGCCCCGCTCCTGCTCCCACTACTTCATGGGGACCCCCGCGACGTGGATCCACGAGAACGTCGCCGGGCTGCGCCGTGGCCCGGACGGGTGGCGGGAGTTCGACGTCGTCCCGGACCCGGACGTCCCCGTCGGCCGGATCGAGCTGTCGCGCCGCACGATCCACGGCGAGATCGTGGTCGACGTGGACCGCGACGCCCGGATCGTGACGCTCGAGGTGCCCGAGGGCACCCGCGCCCGCGTGATGCTTCCCGGCCTCGAGCAGCATCTGGAGCCGGGGCTCCACTCCGTGTCCTGGTGACACCCGGGACATAGAACGGCGCCCGCCGGTTCCGGCGTGATGCCGGACCCGACGGGCGTCGTGGTCTTGACCGGGATCCGCGAGGCGGACCCACCGGTCTTCAGGGCCGATCAGTGATCGACCGGGGCGCTCAGATGGCGCGGATGTTCACTGCCTGCATGCCCTTGGGGCCCTGCTCGGTCTCGAACTCCACGCGCTGGTTCTCCTCGAGATCGCGACGGCCGGTGCCGGCGATCGCGCTGAAGTGCGCGAACACATCGGCGGAGCCGTCCTCGGGGGCGATGAAGCCGTAGCCCTTGTCGGAGTTGAACCAGGTGACGATGCCAGTAGCCATGGCGATATTCCTTCGTTGTCGTGAACCACGTTCGTGGCCCGGGTATCCGTGGCGACGGCGCCGCCGCGGATGTGGTGCACCCCAGGCGTTGCGCCGACCGATGCGGTCGGTGCTGCCAGGACGGGGTGCGTGTGCGGCCTCGAGGGCCGCCTGAGCCGCGGCCAGCGACATGAAGTCGCCGATGCGGCCGAACTGGGGCCCGAAGGCCGTGTGGACCGGCGCGTCAGCGGCAGGGCTGACGACGTGGCCGGCGAACTCTCCGGCGAGCGTGGCGACGTGGACGTCGTCATCGGCTCGGAGCCAGGAGAGGGTGGGGTGCGCTGCAACGACCAGGGAGGCGGCCATCGGCGCGGACGAGAGGGGTGACGTCGAGACGTCGTCGTACGTACTGAGAAGTGCGGAGGAGGTGATGAATACTCAATTTCGTAGGTGTTCTGCGCGACCGTCGTCGGTCGCCTCCGAAAGAGGCATCCAGCGCCGTGCGGCCATCCGCTCTCAGCACCCGGATCCACGACCCGGAGGAGGTGGTGCGTGCCGTCCCGCCGAGGCGAGATCGTTCGAACGACTCCGAGGAGACTACGGCATCCGCGGGACCGCGTGTGACCACATGTGATCCACCGGACGCGGCAACCGTGGATCCGCGTGGCAGCCGGGCCATCGATATCGGTGATGACCTGCACGATGATCCTGTGGGGAGCGTGGCGACGGACGCGGTGCAGCGCCATCGGACCGGACGACCACGTGGTCAGCAGCCGACGCCGACCCCCTCCGGGAGCAGGCAGCGGGCTCACTCCTCCCATCGGACCTCCGCCGCCTCCTTGTCGGGTCGCCACCCGCGCCAGACGGGGTGGCGCAGCCGGCCGTCCTCGGTGCGCTCGGTGTGCTGGACCTCGCCGACGAGGTCCGCGCGCACCCAGTCCGCGTCCCGACGGTCCGCCGCGGGCACGTCGTCCACCGGCGGGGTCTTCCGGGTGCGGGATCCGAGCGTGCTCGCGATCTGCTCGAGGTCGCGGTCGCTGAATCCGGTGCCGACGCGACCGGCATAGCTCAAGCGTCCCTGGGCGTCGGGCACGGCGACGAGCAGGGATCCGATGCTCCCGGAGCGCCCGCCCTTGCCGTGCCTCCAGCCGATGACGACCACCTCCTGATGGCGGGCGTTCTTGAGCTTGATCCAGGTGCGGCCGCGCTTGCCGGGCCGGTAGATGCCGGTTTCCGTCTTCGCCATGACCCCTTCGAGCTGGAGCTCCTGCGAGAGCTCGATCGCATGGTCGACGTCGCCGTGATCGGCGTGCGGCAGATGGACGTGCTCGGCTGCCTCCACCGCGGCGAACAGGGCGTCGCGTCGTGCCCGGTACGGGGTGCGCAACAGGGAGTCGCCGCCGCGCACCAGAAGATCGAAGAGCATCACGTGCACCTCGACCTCCTCCCACGCCCGCTGGACGTCGCGCTCGCGGGTGAGGCCCAGGCGTTGCTGGAGCCGGGAGAAGGAGGGACGGTCGTGGGCGTCGAGCGCGACGATCTCCCCGTCCAGGACGCTCTCGCCCGCCGCGAGGATCTCCGGATCGAGAGCGTCCTGGAGCTCGGCGAGCTCGGGGAAGGTGGCGGTGAGGTCCTTGCCGCCACGGCTGGTCAGGCGCACGGCGTCGGCGGTGACGGTGGCGATGACGCGCACCCCGTCCCATTTCATCTCGAAGGCCCAGTCGTCCTGGTCCCGGATGTCCTCGCGGCGGCCGAGGGTGGCGAGCATCGGGGAGATCGGGTCGCTCATCCCGGCCGGCGCGGATCGGGCTCCGGAGGAGGATGACGCAGAGGGCGCCCCGTCCCCTGCCGTCGGCTGGTCCTTCATGAGATGCAGCAGCCAGTTCGCGTCGGCCTTCTTCTCTGCCGCCGCGGACTTCGTCGTCCCGCCCATGCATCCGGTGTGGAGGAAGGCGAAACGGCGCGGTGCCCCGCCGAGTCCGCCGTCCCCGCGACCGTGGCAGACGACGATGACCTCCTTGCCCTCGCGCCACTTCTCGATCTCGATCGTGCCGGAGTCCCAGAGGGTGACGTCACCGCCGCCGTACTCGCCCGTCGGGATCGTCCCCTCGAAGGTGCCGTACTCGAGCGGATGGTCCTCCGTCTGCACGGCGAGCCGGTTCACGTCGACGTCGAGCGGGGGCCCCTTGGGCACGGCCCAGGAGACCAGCACGCCGTCGTGCTCGAGGCGGAAGTCCCAGTGCAGGCTGGAGGCGTGATGCTCCTGGATCACGAACATCGGCGCCTCGGAGCGCAGGGCCTCGAGCGCTTCCTGCGCGGCGTCGGAACCGGAGTCGGAGTCGGAGCCTGCTGTCGGAACCGGTTCGGGGGTCTTCGTGGCATCACGCTTGGAGCGGTAGACCTCCAGCCGGTCACGCGACGTGCCGGCCGACCCGCTCCCCGCGCTGCCGTTCATGCCCAGGGCCGCGATCGGGTCCGTGTCGTCCTCGATCCGCTGCAGGACCTCCTCGAACTCGAGCTGGTCGAGCTCGGGATCCTCGATCTCCTCCCAGGTGCGGGGCGCCGCCACCGTGGGGCGCAGCCGGCCTCGCAGGGAGTACGGGCACACGGTGGTCTTATGCCCGTTGTTCTGCGACCAGTCCACGAGCACCTTGCCCGCTCGCAACGACTTCTTCATGTCGCTGACGACGTGATCGGGGTGGTCGTCCTCGAGGGACCTCGCCAGCTCGTGGGCGACCTGGGCGATCTCCTCGGCTGTGGCGTCGCCGTCCAGGGGCGCGTAGAGGTGGATGCCTGTGGATCCCGAGGTGACGGGGTAGGACTCCATCCCCATCCCCTCCAGGATCTCGCGGCACCACTGGGCGACGCGGGCGCAGTCAGGAAGGCCCGCTCCCTCCCCAGGATCGAGATCCAGGACCAGCCGATCGGGGTTCGACGGTGCGAGGTCCTCGTCGAAGCGCCATTGCGGGGTGTGGATCTCGAGGGTGGCCAGCTGCGCGAGCCACACCAGCACGGCGGTCTCGTCGACCAGGGGGTAGGTCGAGGTGCCGTCCTTGTGCTCGATGTCCGCGCGCGGCACCCAGTCCGGTGCGTGATCCTCGAGGTCCTTGCGGAAGAACACCGAGCCGGGATGCTCGGCCGTGCCCACCCCGTCGACCCAGCGCTTGCGGGTCGCAGGTCGCCGCGTGGCCTGCGGGATCATCACCGGAGCGATGCGCCGGTAGTAGTCCAGCACCTCTCCCTTCGTGGTCCCCGTCGAGGGGTAGTAGATCTTCTCGAGGTTCGAGACCTTCAGCGTGCGGTCGTCGATCCTGACCTTCTGCTCTCCGGTAGCCATGACCACACTGTGCCCTGCGTCACGGGGATCGTCACGGCCCGAGCAGGAAATCGGCCTACCGATCGTTCCTGGCGTGCGCCGACCGCGCGTGGTGTCATGGGGGCATGCGCGCGATATGGAGCGGTGAGATCACGTTCGGGCTCGTCAACGTCCCGGTGAAGCTCTACGGGGCCACCAGGTCGCACGACCTCTCCTTCCACCAGGTCCACGACGAGGACCAGGGACGCATCCGGTACCAGCGCACCTGCGAGGTGTGCGGCCGCGAGATCGACTACGAGCACATCGACAAGGCGTACGACGACGGCGACAAGACGGTCGTCCTCACCGACGAGGAGCTCGAGGACCTGCCCGCCGAGGACAACGACGAGATCGACGTCGTGCAGTTCGTGCGCGACGAGCAGGTGGATCCAATCCTGCTGGGCACGTCCTACTTCCTCGAACCGGTCGGCCGGTCCTCCAAGGCCTATGTGCTGCTGCGCCGGACGCTCGAGGACACCGAGCGCACAGCCATCGTCACCTTCACGCTGCGCACCAAGACCCGCCTCGGCGTGCTGCGGGTCCATGAGGACCTCCTCGCCCTGCAGACCCTGCGCTGGCCGACCGACCTGAAGGACGTCGACTTCGGCCCGTCGAAGACGACGATCAGCGCCAAGGAGCTGACGATGTCGGCCTCGCTGGTCGAGCAGTTCAGCGGCGACTTCGATCCCGAGCAGTTCACCGATGAGTACCAGGAGCAGCTGCGCGAGCTGGTCGAGGCCAAGCTCGACGAGGGCGACTCGGTCGATACGGATGCGACGTTCGGCAAGGACGGGTCGGCCGATGACGGAGACGACGGCGATGGGGGCGGGAAGGTCATCAGCCTGATGGACGCGCTCGAGCGCAGCGTGCAGAAGCGCCGCGGATCGGGATCGTCCTCCGGGGATGCGAAGGCAGCGCAGGCGACGAAGGGATCGAAGGCCTCGAAGAGCTCGAACAGCTCGAACAGCTCGAAGAAAGCCGACGGAGCGAAGAAGACCGGCAGCTCGAAGAAAGCCGACGGAGCGAAGAAGTCCAGCGGTTCGAGGCAAGCCAGCGGAGCGAAGAAGTCCGGTGGCTCCAAGAAGTCCGGTGCTTCGACGAAGTCCGGCAGCACGAAGAAGTCCGCATAGTCGTCGGCCCGTGCGTCGGCCCCCGCGAGTAGCCTGGCGCTCGTGATCGATCACGCAGGCCCCCAGCCCACAGCCATCGAGGTCCGGGGCGCCCGCGTCCACAACCTCCGCGATCTGGACGTGGACGTGCCGCTGCACCGCGTGGTGGGCATCGCCGGGGTCTCCGGCTCCGGGAAGTCCTCGCTCGCGATGGGCGTGCTCTACGCCGAGGGCTCGCGCCGATACCTCGAGGCGCTGTCCACCTACACGCGCCGCCGCATGTCCCAGGCCCCGCGGGCGGACGTCGACGAGGTCACCCACGTGCCCGCCTCGCTCGCCCTGCGCCAGCGGCCCGGAGTGCCCGGGGTGCGCTCCACCTTCGGCACCTCGACCGAGCTGCTGAACGTGCTGAGGCTGATGGTCTCGCGCCTGGCCTCGCACGTGTGCCCCAACGGCCATCGCATCGGCCCCACGATCGACGTCGCCGCCGAGGTGCCGATCGCCTGCCCCGAGTGCGGCGAGCAGGTCGTCGCTCCCGGCGCGGAAGCACTCGCCTTCAACGCCGAGGGGGCCTGCCCGCGCTGCGAGGGCATCGGCGTGGTGCGCACGGTCGACGATGCGACTCTCGTCCCGGATCCGTCGAAGACCCTCGACGGGGGCGCTGTGGTGCCCTGGTCGATGTTCGGCTTCAACGTGCAGCCGGACATCGCCCGGGAGTTCGGGGTGCGCACGGATGTGCCCTGGCAGGACCTCGAGGACTGGGAGCGCGAGATCGTCCTCGACGGGCCCGAGGAGAAGAAGCACATCACGGTCACCAGCAAGAAGGGCATCCACGACCTCGACTTCACGTTCCGCAACGCCCGCCTGACCGTCACCGCCGAGCTGGCCCGGGCCGATACCGAGAAGCGCCTGTCGAGGGTCTCCCGGTTCCTCGCCGTGAGCACCTGCCCCGACTGTGACGGCACCCGTCTGAGCCCCGCTGCGCTCCTCCCCCGGCTCGACGGGATCGACCTGGCCGAGGCCTCGGCGAAGACGCTCGACGAGCTGATCGCCTGGGCACCGACGGTCGTGGATCCGCTGCCGGGCGAGATGCGCCAGATGGCCCGGGCGCTCGTGGAGACGCTGCTGTCCATGGCCGATCGTCTGGTCCAGCTCGGACTGGGCTACCTGGCCCTGGATCGGGCAGGGTCCTCGCTCTCGACCGGGGAGCTGCAGCGGGTCCAGCTCGCCCGCGCGGTGCGCAACCGCACCACCGGCGTGCTCTACGTGCTCGACGAACCCAGCATCGGCCTGCATCCCTCGAACATCGACGGGCTCCTCACCCTGGTCGGCGACCTGCTGGCCGACGGGAACTCCGTGGTGCTCGTGGACCACGACGTGCAGGTGCTGCGGGCGGTGGACCACCTGATCGAGATCGGTCCCGGGTCGGGCAAGGACGGCGGCACCGTCGTCGCCGCGGGCTCCGTGGCCGATATCGAGGACTCCGCGGATTCCCTGTTGAGCGGGTTCCTGACCGGTCGGAAGCCGGTCGTCGTGCGCGAGCAGGCAGGAGGCGACGTCTTCGCCGACGGTTGCCTGAGCCTGCGCACCGATCCCGTGCACACGGTCCATGCGCTCGAGGTGGAGATCCCTCGCGGCCGTTTCACCGCGGTCACCGGCGTCTCGGGCTCCGGCAAGACGACGATGGTGCTCGAGTCCTTGGTGCCGGCGCTGCGGGCACGGCTCGAGAACCGTCGGCTCCCGGCGCATGTGACGGAGCTCGAGGACGAGGGGATCCTGCGGGTCCACCAGATCGATGCCACGCCGATCGGGGTGAACGTGCGCTCCACCGTCGCGACCTACAGCGGGGTGCAGGACGATCTGCGCCGTGCTTTCGCCCGCACCGACGCGGCCCGCGAGCAGGGGCTCACGCTCGGGGACTTCTCCTACAACACCGGCTCGCTGCGCTGCCCGCGCTGCGAGGGCACCGGGCGGGTCTCGCTGGACGTCCAGTTCCTCCCGGACATCGATATCGACTGCCCTGAATGCGGCGGGCACCGCTACGCCCCGGAGGCCGACGAGATCCTGCGACCGCGCCCGGATTCACCCGTCGGTGTGTCTCTGCCCCATCTGATGTCGCTCACGGCGCGCGAGGCGCTCGACGCGGTCGGTGATCTGCCGGCGGTGCGCAAGAAGCTGCAGGCCCTGGTCGATCTGGGGCTGGGCTATCTCACGCTCGGCGAGGACACCCCGGCGCTGTCCGGCGGGGAGGCGCAGCGGCTCAAGCTCGCCGGGCAGATCGATCGCCGCCAGGACGACGCCCTGTTCGTGTTCGACGAGCCGAGCGTGGGCCTGCACCCGCGGGACGTGCGCACCCTGCTGTCCGTGCTGGATCGCCTCGTCACCCGCGGCGCGACCGTCGTGGTCATCGAGCATGATCTGGACATGGTCGCCAACGCCGACCACGTGATCGACATGGGGCCGGGCGGCGGCGAGGCCGGCGGCCGGATCGTCGCGACGGGCAGCCCGTCGGACGTCGCCGCGATCGACGCGTCGGTGACGGGTCGCTACCTGCGCGAGCACCTCCTCACCGACAGGGCGCGCTGAGGAGAACCCGGGACCAGGTCACGAAGCGAGCTCTGACCCGCCAGCGTCGGCGGAGCCGGCAGAGTCGGCGACGTCGGGCTCCCAGCGGAGCAGATCGCCGGGCTGGCAGTCCAGCACCTCGCACAGTGCAGCGAGCGTCGAGAAGCGCACCGCCCTGGTACGGCCGTTCTTGAGCACGGAGAGGTTCGCCGCGGTGATGCCGACCCGCTCGGCGAGCACGCCCACCGGCATCTTCCGCCGGGCGAGCATCACGTCGAGGTCGACGACGACCGCCATCAGATCACCTCGTCGAGCTCTGCTCGGAGGGAGCGGGCCTGCTCTGCGGTGAGCGTGGCCTGGACCAGCAGCTGGCGCTGCACGTACACGACGAGGGCGACACCGGCGATGACCAGGGCGCATCCGCACAGCGCGCCGACCATCCCCGGCGCCATCTCGTCCCCGGGGGTGGTGCGATTCGCCCAGACGCCGACCAGCGCGAACGCCAGGACCAGCACGGAGCAGGCTCCGATCGCTCCGATGATCACGTCGACATAGCGGAAGGAGCGCTGCGAGAACACCCGACCGTGCCGCACAAGGCCGAGCAGACGCAGGATGCAGACTCCGATCACCTGCAGGGCCAGGATCCCGAGGACGCCGAGCGAGAGGATCACGATGGCGAACGTGGGTATCCCGGCCTGGTCGAGCAGCCCCGCCATCACGATCACGCCCTGCAGCACGAGGGCGCCCAGCAACGAGATCCAGATGATCACCCGAAGAATCGTCACACCCACCGCGCTCATGGCATCGCTCCCTCAGGTCCGTCGTGATCCGCCCGGTCGACGGAGCTCACGGGGAGGACATCGTTCAACAGCAATAATTCATCGATTATCGATGTGCGCCGTGGGTGTGTGCTCAGATCACGGGGTCACCCTCCCCCACCTCTGCCTGCAGTCGGTTCCAGGCCAGGGTTGCCAGCAGCAGCGCCTGGTCCGCGAGCACGGAGTCGTCGAAACGGGCCTGCGGGGAATGGTTCGAGGCGGGCAGATGCTCGGGGTCGAGATCCTTCGCCGCTCCCACGTATCCGTACGCCCCGGGGATCTCCGCGAGCACCCGGGAGAAGTCCTCGGACCCCGTGCGCGGGTTCGCCAGCTCCTGGTAGCGCTCCGCACCGAACAGGGCGCGGGCGGTCTCCCCGAAGGTCGCCGCCTCGACGTCGTCGTTGATCGTGGCGGGGAGGACCGTGCGCATGGTCGCGTGCACCGTGAGGCCGTGGGCGCGGCCGATGTCGGTGACGAAGCGGGGAAGCTCGGCGACCAGCGACTCGGTAGTGGCGTTGCTGAACGAGCGCACACCCACTCGGAAATGGGTCTGATCGGGGATGATGTTCGGCGCGCTTCCGGCGTGGATCTCGCCGACGGTGAGCACCACGGGGTCGAAGGCGCTGTACCGGCGGGTGATGTGCGTGTACAGCGCGGAGATCATCTCGGCGGTGGCCGGCACCGGGTCCAGCGCCTCGTGAGGGCGGGAGCCGTGGCCTCCGCGCCCCACCACGCGCACATCGAGCACGGAGTAGGCGGCCATCAGCGTGCCGGGCCGGCTGGCGATCATGCCGCTGGCGACGTCCGCGGCGACATGGATCCCGTAGGCGGCGATCGGCCGCTCCCCCGCCGCCTCGAGCACGCCTTCGCGCAGCATGACGCTCGCCCCGTCGTACCCCTCCTCCCCCGGCTGGAACATGAACAGGACGGTCCCGGGGAGCTCCGCGCGCCGAGCGGCGAGCAGTCGCGCCGCGCCCACCAGCCCGGCGACGTGCAGGTCGTGGCCGCAGGCGTGCATCGCCCCGTTGGTCGAGCCGAACGGGAGGCCGGTGTCCTCCACGAGGGGCAGGCCATCCATATCGCCCCGCAGCAGCACCACCGGTCCGGGACGGCCGCCGCGGAGCACTGCGATCACCGAGGTGGTCTCGGTTCCCAGCGTGATCTCGAGGTCGAGATCGGCGAGCGCGTCGAGCACGAGCTGCTGGGTCACGGGCAGCTGCAGCCCGATCTCGGGGGTGGTGTGCAGCCGACGTCGCAGATCGATCAGCTGCTCGAGGAAGCGGTCGTCACCGGGGGCGAGGTCTGCCATGCGAGGGTCCTTCCACGTGATCAGGGGTTGCCCCATCCTGGCCCGCTCACGGACCTGCCGCCACCGCGTCCCGCGCGCCGCACCTCAGGTGCCGACGGCGATGACCCCGCGGAGCATGCGCGGCTCCTCGACCTCGTCGAGCACGGCGAGCGCGAAGTCCTCCATCGAGATGCGGGAGGTGCCGTCCGCAGCGATCACGAGGTCGGGGACGGACCCGTCACGCCCGAGGTGGAGGCGATAGGAGCCCTGGCCGAGGCCCGGCGTGCGGTCCGCGGCAGGCGCGAAGTCCGCCGCTGGCGCCAGGTAGGTCCAGGCACTCTCCCGACCGGCCGACTGCAGGATCTCGAGCTGGCGGGTGCTCGCGGCGGCGATCGGCCGGATCGTCGGGGGCACCCAGCGCGGGTCCTCGATCGCCGTCCGTCCGGTGCCGGGCACGCGCAGCGGCGAGGCGCCGCCCACGACCAGCAGGCGCGCGCCTGCCCGGGCCGTTCCGGTGGTGAGACCCGCGGTCACCGCGACCACGTCGGCCTCTCGCCCAAGCGCCGGCCGTGTCGCCGCGATGACGACGTCCATGCGCGCCGCGGCCGCGGCCACCGCTTCGGTGTCGGAGGCATCCACCCTCATCCCCGTCGTCCGAGACGCGATGGTGATCGCGTGGCCCCGCCGTTGCGCCTCGGCCGCGATGCGCGAGCCTGCCGCGCCGGTCCCCCCGATGATCAGGATCCTCATGCCGACCCCTCCCGTCGGCGCGACGTCCTCTGGGCGGCGACCACCGCGATCAGCGCGAGGGCGAAGCCACCCAGCTGGACGGCGGTGAGCTGCTCGCCGAGCACGAGGTATCCGAGCACGGCGGCGACCAGGGGCGAGAGCACCGGCAGGAAGGCGGCGCTCCCGGCCGGCATCCGACCCAGCCCCCGGAACCACAGCGCATAGGCGAGCAGCCCGCCCACGAGCGTCAGCCAGGCGTAACCCGCCACGGCCTGCGCGTCGAGCGCCGGCGGCGCACCTTCGACGGCCACGGCGAGCGGGAGGATCACCAGACCACCGGCCGTGAGCTGCCAGCCCGCGAAGGCGATCGGGCCGACGGGTGGGCGCCACTTCTTGGACAGCACGGTGCCCACCGCCATGGACGTCACGCCGCCCAGGCCGGCGAGGGCCCCGAGCGGATCGAGCGCGGCGTCGGGCCCGAGCACCATGGCTGCGACCCCGAGGACGGCCATGATTCCCCAGGTCAGCCGTCGTGCGGTCGGTCGTTCCCGGAGCAGGACGGCGGCGAGCACCGCGACCAGCAGCGGCCCGGTGGCACCGAACACTCCCGCCACTCCCCCGGGCAGCAGGTAGGCGGCGAGGAACAGCAGCGGGAAGAAGGCGCCGATGTTGAGCGTCCCCAGGAGCAGGGAGCGCCACCACCAGTGACCGTGCGGGAGAGCGCGGCCGAGGGCGAGGGCGAGCAGCCCGGCGGGCAGCGCCCGCAGGACCCCGGACCACAGGGGATGGTCCGGGGGCAGCAGCTCGGTGGTGACGACATAGGTGGTGCCCCACGTGATCGGGGCGATCGCGGTCAGGGCGACGGTGAGTGCCGCAGGCGAGCCGGGCAACGGAACCGGCGGGACCCCGTGACCGCGCGGAGGCGAACCGTCGACCTTGAATCCTTCGACCTCTAACTGTTTCATGGTTGAGAATCTAGACGCCCGGTAGGCTTGCGTCAAACAGTTAGGCATCGAATATTCTGGAGGCGATGACATGGCCGACCGCGTGAGCGACTTCCTCGCCCAGTGGGCCTGGGAGCGCCCGGACATCGACGCGACCCCGATGGGGGTGATCGGCCGCCTCTCCCGCGTCGGGGAGATCGTCAGCCGCACCCTGCAGGCGACGTTCCAGGAATACGGCCTGCATCGCGGGGAGTTCGACACCCTCGCCACCCTGCGCCGCTCCGGGACGCCGTTCACGCTCACGCCCGGCGAGCTGGCCGCATCGAGCATGGTCACCGGCGCTGCGATGACCAACCGCCTGCAGCGCCTGGAGGACAAGGGCCTGCTCGAACGCACGATGGACCCCTCCAACCGCCGTCGCGTGCTCGTGCGCCTGACCGACGCCGGCCGGGAGCTGGTGGACGAGGTCGTGGTCCCGCACGCGCACGGCGAACAGGAGCTGCTGGACGCCCGCCTCAGCCGCGAGGAGCAGACTGCGCTGGCGGAGCTGCTGGAGCGGTTCCTGGAGAACTCGGGCGACGTCTCCGCCCACGACACGAGCAAGGACTGACCCCATGGAGCAGAGCACGACGAACTCCCCCGCCCCCACCCCGAGCCCGAGCCCGAGCCTCAGGACCATCGTCCTCACCGGTGCGTCCGACGGTATCGGCGCCGCCGCGGCCCGTCAGCTCGCAGGCCCGGGCATCCGACTGCTCCTCGTGGGCCGCTCGCCGGAGAAGACCGCGGCCGTCGCGCGAGACGTCAGCGCCGAGCACTTCGTCGCCGATTTCGCCCGCCTCGACGACGTGCGCCGCCTCGCGGAGGAGCTCTCGGAGGCGACGGCCGGGCACGGCATCGACGCGCTCGCCAACAATGCAGGCGGGATCTTCGGTGACCGCACCCCCACCGTCGACGGCTTCGAGAAGACCATGCAGGTCAACCATCTCGCCCCGTTCCTGCTCACCAACCTCCTGCTGCCGCGCCTGCTGGCCGGGAGCGCCGCGGTCGTGAACACCTCGAGCGTGGCGAACCGGCTCTTCGGGCACCTCGACGTCGAGGACCTCGACAACATGAAGCGCTACAGCCCGCGCAAGGCCTACGGGGACGCGAAGCTCGCGAACGTGCTGTTCACCCGCAGCCTGCATGCGAAGTTCCACGACCAGGGGATCTCCTCCGCGGCGTTCCACCCCGGGCTGGTGCGCACGAGCTTCTCCGCAGGTTCTCGCAGCCCGATGCGCTGGCTCTACCAGTCACCGCTGGCACGCCTCGCGCCGATGATCAGCCCCGAGCGGGGCGGAGCGACCCTGGCCTGGTTCCTCACCGGCACTCCGGGCTCGACCTGGACCTCGGGGCGCTACTACGACCAGGACCGGCCCACCATGGCCGTGAACCCACAGGCCGACGATCTCGAGCTCGCCGAGGCGCTGTGGCAGCGCAGCGCCGAGCTGGTGGGGCTGCCGCACACCGCCTGAGCGCGAGCCGCGCACGGGACCCGGGACCGCGTCCCCCTGGGTGCCGGCGTCCGCCCCCGCACCCGGGGCCCCATCCCCTTCCACTCCAGGTTAGGGTTGCCTTCATAGCGCCGGACCCGGCTGCGACGACTCTTCCTCTCGAAGGCCCCATGCCCACCTCACCCACCAGCGGCTCCCTGCTCCGGCGGGCCATCTGCCGCCGCCTGCGATTCGTCGTCCCGGGCCTGCTGCTGATGGCCACCTGGCAGCTCTGCGAGGCTCTCGTGCCGATCTCCATCGGGCTGATCGTGGACCACGCGATCGTGCCCCGGGACCGCGCCGCCCTGCTGCTCTCGATCGCCGGCCTCCTGCTGCTGTTCACGGTGCTCTCCTTCGCCTATCGCTTCGGGGCTCGACGGATGAACACGGCACTGCAGCTGGAGGCCCACGACCTGCGGGTCGAGGTGGCACGCCACGCACTGCTGAGCCGCGGCGCGCTCGATGGGCGCCGGCCGGGCGCGGTCCTGTCGCTCTCCTCGGCGGACGCCGACGTCGCCGCGATGATCTTCCGACAGCTCGCCTCCGGCGGCTCCGCGCTCATCGGCATCGCCGGCGCCTCCGCATACCTGCTGTGGGTCGATCTGCCGGTGGGCCTGGTCGTGATCCTCGGGGTCCCCCTCGCCCTCCTGGTCGTCGCCGGCCCTTCCCGGGCGATCTCCCGGCGCAGCGGTGATCAGCAGGCGGCGGTCGCCGAGGCCGGCGCGGTCGCGAGCGACACGATGGGCGGCCTGCGGATCCTCAAGGCCATCGGTGGTGAGCGCTGGGCCTCTCAGCGCTACCATCGCGCCTCCGCCGACGCGGCCGCCGCCGGGGTCCGCACAGCCGATGTCTCCGGTCGGGTCTCCGGCCTCGGCGCCCTCGGCGTCGGCGTGATCCTCGCAGGGGTGGTGCTCATGGCGGGCTGGCGCGTGACCACGGGCGACCTCAGCGTGGGCCAGCTGGTCTCGGTGATCGGCGTGGCCGTGTTCTTCTCCGAGCCGATCCAGACCCTCACCATGACGATGACCGTGTTCGCCCGCTCCCATGGCGCGGCCGGGAAGATCGCGGACTTCCTGGGCGGCGGTCGATCCGTCGAGCCGACGGGGCCGCTGCCCACCGGCTCCGCGATCGCCGTCGACTCCCTGGACCTCGGGACCCACCACATGGTGGACCTGCGGATCAGCGACGGTGTGCTGTGCGTCCTGGACGTCTCGGAGCCCGCGGCGGCCCTCCGGCTCGCCCGGGCCCTCTCGGGTGGTGCGGGCGCAGATCGGGTCCTCGTGGGCGGCTCCCGCCGCGACAAGATCGCCCGCCCCCTGGCCGGGTCGATGATCAGCGCGCCGCATGCGGCGGATCTCTTCGCCGGGACGATCCGTTCGAACATCACGATGCTCCACGACCCGGGCACCCCGGTGCCCGATTCGGTGCTCGCCGCCTCAGGGACCGCAGAGGTGCTCGGGGTGGTCACCGGCGGCCTGGACCACGAGGTGCGCGAGGCGGGCAGCAACCTCTCCGGCGGCCAGCGCCAGCGGATCGCCCTGGCCCGTGCCCTGTACGCGGACCCGGAGGTGCTGGTGCTCGAGGACCCCACCAGTGCCGTCGACTCGGTGACCGAGTGGCAGATCGCGCGGGGCGTGCAGCGGGAGCGCGCCGGCCGCACCACCCTCGTGCTCACCTCCTCCCCGGCCTTCCGTGCTCTGGCCGACGAGATCCACGAGATCCACGCCGAGGGATCCGCCGATCCGGACCCGGATCCAGCGGCGGCGGCCTCGGCCGTGACTCGCGTCCCGACCCTGACGGGCCCTGACCGCGAGCAGGCCGGCGAGCAGGACCACGAGACCGCCGGGGGTGAGCGATGATCCTGCCCACCGCCTCCCGGCGGCGAGTCCTCGCGGCTCTTCGCCCCCTCCTGTCCGGCCGCCTCCTCCTGCTGCTCCTGATCGCCGTCGCCGGGTTCGTGACCGCGCTGGCCGGCCTCGTCGGCCCCTGGGTCGTGGGCGGGCTCGTGGACGCGCTGCGCGTCGAGACCTCGATGCGCCCGGTGGTCCAGGGCGCCGTCTGGATCCTTGTCGCCGGCATCGTGGGCGGTCTGGGCACCTGGTTGAGCCGCTGGTGGATGGGCGCGCTCGCGGAGCCGGCCGTCGCATCGCTCCGGGAGGACGTCCTGGACGCAGCCCTCGCCGTCGACTCCTCCGTGGTCGAGAGCGGAGGGCGCGGAGATCTCGTCTCCCGCGTCGCGGAGGATTCCCGGGTGGTCACCGAGGCCGCCTCGGCCATCCTGCCGATGTTCCTGCAGTCGCTCTTCGTGGTGGTGGTCTCCGCCGCGGGCATGACGGTGGTGGATTGGAGGCTGGGTCTCGTCGGCCTCGTCGCCGTCCCCATGTACGCGTTGACGCTGCGCTGGTACCTGCCCCGCTCCGGGCCGATCTACGCCCAGGAGCGGATCGCGTTCGGTGTGCGCTCGCAGCGCATGCTCGGCGGCATCGGCGGCGCCACCACCCTGCGGGCGTACGAGGCCGAACGGGTCGAGCTCGAGCGCATCGACGCCGCGTCGGTCCATGCGCGCACCCTGTCGATCGACGTGTTCCGCTTCCTCACCCGCGCCTTCTCGCGCAACAACCGGGCCGAGGCGGTGGTCCTCGCCGCCCTCCTGGTGGCCGGGTCCCTCCTGGTCGAGTCCGGTGGGCTGACGGCCGGCGGCGTCGCGACCGCAGCGCTGCTGTTCCACCGCCTGTTCAATCCGATCGGCGCACTGGTCGGCATGTTCGACGAGATCCAGTCCGCCGGCGCCTCGCTCGCACGGATGGTCGGCGTGATCGACCTGCCGTCGTCGTCGACACGATCAGCACGTGCGGCAGAACCAGTCGGCATCGCGGCGACGGCGGGCGCCCCGGCCCTCGAGACGCTGCCGCCGGCGGACGGCTCGCTGCTGCTGGACGGCGTCGGGCACTCCTACGAGGTCGACCACCCCGTGCTCGCCGCGGTCGATCTGCGGATCGCGCCGGGCGAGGTGGTCGCCGTCGTAGGTGCCACCGGCGCCGGCAAATCGACGCTCGCCCAGATCGCCGCCGGCACCGTGCCGCCCACGACCGGGACCGTCCGCCTGGGAGCCGACGCCGTTCGCGACCTCTCCGCCCCTGCACTGCGACGACGGATCTCGATGGTCAGCCAGGAGGTGCACGTCTTCGCCGGCAGCATCGCGGAGAACGTGCGCGTGCCCGCCCCGGAGGCCGACGACGGTGCCGTCCTCGCCGCCCTGAGCACCGTCGGGGCCCACCGCTGGGTGAGCAGTCTGCCCGACGGCACCGACACCGTGGTGGGCGACGGCGGGCAGCCGCTGACCGCCATGCAGGAGCAGATGCTGGCTCTCGCCCGCATCGTCCTGGCGGATCCGGAGTTCGTGGTCCTCGACGAGGCGACGGCGGAGGCCGGCTCCTCCGGCGCCCGGGATCTCGAGACCGCGGCACGCGGGGTGCTCACGGGCCGGGGCGGGCTCGTGGTCGCCCATCGCCTGTCCCAGGCCGTCACCGCCGACCGCGTACTGGTGATGAAGGGCGGCAGGATCGTCGAATCAGGAACCCACGAGGAGCTCAGCCACGGCGACGGCCTCTACGCGACGCTCTGGGAGGCCTGGACCGCACGGTGAGGGCGATCCGCCGCGAGGCGTCGGCCCCACAACCGTCGCCGTCGCGGAGGTCGCCGTGCTGGGACGGGGTGGAGTCGAGCGGCTCGACCAGGCAGGATGGATGCTCAGGACCCCACCCCGATCAGCACCAGGAGCCCCCATGACCGCTGTCGTCGTCACCGCCATCTTCTACCCCAAGCCCGGCAAGAAGCAGAAGCTCGCGGACGCCATGCAGCGCGGCATCGCCGCCGTGCACACCGAGGAGGGCTGCGAGCTCTACTCCATCCACGACGCCGAGGACGGCACGATCACCATGATCGAGAAGTGGTCCTCCGTCGAGGCGCTCGACGCCCACGGTGACAGCGACCAGGTGAAGATCTTCCGCGCCGACGTCGCCGACCTCGTCGAGAAGCCGGGCCTGGTCACCCGCATGACCCCCATCCCCGCCGGCACGGAGGCCCAGGGCCTGCTCTGAGCGGACAGAGCTGCTGCACGACCAGCTCGACAGCGCGGCGGCCGACGGGACCATCCCGTCGGCCGCTTCTGTTTTTCAGCGGCCGCCACCAGGGTGACCATCGGTGCCGCTACAGCCAGCACAGCCACCACGCCGGCACCCCATCGAGGCCACCATCGAGACCGCCGCGGGCCGGTGGCGCTGACTTGCTCACCCTCGATAACGTACTAATCAGCTGATACGGTTTGTGTCACCTGACTGATACGGATCGAGGTTTCTTCCGATGTGGTTCCTGTACATCCCCCTCGTCGTGGGCGTGCTCGGCGCGGCGCTGCTGAGACTCGTCCTGCGGAGGAGGCTCCCCCGCCTCGCTCGGCCGGTCGGCCTCGTGACCGCTCTGGCTGCCGGCGCCTCGTCGCTGATCATGATCGTGTTCTCGACGTCCCCGTTGATCCCGATGTATGTCACCGACCTCCAGTCCTTCCCCTGGGACGTGTACGCCGCCGTGCGCTTCGTGCTGCCGCTGGCGCTCGGGGTCCTCACGGTGCTCCTGCTCGGACTCCCTGCGCGCGACCGTCGCTCCAACGGGGCCCAGCTGACGCGGCGCACCTGGACCTCGTTCCTGAGCGGGCCATGGATGGTGACCCTCGGGATCGTGCTCGCGCTCGTCGTCACCATCACCGTGGCCACCGGCCTGGTCTCGGAGCGTGATGAGGCCGGCCACTTCACGCGTTATGTCATCGAGCTGGGCAGCGGGGGCGCAGAGACCGACTTCTACGGTTGGCACTACTCCCTGGCGCCGATGATCACCCTGGTCATCCTGCTCGCGGCCACAGTGATGGCATGGGCGGGCATCGCCCGGCCGCCGCATCCGGAGGACGTCGAGCAGGACATCGCGCAGCGCCGCCTGCGGAGCACGAACGTCGCCCGCATCACGACCGGAGCGCTGCTGCTCCACCTCGCGTCGGTCCTCCGTCTCCTGAAGTCGACGTCCACGATGAGTCTCACCGTCGGTGCCGAATCGGGAGAGCACTTCTCCACGGGTTCGGCGTTCTCCGACCTGGCACCCTTCCTGGAATACGGTGCCCCGCTCCTCGCGGCGATCGGCCTGGGGCTCTGGGTCTACACCGCGCTGACGGCTCTCCCTCGGTCCGCGAGGACCTCTCGGGAGTCGGCATGATCATCGAGATCACCCCGGCCGGTGGGAGCCCGGCCGAGCAGATCCACGACCAGATCGCCGGGCTGATCACGACCGGCGCCCTCGCCCGTGGGGACCGCCTGCCCTCCGTCCGGCAGCTCGCCACCGATCTGCAGGTCGCCCCGGGCACCGTGGCGAAGGCCTACCGGGCGCTGGAGGCCAGCGGGCTGATCGTCTCCCGCGCCGGCTCCGGGTCCCGGGTGAGCGACCAGGCCTCCCCCGTCTCCCCCGCCGTCGCCCGCGCCGCGCGACGCCTCGCCTCGAGCTCGCGCGAGGACGGTCTCGACCTGGACGCCGCCATCCGGGTGCTCCGCGCCGTGTGGTGACACCGCGTGGTGACACCGCGAGCTCCCTGCCGACTGCTTTGTGTCCGCAGATCACGCGCCCCGTGCACGGCAGCCCCCTCCAGAGGCAGACTCGAGGCACACGCACCGAGCGAGGAGACGCCCATGAGCACCACCGCCCAGACCCCTGACAGCGCCACGACCACCTGGCAGGGCTTCCGCCGCCGTCGCGACGAGTCCCTGGCCGCTCCCCACGGCATCCTCGCCCAGGTGGGGATCCGGTGGATCGATCCTTCGGCCGGTCCTCAGCGCCTCGAGGGCGTGCCCGGCAGCTGGGAGATCGTGGACGATCGCGCTGTCGTCCACCTCGACGGCACGGATCTGACGGTGCTCGCCGAGGCCCCTGACGTCGAGGTCCACGAGGACGCCGACCGCACCACCGTGACCGTGACCGGCACCGGCGATGTGCGCCTGGCGAGCTACGGCGAGGACGTGAGGATCGACGTGATCCGTCGCGGTGGCCGGATCGGCCTGCGTCTGCTCGACCCGTCGGCCCCGCGCCTGACCGCCTTCGACGGCGTGCCCACCTTCGACTACGACCCGGCCCTCGTGCTGACCGGCACCTGGCGGCGCGAGACCACCACCGTGACGGTCGACTCCGCGATGCCGTGGCTGCAGCAGGAACTGCCCTCCCCCGGTGTGGCCACCCTCGAGATCGACGGCACGGCCGTGGACCTCGTGCTGACCGGGGAGTCGAGCATCCTGTTCACCGACGAGACCTCCGGGACAGACACCGCCGACTGGCGCCAGGTGAGCGCACAGCTCGACGACGACAAGGTGCGGGTGGATCTCAACTATTCCCTGAACTTCCCCTCGGCCTTCAGTGCCTGGGGCACCTGCCCCCGGCCGCCGGTGGGCAATCACCTGCCGCTCGCGGTGCGGGCCGGGGAGTCCCGGGTGGAGCCCACGGAGCGCTGAACGGCGGAAACGGCGGGAACTGCACGAACAGCGCCAGCACCTTAGGATCGCGGGATGCTCGAGAACTCCTCCGCGCGACCCGCGCAGCCCGCATCCGGCCCCGCTGAGCCCGGAGCCGATGCGACCGGAACTGCTGCGGCAGAGGCCGCTCCGACTGGAACTGCAGCAACCGGATCCGCCGATGACCGTTCGTCGGGCCGGGGCCGACGGGGCGGCGTGCCGTGGGGGTCCGTGCTGCGCAACGTGGCCCTCGTCGTCGCCGTGCTGGCCATGATCTGGCTCGCGCTGAACGTGCGCCTGCCATCGCTCGACGAGCTGCGCGCCGAGTTCGCCGAGCTCGGCGCCTGGGGTCCGCTCGCGTTCATCGGCCTCTACGCCGTCGTCGCGCTCACCCCGATCCCGGTGACGATCATGGCCGTGGCCGGCGGGATGCTCTTCGGGCTGCCGCTGGGCACAGTCCTGTCGATGATCGGCGTGGTGCTGGGCTGCTGGGGCGGCTACTGGATCGCCCGCGGCCTGGGGCGCGAGACGGTGATGAAGGGTCTCGGCTCGCATGCGGACATGGTCGAGGACCAGCTGGAGAACGGCGGCTTCTACGCCGTGTGCACGCTGCGCCTCATGCCCGGCATCCCGTACTGGCCGGTGAACTACGGCAGCGGCGCACTGGGCATCACGAGCCGCGACTTCCTCATCGCCACCGCCCTGTCCGCCCTGCCCGGCCAGATCTCCCTCATCGCGATCGGCTCCTTCCTCGCCAATCCCGGCATCGGCCACGGCATCGCCGTGGTGATCTCCTGGATCATCGTGATCATCCTGACCCTGATGTCCTACCGCCGCTGGCGGGCCACCCGCACCGCCGACGCCTGAGCGCCCCGTCCCCGTCGGCCGATCCCCCACTCCGATTCCTCGGCACGGACTCCTCGGCGCCACCTCGACGGATGCCGAGTCCCGGGGTGCCTGTTCCGGGCCGTCGCCAGGACTAGACTGCTCTCACGCCGCCGGAGCCCCTCCTCAGATCCATGCTCGGAGATCGCCCTGCCCGGCCGCAGTGCGCCAGTCGGCGCACGCCGTCGCCCTCCGGAGACCCCGGCCCGTGGTCCCCGGCCATCCCTGAGGACGTGTCATGACTACAAAGACCGAGGCCAAGCGCGGGTTCAGCCCGCGCGTGGCCCTGCAGAAGGTCGGCACCTCGCTGTCGAACATGGTGATGCCGAACATCCCGGCCCTGATCGCCTGGGGCATCCTCACCGCCTTCTTCATCGAGGACGGCTGGACGCCGAACGCTCCACTCGAGAGCGCCGTCGGCCCGATGATCCATTACCTGCTGCCGCTGCTGATCGCGAACACCGGCGGCCGCATGATCTACGAGGCGCGGGGCGCCGTGGTCGGCGTGATCGCGACCATGGGTGTGATCGCCGGTTCCGACTGGCTGATCGCCCAGGACAACGCCGCAGCTCTCGAGGAATGGCTCGCCAGCGGAAAGGCCGAAGCCGACTTCGCGGCGCTGCCCGAGGTGCACATGTTCATCGGCGCGATGATCATGGCGCCGCTCGCGGCCTGGATCATGAAGAAGCTCGATCGCCTGTGGCAGGACCACATCCCCGCCGGTTTCGAGATGCTCGTGAACATGTTCTCCGCCGGGATCTTCGGCTTCATCATGCTGGCGGCGGGCTTCTTCGGTCTCGCCCCGTTGGTGAACGCCCTGATGACTCTGCTGGCCAACGGGGTCGCCGCGCTGATCAATGCGCACCTCCTGCCGCTGGTCTCGATCCTCATCGAGCCCGCGAAGGTCTTCTTCCTCAACAACGCCATCAACCACGGCGTGCTGACCCCGCTGGGCATCGCCGACGCCGCCACCAACGGCAAGTCGGTGCTGTTCCTGCTCGAGTCGAACCCTGGACCGGGGGTCGGCATCCTGCTCGCCTACACGATCTTCGGTCGCGGCGCGGCACGCGCCTCCGCACCGGGCGCCGCGATCATCCAGTTCTTCGGCGGCATCCACGAGATATACTTCCCCTACGTGCTCATGAAGCCGATCCTCATCCTCGCCGCGGTCGGCGGCGGCATGTCCGGCGTGTTCGTGAACGTCCTCTTCAACACGGGGCTCAAGGCACCCGCCTCCCCGGGATCCATCCTCGCGATCTACGGCGTCGCCGCCCGCGACTCCTACCTGGGCATCACCCTCGCCGTGCTCGCCGCGGCCGGAGTGAGCTTCCTGCTCTCCACGCTGTTCCTCAAGATCGGCAAGCAGGACGACGGCGACATCGCCGCCGCCACCGCCAAGATGGAGGAGATGAAGGGCAAGAAGTCCTCCGTCGCCGGCGCCCTGACCGGCGCGGGTGCCGGAGCCGGAGCGGCCGCCGCGGCCGACGGCTCCGGCCACACCGGGCGCATCGACAAGATCGTCTTCGCGTGCGACGCCGGCATGGGCTCCTCGGCGATGGGCGCGACCGTGCTGCGCAAGAAGGTGCGCGCTGCCGGCTTCGCCGACGTCGAGGTCACCAACAAGGCGATCTCCTCCCTGAACGACGAGTGGGACGTCGTCGTCACCCAGAAGGAGCTCACCGACCGGGCGCGCCAGCGCACCGGCTCCGCCGTGCACGTCAGCGTGGACCAGTTCATGAACTCCCCGCGCTATGACGAGGTCGTCGAGCTCGTGCACGAGCGCAACGATCCCCAGGCGGAGACCGACTCCGAGCCGGTCGCAGGAGCGACCGCCGCCACCGTCGGTGCCGGAGCAGCCGGAGCAGCAGGCGCGGGCGCTGGCGGGGGCCACGGCCGTCGTGCGGCCGAGAAGACCGCTCCCCAGCACGAGTCGGCGGGTGCCGCCGGAGCGTCCGAGGCCCCTGACTCCTCCGACGCCGCTGCCGCCTCGGACACCTCGGCCGCCTCCCCGGAGATCCTCTCCCCCGGGAGCATCGTCCTCACCGGCACCGCGACCGATTCCGCCTCCGGCATCGACGAGGCCGGGGCCCTGCTGGTGGGCGCCGGCGCCGTGGACCAGGGGTACGTCGACGCGATGCACGCCCGCGAGGCCACGGTCTCCACGTTCATGGGCAACGGCCTGGCCATCCCCCACGGCACCAACGATGCGAAGTCCACCATCAAGCGTTCGGCGATGTCGTTCGTGCGCTACCCGGACGGCATCGAGTGGAACGGCAACCCGACCAAGTTCGTGATCGGGATCGCCGGGGTCGGCAACGAGCACCTCGAGCTGCTCCAGAAGGTCGCCATGACCTTCTCCGATCCCGCCCAGGTCGAGCGCCTCGAGCAGGCCACCAGCGCCGAGGAGATCCTGGCGATCTTCGGCGACGAGAAGGAGTGATCGTATGACCAAGGCAGTGCATTTCGGCGCGGGGAACATCGGCCGCGGATTCGTGGGCCTGCTGCTCCACGAGGCCGGCTACGAGCTGGTGTTCGCGGACGTCGCCGACGCCCTGATCACGCAGCTGCAGGAGGCGGATTCCTACGAGGTGCGCACCGTCGGCCAGAACCCGACGCGGACGGTCGTCGACGGCTTCAGCGCGATCAACTCGACGAAGGATCCCGAGGGTCTGACCGAGCAGGTCGCGTCGGCCGACGTCGTCACCACCGCCGTCGGCGCGCACATCCTGCGCTTCGTCGCACCGAACATCGCCGCCGGCATCGCGGCCCGCCCCGCCGGGGCCCCTCGCCTGGCCGTCATGGCCTGCGAGAACGCGATCAACGCGACCGATCTGCTGGAGCAGGAGATCCGCGCCAACTACCAGGGCGAGGACCTCGACGACAAGGCGCTGTTCTCCAACACTGCGGTGGACCGCATCGTGCCGGTGCAGGCCGACGGTGCAGGCCTGGACGTCACCGTGGAGGACTTCTACGAGTGGGCCGTGGATCGCACGCCCTTCGCCGGCCAGGAGCTGGACGTCCCGGGCATCACCTGGGTGGACGACCTCGGCCCGTACATCGAGCGCAAACTGTTCACCGTGAACACCGGCCACGCCACCACCGCCTGGCACGGCTGGGCCGCGGGGCATTCGACGATCGCCGACGCGATCTCCGATGCCGCGGTGCACGGCCGGGTCACCTCGGTGCTCACGGAGACCTCCGCGCTGCTGGTCGCCAAGCACGGCTTCTCCGAGGAGGACATGGCCTCGTACCGCACGAAGGTGCTGGGCCGCTTCGCGAACACCGCCCTGCCGGACCCGGTCGAGCGGGTGGGGCGCGCGCCCCTGCGCAAGCTCTCCCGGAACGAGCGGATCATCAGTCCGGCCGCCGAGCTCGCCGAGCACGGGCTGGGATATCAGGGCCTGCTCGCCTCCTTCTCGGCGGCGCTCGCCTTCACCCCAGAGGGTGACGACGAGGTGGACCGGCTGCAGGAGATCCTACGCTCGCAGGACGCCGACGCCGCCACGGCCGAGATCACTGGCCTGGAGCCTTCGCACCCGCTGTTCGCCGCCGTGCGCGACGCCGTCGCCGCGAGGCAGTCGACCCTGTGAAAGTGGGTCGACGGGCGCCGCACTCGGCTCGCGTCGACCCTCCCCACACCGCCCTCAGGCCGTCCCGGCTCGGAGTGCGGCGAGGGGTGCAGCGCGCCGTCCCGCGAGGGCGCGATCGACGCACAGTGGGGACTCTTCCCACTCCCGAGCGATGGTCTGCCCGCTGGGCCCCAGGCTCACGGGACAGACCGGTATATTTCCAGAGGACACTGTAAGAACTCGGCGCGGAGACCGCGCCGCCCCACCGTCGCGAACCGCGCGGCGGCCCGTCGAAAGGCACACACCATGGCAGAGCGCACCGTCAAGATCGCCAGCGCCTCCGGGCTCCACGCGCGCCCCGCGGGCATCTTCGCGCAGGCCGCCGCCGAGCAGAGCGCGACCGTCACCATCGAGAAGTCCGGCGGCAATGCCGTGCAGGCCTCCAGCATGCTCATGCTCATGACCCTGGGCGCCGGTCACGGCGACGAGGTCACACTGCGTGCCGAGGGTGATGGGGCCGACGAGTCGGTCAACGCCCTGGCCGATCTCCTCGAGAAGGACCTCGACGCCGAGGACTGAGCCCTCCCCCGGGCACCGACCCGGTCCCGGGGTTGTGCCCTGGTCCCGGGTTCTTCCTCGGCGACAGGATTCTGCAGGCCTCAGGGCTCTGCCCCGGCCACAGTCCGCCCGATGACGCCCGCACCGCGGCCGCCACACCGGTCTGGCTCGTCGAAACCCTCGATATGCACCGTGGATGGTGTATATCGAGGGTTTCGGCGCTCCGGGGCCGTGTCGACGCGAGTCGGGCCACTATGGAAGCACCGAATCCCCGAGACCGTGCCGCTACGGACATGCTCTCGGGGATTCGGCGAGCACGCGCGAGAGGCACCCGCGCGTCTCCGGGGTCAGGCGCTCAGAGGCCCAGCTGGCCGAGGATCGGCAGGCCGGCGCGCACGACGTGGTTGGCGTCCTCCGCGGTGCGGGCGGCGACGGCCTTCGCGGCGAGCTCCTTGGCCTGCTCGAGCGTCACGGTCGAGAGCACCTTGGCGACGGCCGGCAGCGAGCGCGGGGTCATCGACAGGCTGTTCACGCCGAGGCCCACGAGCACGACCGCGAGGCCCGGGTCGCCGGCGGCCTCGCCGCACACGCCGACGGGCTTGTTGGCCTTCTCGCCGAACGCCTCGGGGTCGCCCCCGGCGACGCGGGCGCCGGCGCAGGTGGCCCTCACCAGCGCGAGCACGGCCGGCTGCCACGGGTTGTTGAGGTGGGCCAGCGAGCCCAGCTGACGGTCCGCGGCCATCGTGTACTGGGTGAGGTCGTTGGTGCCGATGGACGCGAAGTCGCAGACGGCCAGCTGACGGTCCGCGGTGATCGCGGCCGAGGGCGTCTCGACCATGATCCCGGCGGGCTCCAGGCCCCGCTCGCGGCACAGCGCTGCGAAGTCCTCGGTCTCGGTGACCGTCGAGATCATCGGGGCCATCACCCAGGGCGTGGCCTCGGACTGCTTCGCGGCGGCGGCGATCGCGTCGAGCTGGTTGGTCAGCACCGAGCGCTTCTCCCAGGAGGTGCGGTAGGCGCGCACGCCGAGCGCCGGGTTGGGCTCGTCGGCATCGGTGAGGAAGGGCAGCGGCTTGTCGGCTCCGGCGTCGATCGTGCGCACCACGACCTTCTTGCCGGCCATGTGCGCGAAGGCGGCGGAGTAGGCGGCCGTCTGCTCCTCGACGGACGGCTCGTCCTCGCGGTCCAGGAACAGGAACTCGGTGCGGAACAGGCCCACGCCGTCGGCGTTCGCAGCGGCGGCCTTCTCGGCGTCGGCCGCGTTGCCGATGTTGGCCAGCAGCTGCACGCGGGTGCCATCCTCCAGCACACCGCCGCCGCCCTCATAGGTCAGGGGATTCTTCTGCAGCTCGGTCCAGGCTTCGGCGAAACGGTGATGCTCCTCGGTGACCTCGTCGGTGATGGTGCCCAGGCCGGCGTCGACGAACACCTCGGTGCCGTCGGCGAACTCATGGATGCTCTTGGCGGCGACGATCGCGGGCAGGCCCAGCTGACGGGCCAGGATCGCGGTGTGCGACTGGGGGCCGCCGTCTGACGTGACCAGGGCGATCACGCGCTGCGGGTCGAGAGTGGCGGTATCCGCCGGGGCGAGGTCGATAGCGGTGAGGATGAAGGGCTCCTCGAGGCCGGGGATCCCGGGGGCCTGCTCACCGCGCAGCTCGGCGACGATGCGGGCGCGCACGTCACGCACGTCGGTGGCTCGCTCGGCCATGTAGCCGCCGAGGCCCTCGAGCATCGTGGCGACCTGGTCTCCAGCCTCCCACACGGCGCGGGCCGGAGACTTGCCGCCGGAGAGCACGAAGCCCTGCGCGGTCTGCGTGAGCGAGGGGTCTGCGGCCATCTGCGCGGTGGCCTCGAGGATCTTCTTCCCGTCCCCGCTGGCGCGCTCGGCCAGGCGGACCAGCGCGGCCTGCACGGCGGCGGCCGCGGCCGGGATGCGCTCGGCCTCGACGGCGGGATCGGCACCCTCGGGCAGCTTCTCGGTCACGGGCGGCTCGGCGACCGGCGGCGCCATGGTGCGGATCGTGCCGACTACGCGGCCGGGGCTGACTGCAACACCTGTGTACTGGGCCATCGCTGATTCTCCTTGCGGATCCGGGGGCTGCGCCGCAGGAGCCGGACGGCCTGCCAGGCGACCCCTCCATGCTACGCGGAGTGTCGTGCCCTCCGGAGTGCGGGGCCCGGCGCCCGTCCAGCCGGCGTCCCTACGATGACGCGATGAACGTCATGGAATGGGAGCACCTGCCCGAGCCCGATCTCACCGGTCGCACCGTCGTCATGACGGGCGCCAGCGACGGACTGGGCCGGGAGGCGGCGCTGCAGCTGGCCCACTGGGGCGCTGACCTCGTGCTGCCGGTGCGCACGCGCGCCAAGGGCGAGGTGGTCGCGCAGCGGATCATTCGGGAGACCGGCCGACGAGGAGCCGTGCGCCTGACGTCTCTGGATCTCGCCGATCTGTCGGCGGTGCGCACGGGTGCCGAGGAGATCGAGCGTCTCGTCGGCCCGAGCGGGATCGGCCTGCTGATCCATGTCGCCGGGGCCGTCACCCGGCGTCGCGAGGAGACCGCTGACGGCTCCGAGCGGATGCTGGGGGTGAACGCCCTCGCTCCCCTGCTCCTGACCGAGACGCTGCTGCCGCTGGTGCGGGAGCGGGTGGTGGTGGTCGCCTCCGATGCGCACACCTTCGGGTCGATCGACCTGGATGATCCGCACTTCCGACGCGGCGGCTGGTCGCTGCGCGCCGGATACGGACGCTCGAAGCTCACGACGATGCTGTGGGGACGGGATCTCGCCGACCGGCTCCGGGCGGAGGGCTCAGGAACGGCTGGCTCAGGCGTGGACCTGCAGCTCGTGCATCCGGGCTGGGTGCTCACCAACCTGCAGAACGCGACCGGGTCCGCACGGCTGGACCGACTGGTCACCGAGGTCACCCGGCCGATCGCGATGTCGGCGCAGCGCGGCGCCGCCTCAGTCCTGTTCGCCGCCACCCAGCCGCTGCCGCCGGGTTCCTACATCGGTCCGGACGGGCGAGGCGCGCTGCGGGGCCGGCCGACGTTCCTGCGGCGTTCGGCCGCGGCCCTGGACCGCGACCTGGCCCGCGAGGTCACGACCTGGGCTCGCGCCGAGGTGGGCCTGTCTCCCGGGCTCCGGAGCGCACACGCCCAACCGTGAGCCGGCCTGCTGTCGGCATTCCTCGGACCGCGACCTGCCGCCGGCGGCCCTCGGACCACGACCTGCCGCCGGCGGCCCTCGGACCACGACCGGCCCCGGAGCATCTGCACGAGATGCCCGGGGCCGGTCGTCGATCAGCGGAGGGTGCGGGATTCGAACCCGCGGTACAGGGTCGCTGCACATTGGTTTTCAAGACCAACTCATTCGGCCGCTCTGACAACCCTCCCCGGGCCCGGAGGCCCTCGAGAAGTGTACCGGGACTAGGGTGGCGGGATCTGCACCCGAGGGAGAGGTTCACCCCGCATGCGCGCCGTACTGATCGACTCGAAGGACTCCGACGCCCGCTTCATGGAGGATGCCGAGGAGTCCCTGCTCACCGGGCCCGTGGAGCTGGACGTGCTCTTCTCGAGCTACAACTACAAGGACGCGATGGCGGTCGCTGGCAAGGGCATCGCCCGTTCCTTCCCGCTGATCCCCGGCATCGACGTGGTGGGGCGGGTGACCGCCTCGGAAACCGAGCAGTATTCGGCCGGCGACCTCGTGATCCTCAACGGCGACGGCATCGGCGAGTCCCTCCACGGCGGCTTCGCGACCCGAGCCCGGGTGCGACCCGACGCGCTGGTGCGCCTCCCGGCGGAGATCTCTCCCGACCGCGCCGCGGCGATCGGCACCGCCGGGTTCACCGCGATGCTCTCGGTGCTGCGGCTCGAGGACACCGGGATCGAGCCCGGCAGCGGCGATGTGCTTGTCACCGGCGCCTCCGGCGGAGTCGGCTCGATCGCGGTCGCGCTGCTCGCCGGTCGCGGCCACCGCGTGGTGGCGTCCTCCGGACGGGATGAGGAGAACGGGGAGTACCTGCGTGATCTCGGCGCGGCCGATGTCATCCACCGCTCCGAGCTCTCCGAGGAGCCCGGCAAGCCGATGCAGTCGCAGCGCTGGGCAGGAGCGATCGACGGCCTGGGCAGCACCACGCTCGCGAACGTCCTCGCCCAGACCGCCTGGGGCGGCACGGTCGCGGCCTACGGGCTCGCCCAGGGCACGGACCTCCCGACCACCGTGCTGCCGTTCATCCTGCGCGGCGTGACCCTGGCGGGCGTGAACTCGGTGGAGGCCCCGCTCACGCTGCGCGAGCGCGCCTGGGAGGCCCTCACCCGGGAGCTGGACCTCGACCTGCTCGATTCGCTGACCACCGGCATCGGCCTGTCGGAGGCGATCGCGTTCGCCCCGCTGATCCTGGCCGGCGAGACCCGTGGCCGCACGATCGTGGATGTGACCCAGTGACCATGCGCGCGCTCTCCATCACCGAGGATCACCAGCTCGAGCTGGTCGATCTCCCCGAACCCGTCACGGCGCCCGGCGAGGTGCTGGTCGACGTCATCGCCGCCGGGGTGAACCGTGCGGACCTCGCCCAGGTCGCCGGCATGTATCCCCCGCCGCCGGATGCGTCGGAGCTGCCGGGGCTCGAGGTCTCCGGCCACCGCCGTGACACCGGTGAGGCCGTGGTGGCGCTGCTGGCCGGCGGTGGCTACGCCGAGGTCGTCGCCGTGCCCGAGGGGCAGCTGCTCCCCGTCCCCGAGGGGATGGACCTGGTCGACGCCGCCGGCGTGGTCGAGGTGTGCGCGACCGTGGTCTCAAACCTCGTGCTCGAGGCCGGACTCGTCGAGGGCGAGACCGTGCTGATCCACGGCGGCACCGGAGGCATCGGCACCGTCGCGATCCAGCTGGCACGGCACCTCGGTGCCCGCGTGCTCACCACCGTCGGCTCCGACGAGGCGATCGCCACCACCCGCGGTCTGGGCGCCGACATGTCCTGGAACCGCCACACCACCGATCTGCTCGAGGCGGTGCGCGAGACCGGCGGGGCCGACGTCATCCTCGATGTCGTGGGCGGGCCCACGCTCGCGGACAACGTCGGGATGCTCCACGAGCACGGGCGCCTGGTCATCATCGGCACCCTCGGCGGGGCGAGCGGCGAGCTGCCGATCGGCCTGCTCATGGGCAAGCGCGGCCGCGTCATCGGCACCACGCTGCGCTCCCGCCGCACCGAGGCCAAGCGCGAGATCCTCGAGGCCACCCAGGCCCTGGCCTGGCCGCTGCTCACGGACGGCTCCCTGCGGATCCCGATCCACGCCCGCTTCCCCTTCGAGCGGGCCGCCGACGCCCACACGGTGCTCCGCGAGGGCGGCCATCTCGGCAAGGTCGTCCTCGAGATCGCTTCGCCCGAAGACTGAGGGCTGAGGGCTGAGGGCTCGACCCAGCAGTCTGATCAGCCCTGCAGCCCGCTCAGCCCAGCAGGGTCTCCAGCACCAGCACGGTGCCGTCCTCGTAGACGGAGTCCGTGACGGTGTCCGCCACGTCCTTCACGCCCTGGGGCGCCTGGCCCATGGCCACGCCGACGCCGGCCCACTGGAGCATCTCGGTGTCGTTGAAGCCGTCGCCGACGGCCACGGTGTGCGCCGGCTCGATGCCCAGATCCGCGCGCACCGTCTCCAGGGCGGTGGCCTTGGAGACGCCGGGGGCGGCCATGTCGAGCCAGGCCGTCCAGCCGATCGAGTACTCCACGCCGTGCACACCGGATTCGGCGATGACCTTGCTGAACTCCTCCGGGCTGAGGTCCGGCACGTGCACCACCACGCGCACGGCCTCGAGCTCGAGGAGGTCCTCCAGCGGCTTCTCCTGGGCCTGCACGCCGAAGCTGGCGTCCTGGAAGCCGGTGGTGGCCTGGAAGGAGCCGTCGACCATCTCGACCGCGTAGTGCGCGTCGGGTGCGACCGCGCGCAGGGTGCGCAGGGCGTGGCCGGGCCGGAACGCACGGGTGTCGATGATGCGGTACCCGCCGTCGGCCGCCGGATCCAGCTCCAGGGTGACCGCCCCGTTGGAGCAGACCGCGTACCCGCGGGTGATCCCCGCGGCCTCGACGATCGGGAGCGTCGCCCCGAGGGAGCGGCCGGTCGAGATGACGACGGTGTGCTCCGCGGCGGCGCGCTGCAGCACACGGCGCATCGGCGGGGACATGACGCCGTCGTGGTCCACGAGCGTGCCGTCGACGTCGAGCCCGATCAGCAGTCGCTCGCCGGGCAGGGCACCGAGATGCTCCTTCAGACGGGTCCGGGTGGCATCGCGGTCGGTGATCGCCGTGGCAGCATCCATGCCCCCGAGTGTCTCAGCGCCGTCTGACACCCGGGTGAACCGGCGGTGACGGACAGCATCACGCAGGCGTCGCAGGGCTCCGCGTCCGGACAGGCTGGGCATGTCAGGCCACGACCTCGAAGGTCTCGCGCCCGCCGAGGTAGGGGCGCAGGCCCTCGGGGACCACGACAGAACCGTCGGGCTGCTGGTGGTTCTCGAGGATCGCGGCGATGAAGCGCGTGGTGCCGAGGGTTCCGTTGAGCGTCGCGACCGGGCGCAGCCCGTCGTCGGTGCGCTCACGGATGTTCAGCCGCCGAGCCTGGAACTGGGTGGTGTTCGAGGTGGAGGTGAGCTCGCGGTAGGTGTTCTGGCTGGGCATCCACGCCTCGCAGTCGAACTTGCGGGCGGCGGAGGTGCCCAGGTCACCGGCGGCGGTGTCGATGATGCGGTAGGGCACGTCGATGCGCGCCATCATCTCCCGCTCGAGGTCCAGCAGGCGCTCGTGCTCCGCGTAGGAGTCCTCGATGCGGCAGTAGCTGAACATCTCGACCTTGTGGAACTGGTGGACGCGGATGATGCCGCGGGTGTCCTTGCCGTAGCTGCCGGCCTCGCGGCGGTAGCAGGCGCTCCAGCCGGCGTAGCGGATCGGGCCGCCGGACAGGTCGAGGATCTCGTCCTTGTGATAGCTGGCCAGGGCCACCTCGCTGGTGCCGACGAGGTAGAGGTCGTCGTCCTTGTCGAGGTGGTAGACCTCGTCGGCGTGCTCGCCGAGGAAGCCCGTGCCCTCCATCGACTCCGGGAGCACCAGGGTGGGGGTGATCATCGGGGTGAAGCCGGCGTTCGTGGCCTGGTCGATCGCGGAGTTCAGGATCGCGAGCTCGAGCTGGGCGCCGACGCCGCGCAGGAAGTAGAAGCGTGAGCCGGAGACCTTCGCGCCGCGGGCCATGTCGATCGCCCGCAGACCCTCGGCGATCTCCAGGTGATCCTTGACCGGGTGGTCGAAACGGGGGTTCTCGCCGACGGTCTCGCGGAGGGCGAAGTCCTCCTCGAGGCCCTCGGGGGCGCCCTCGGCGAGGTTGGGGATGGCGCGCAGGGCGCTGTCACGGGCGGCGATGGCCTCTCCGGCCTCCGCCTCGAGGCGCTTGACGTCGGCCGCGAGCTGCTTGACCTCGGCCAGCAGTGCCTGCTTCTCCTCGCCCGTGGTCTGGGCGACCTTCTTGCCGAAGGCCTTCTGCTCGGCGCGCGCGGATTCGAAGGACCCGGTCGCCTCGCGCCAGCGGGAATCGGCCGCCAGGACGGCGTCGACGGTGGCAGGGTCTCGTCGGCGCGCCTTCTGGGCATCGCGGACGGCATCGGGATTCTCTCGCAGGAGCCGCAGATCGATCATTGCACCAGGGTACCCGCGCAGGGGCCTGTGCTCTCCGGCCCTCGCCGTCAGTACTCTGTGACCATGGACCAGACCTTGCTCTACCTCAGCATCGCCTCGATCGTGGTCACCGTCGTCGCCGTCGTGCTGCTCGTCGTGGTGCTGCGGCACCTGGGGCGCCACCGTCGCGAGATCGCCGCGCTGCGGGCCGCGACGGAGGGCTCGGGCGCACGTGCGGGAGCCGGCGCGGCCGGGGACGGTACGTCCGCCGACGTCGACAGTGCTGCCAGGGCCGACGCGGACCCCCACGACGACTCGCCCGCTGACAGCATCCACCGGGTCGCGGTGGTCCTGAACCCCTCGAAGTTCGACGACGCCGAGATGTTCCGCACCCGCGTGCGCGAGGTCGTCGAGAACCTCGGGGGCGCTGACGTCGAGTTCTACGAGACGACGGTGGAGGATCCGGGCCGCGGCCAGACCCGTCGTGCTCTCCAGGAGGGCGCCGATCTGGTGGTCGCCGCCGGCGGCGACGGGACCGTGCGCCTGGTGTCCTCCGTGCTCGCCGGCACCGACACCCGGATGGCGATCATCCCCGCCGGGACCGGCAACCTGCTGGCCCGCAACCTCGACATCCCCCTGGAGGATCCCACCGCGGCGATGACCGCGGCGCTGAGCGGCGAGGACCGACAGATCGACGTGGGCTGGCTGCGCAGCGGCGGCTCCGTCTCCGAGGCGGCCGCATCCGCTGAGCAGATCTTCCTGGTCATCGCCGGCTTCGGGGCGGACGCCGAGATGATCGGCCACACCGACGACACCCTGAAGAAGCGCCTCGGGTGGATCGCCTATGTGGTCGGCGGGGTGCGCACGATCCTCGGCCGCTCGGTCGACGTCATGCTGGACTTCCCCGACGGCACCCGCCAGGCCCACAAGGCGCGCACCGTGCTGCTGGGCAACGTGGGCAGACTTCCCGGCGGCTTCGTGCTGATGCCGGAGGCCACAGCGGACAACGGCCGCCTCGAGATCGTGGTCGCCGGGTGGAAGGGCGCCGCCGGCTTCAGCCAGGTGGTCACGGAGGTCGTGAACCCGAAGCTGGTCCCGAAGGGCAAGCTCGCAGAGACCACGCGCCTGTCCACGATGAACCGCTACCAGGCCACCGAGGTGCGGGTCGCGACCACGAAGGCCCAGCCCGTGCAGCTCGACGGCGACACCGACACTGAGGCGACCCATCTGATCGCCCGGATCGACCCGGGCGTGCTGCGCCTGCGCGTTCCCGCGGGAACGGATCTGGACCAGCCCTGAGGGCCGTCAGTCCGTGCTCGGTGACCCCGTCGAGGGCGGGGTGACCATGCCGGTCAGCGACTCGATCCAGGCGTGGGCCTCGTCGTAGGTGTCGTCGGCGAACTCCTCGCGCGTCTCGGAGCTGATCCCGTCGATGCGCGGGTAGGAGCCGAGGTAGTGCACGACGGGGCAGATCCGGTGCAGCGCCCGCAGGGAGGCGGCGACGCGACGGTCCTCGATGTGCCCCTCGACGTCGATCGAGAAGGAGTACCGGCCCAGGAAGTCGCCGATGGGGCGCGACTCGATGCGGGAGAGGTTCACGCCGTTGGCGCTGAACATCTCGAGGGTCTCGAGCAGGGCGCCGGAGCGGTTGTGGGGCAGCTGGACGACGAGCGTGGTCTTGTCCGCCCCGGTGCGGGCGGGGATGCGGCCCTCGCGGGTGACGAGCACGAAGCGGGTCTGCGCGCCGGCGTTGTCCTCGATCTGCTCGGCGAGCACCGTGAGGCCGAAGTGCTCGGCAGCGAGGGGCGAGCAGACGGCGGCGCGGCCGCGGGCCTCCTCGGGGCTCATCGCGGCGAGGTCGCGGGCGGCCGCGGCGGTCGATGAGGCGGTGGCGACGTTCGCCGAGGGGACGTGGCCGCGCAGCCAGCCCTGGACCTGAGCCTGGGCGTGCGGGTGGGAGGAGACGACGCGGAGGTCCGTCAGCGCTGTCTCCTCGCGGGCGGCGAGCACGAAGGTCACCTGCACGATCTGCTCGGCGACGATGGTGATGGAGTCCGTGGCGGCGAGCACGTCCAGCGTGCCGGAGACCCCGCCCTCGACGGAGTTCTCGATCGGCGCGATCAGCGCATCGATGTCCCCGGCGAGCAGGTCGGTGGTCGCGGTCGCGACGGCGGTGAAGGGCACCTGCTCCACCGTGTCGGTGACCTCGCGGGGCATGACCGCCAGCGCCTGCAGGAGCGCCTGGTGGGTGAAGGTGGTCTCGGGGCCGAGGTATCCGTACCGCATGGGAGCCAACACTACTGCTCACGGGCGCAGTTCCGCCGCGCGGCCCAGGACGGACCGGCCTCTTTGCGCACTGGCGATCAGGACGAGGGGCGTGCCGGCCTGGTCCCGTCATCGATCCAATAGCGCCGTTTCCCCTCAACACTGTTCTCGTACTGCCCGCCGGCCTTCTCGATCGTGCGGCGGGAGGCGACATTGTCTTCATCGCAGGTGACCAGGACAGGGCTGATGCCGAGCCCCCGCGCCTCGGCCAGGCCGAGCTCGAGGGCCGCGGAGGCGATCCCCTGCCTCCGGGCGGATGGCCGCACTGAGTACCCGATGTGCCCGCCCTGATCGAAGAGGTAGGTGGTCAGGCGGTGGCGGATCACGATGAAGCCGAGGATCTCGGCTCCCGGATCGTCAACTCCACATGAGCCGTCGCTCGACCCGTCGGCCGCGATGATCCAGCGGCTGGTGCAGTGCACCCAGGGCTCTTCGAGCTCGGTGCTCGGATCCTCCTCGGCCAGGCGCGCGGTCACGAAGTCGATGAACTCTCCGTCGCCCACCGGCGGGATGCCGGGGTCGAAGATGCTCGAGCCGTCCATCGCCGTCCCGGCGAAGTCGGCGAGGCAGTCCACGAAGGCCGCGTGGCGGGAGACGGACGGCGGGACCAGGCGGAGTGCAGGACTCATCGGCCCAGGATGCCAGGCTGGCGGAGCACGGATTGCTGTGGCCCGACGCGGAGATGCAGATTCCCGGAGATCAGGGTCGGGCTCAGCGCAGGTCGAGCACCCAGCGGTCTACGACCCGCGCCGGATCGGCAGGGTGCCGCTCGGGAGTGCCGGTGGGAGCCGCGCCGATATTGCGGGCCACGGCTCGGGAGGGATCGTTGTGCGGCGCGATGAACAGCACGAGCTGCGAGATCCGTTGGTCTCCGCGGGCGCAGTCGACGAGCGCTGACGCGATCTCCTGCCCCAGACCCTTCCCCCGATGAGCTGGGAGCACCCAGTAGGTCATCGCGGCGTGGCCCCGCTGGACTCCTGGCGCCAGGCGGTTCAGACCGCCGCCGCCGAGCAGACGCCCGCCTCCGACCCCGTCCCCGTCCTGGTGCTCGTCCCCGCCCGAGGCCATCCCGTCTACCGCGGCGTACTCACGGATCGGACCGTCGCTGCTCCACCGTGAACAGCGGTCCAGGAAGGCAACGAGCGCCGCGCGGTCCCACCGGCCTCCGCTGATCTCCCGCGCCAGCGCGTCGTCCTGACCGAGCAGCAAGGCATCGGCATCCTGGGGGTCGAGTGCTCGGAGTCGGATCATCGACTCAGTCGCTTCATGCGGTGGTCGCGGGGGCCTGTCCCGCCAGCGCCGCCCGCACCGACGCCATGATCTCGACGTCACCGTGGCCCTTGGCACGGGCGTCGGCGACGGGTCCGGAGAACAGTGCGACGAGGTCCGGGTCGGCGACGCCCCCGGATTCCCTGTCGGTCGCCGCGGCGGATCTCTCGCTGGCAGCCACGGCTCCTGGCGCCACGGTGGTGCCCGCGCCGCGCCGGGTCACGATGATCTGCGCCTCCTCGAGGAGCTTGTAGGCGCGGGCCACGGTGCCGGCGGCGAGGCCGAGATCGCCGGCGAGCACGCGGATGGCGGGGAGCTTGTCGCCCGGGGCGATCTCGCCGGAGCGGACCTGCTCGACGATCTCGCGACGGACCTGCTCATAGGGAGGAGTCGGGGTGTTCATGGGGTCCACGATATGGGTCCCCGGACCTCCTCTGCGCTGCATAGCACCTCTTGTGCGGCACCGCTCGCCCGGCGCGCGCCGCGGCCAGGGCGCCGGCGGGGCCCGTGGAATCCGTGGGAGAAGCGTGGAGGCCCTGCGCAGACGCCCGGGAGCCTGCGGTGCGCCCCGTAGCATCGTCCTGTGCTTCCCCACCTGCCTGTCTCCTCCTCCCCTGCCCGCCGGCTCCGTGCGCTGCCGGCAGTGCTGCTCACCCTGATGCTGAGCGCGCTCGTGCTGGGCCTCGCTCCCGCCGCGCAGGCCGACGGCCCGCAGGAGGCAGACGCCCCGGTGCGCCTGGTCCTGACCACCGCAGGTCTGAGCTGGGAGGACATCTCCGCCGAGCGGACACCGAACATCCAGTGCCTCGCGGATCGCTCCGGAGCAGGGGCGATGAACACCACCTCGACCTCCGTGGTCTCCACGGAGCGCCAGGGCCTGGAGACGCTGCACACCGGCTACCGCGGCCTCGCCGAGAAGGCACCCCGCTCGGCCGGGATCCCGAACCCCCCGGTGGACCAGTGGAAGCAGCTGCCCGTCCACACCACGGAGATCGACGCCTCGGCGGAGGCCGACCCCGAGCTGGCGGGATCCGGGCCGTCGGACCCGGACCAGATCGCTGCACAGACCGCCGACGCCCTCGCCGGCGAGGACATCGTGCAGGTCGACCTCGGCTCCGTGCCCGACCACGACGATCCGGGCCGCGAGCAGGCGCTCTCGGACCTCGACGAGAGGGTCGGCGGAGTGCTGGACGCCGCCGGCGGCTGCGAGTCCGCCGACCTGCCCCGCACGCTCCTGGTCTCCGTCGCTGCGACCGACCCGGCGAACCCGGACGAGATGGAGCGCACCGGTGCGGTCGCCTCCCGCACCGTGGGCCTGCAGGTCGCGCTGGACTCCGCGTTCCCCGGCCAGGCGCTGACCAGCGGTGCCACCAAGCAGAACGGCGTCGTGATGATGACCGACGTGGTCGCCACGGTCCTCGCCTCCTATGACGTCGCAGCCGACGGCCTGATCCCCGGTCAGCCGTTCCGCGGCACGGACCACGACGACCCCCAGCAGCTCGCCCTGGACCGTTCGCAGGCCGCCGCGATCGTCGACTCCGCGACCGTCCCGGCTCTGGGATCCTGGCTCGCGCTCGGCGTGATCGGCCTCGTGATCTGCCTCGTGCCTGCCTTCGCACGGCGCCGGCGGCTCGCCGCCGTGGGCCGCGCCCTCGCGGCCATCGCCCCGCTCGCCCTCCCCGTCGGACTGTGCGCATCCGTCGTGCCCTGGTGGCGCGGGGAGCACGACACCCTGGCACTGACCGCTGTGGTCTGGGGCGGCTGCGCGGTGCTCTCCGTGATCGTGCTCGGCGGCCCGTGGCGCCGCCATCGCTTCGGACCGCTCGGGGTCTCCTCCGCCCTGATCACCGCCGTGATCCTCGGCGAGTCCGCGCTCGGCTCACGGTTCCAGCTGGGCTCCCCGCTCGGTGCCCAGCCGATCTCCGGCGGCCGCTTCTACGGGCTCTCCAACCACCTGTACGGCATGGTGTTCGCCGGGGCGATGATGGCGCTGCTGTGCCTGTTCACCGTGCTGCGCACCCCTCGCGCCCGAGTGGTGTGGACACTCCTGGTGGGCGCCTGCGTGGCGGTCGTGTGCGTGGCGCCGTCCATGGGCGCTGACTTCGGCTCGATGCTCGCCACCATCCCCACCTTCGGGCTGCTCGCCCTGCTCGTCTCGGGGATCCGGCCGAAGGCCTGGCACATCCTGGCGCTCCTCGCGGGCGGCGCCGTCGCCGTGCTCGGGGTGTCCTTCCTGGACTGGCTGCGTCCGCCCGAGGACCGCACCCACCTGGGGCGGTTCATCGACGAGCTCCTGAGCGGCGAGCTGCTCTCCGTGATCACGCGCAAGCTCGCGCAGAACATCGCGATGACCACCGGCTACTGGGCGCTCGCACTCATCATGCTGCTGGCTGTGCTCGCCTCGATCGCCGTGCTCGCCCCGCGCCGGTTCCGTCTCACGCGGCTGGTGGCGCTCGACGCCGCGCACCCTGCGGCCTACCGGGTGCGGGTCGCCCTCGTGGCCGGCACCTGGCTGGGGTATGCGGTCAACGACACCGGGCCGGTGCTGGTCGCCGCGGTCTTCGGGATCTGGTTCGCCTTCCTGCCGGTCGCGCTGCCCGCGCCCCGGCCGACGGGCTCCGCGGACCCGCAGTAGGCAGGTTCAGTCGTCCGAGGCGTTCTCGGCCTCGACGGCGGCGTGGACCACGAGCGAGGCGTATTCATCACCACTCAGCGGCGGGCGGATCGAGCTGGGCAGCTCGGGCCCGGGCACGGTCAGATGCGATGCGATGATCACGGCGTGCTCGGGGCTGAAACGCTCCGCCACCGGAGCCGCCTCGAGCCGGGCCGCAAGAGCCTCGAGGTCGATGCCTGCGAGGTAGACGACGTCATCCGGGGCGAATTCCCCTGCGACCGGTAGAGCCCGCAGCCGGCGGTCCAGCGACTCGATGTCGAGATCGCCGAGCGCCCGGGTCTCCTCGTCGGAGAAGGCGCCGCTGACCGGGAGCGCGGCGAGGCGCGCCCGGCGGCGATCCGCCCTGTTGACGGCGGAATCCTGCTCCGTGGTCGGAGCAGACGCCGGATCCGTGGGCGACGTCGCAGCTGCACCCGGTGCGGCAGCCGGGGTCGACGGCGAGGTCGGGACCGAGGTCGTGGGTGTCGACGAGATCGGGGACTGCGGTGAGGTCCATGTCGACGGCGCGGGCACGACGGGGACCGGATTCGCCGCCGGGGCCGGTTTGGACTCCGGGCCAGGAGTCGTCCCCGAGGCGGGAGCGCTCGGCTCCTCCGGGGCGGCCTCCTCCACCGGACCGAGGTCCCAGGCGTTGACCTCTTCGGCGGATTCCGGTTCCGGTGCCCGCTTCGCCCCCGGCCAGACGGCCCGCACGGACGTGGGGCGCGGCTGGACGGTGCCGCCGCGGTTCTCAGCCTCGGCTCGCGTGCCCCGGTCGGGTTCCGGCTCGACGCCCGGTTCCGGCTCGCCGCTTGGCTCTGACTCGCTGTTGACCTCCGGAGCAGGAATCGGCTCGGGGGTGACGGACCGTTCCGGGTCGACGGACGACTCGGGGGTGACGGCCGCGGTCGCCGCACCCCCAGAAGGCTCGACCTCAGCGGGCTCCACCTCCGCGGGCTCGACCTCAGCAGGTTCAGTCCCGGCTGGCTCGGCCCCAGAGCTGTCGATCACCGGCTCGCCGATGAACTCACCGGTCGTACCCGCAGCCAGCACGGCAGGCTCGTCGGTCGGGTCATCGGCCGGTTCGTCCGGCAGGACATGGCGGCGGCGTGCCAAGGCCCGCACCACATCGCGCAGCTGGGCGGCGCGGTGCAGCTGACCGCGCAGATCCTTGCCGGTGGCGCGGTGCGCGAGGGACGTCTCGATCTCCTTGACCCAGAAACCGCCGGTCAGCGCGTCGATGGTCAGCGACGTCTCGACGCCCCACCCCGGCGCCAGCGGCTGACAGGCCTCCCAGGTCTCCCGGGTGATGCAGCGGGTCCCGGACAGCGGCTGGGTGGCCTCCCAGCCGGTGGCGCGCAGGATGCCGCGGCGGGCGGTGCCCACCACGATCCCCATGCCGCCGGCGCCGGCCTGGGGCGGCAGCAGAGCGATCGCCATGTCGACGCCCTCGCCGAGCACCGCATCCACCAGGGGCTGAGCGGTGGTGACGGAGGATTCCATGTCGGCATCGACGAACAGCAGGGCGCGCGGCGTCCGGTCCTTGCCGTCGATCACGGGCAACGGCCCGGTGTGCCCCGGCGAGCGCGGCTCGGCATGGAGCTCCTCGGAGAAGCCGGCGCCTCCGTCGGCCCGTTCGGCGTCCTCCCGGATCGCGACCATCTGTGCACCGGTCGCCATCGCTGCCGCCTTGCCGCGGTTGGTCTTGTGGCGCACCACGAGGGCGTCGGCCCCCATGGCGACCGCGGAGGTGGCGTCGGTGGAGCCGTCGTCGACGACCACCACCAGATCCACGCCCTGGATCTCGCGGGCGGCCACGATGGTCGCCTCGATCCTCTCCGCCTCGTTCTTGGCAGGGATCACCACGGCCACCCGCTCGGGGCGGTGGGCCGTCAGCGGCCCCGCCGCACTCATCGCAGGGTCACCTGTCGGGCCACGATCCCGCCCCGGGCGCGACGCTCGAGCGCGGTGAGCGGCTCCTCGGTGTGCAGCGCCTCCTCGAAGCGGGTGCGGAACGCCTCCGCCTCCGCCTCGACGCCTGCGGCGCCGAAGCCCTTGGGCAGGTCCCACACGGGGATCGCGAGGCCCTCGGCGCGGAAGGAGCCGACGTACTTGGTGCCCTCGCCGACCCCGGACTCACGGCGTGCGTGCAGGCGGGTGACCGCGTCGATGACCTTCTCCTCGTCGGCGTCGAGCACCCAGCGCAGGTGCTCCTTGGGCCCGGCGTCGACCCAGTAGGCGTGCTCGAGGCCGGCGACGGCGCGGGTGGGCATGATCGACTGGTTCGCCTCCTGGATCGAGGACTCGATCTCGGGGGTGCGCTCGGCGCTCGGGTCCAGCCAGAACTCGAAGGTGTCGTGCACGGCGATCGTGAAGTCACCGGTCAGGTCGAGGATCTCCTGCAGGCGCGGGGCGTCGTCATCCAGGGTCACCGAGGTGATCGGGTTGCCGGGCTCGAGGGCGAGGGCCAGCTTGATGGCCTGCCCGATCCCGCGGGAGAGGTCCCCGCCGGGGTAGGCGGCCTGGATGCCCACGGTGATGCTCCCGTCGGTGCGGCGCACAGCGGGCCACGCCATCGGCAGGATCGTCGCGATCTCGACATCGACCGCGCCGTGCTCGGCGGTGGTCTTCGCGGCCATGGTCGCCGCGGGGATCAGCTGGCGCATCGCCACCAGATCCTGTTCGTTCGGCAGCCCCTCGAAGGGACGGAGGACCAGGGCATCTCGAGAGGTGGAGCTCATGACCGCAAGTCTACCGATCCGCAGGCGTGCCTCGTCGGATGCTCACGCCACGATTCCTGTGCCGCGCCCCGCACGATCGGGGGCATGGGTGGGTGAGGGAGCCAGGGCGGCCTCGAGCACGCGCAGATCCGCCGGGTCCATGTCCCGCCCGTGATCGGGGCGGGGGTGCTCGGCGCGGCGGGTGAGATGAACAGGCACCGTCGCCAGGCCCAGCCTCCGGGCCACGGCGATGCGGTGGTTGCCGTCGATGGTCGCGAACTCCTCGGTGAAAGCCAGATCGATCGGGGTGCGCATGCCCTCACGACCGATCAGCTCGGTCAGGCGGTCCAGGTGGGCGGGGGTGTCCAGAGTGGGTGTGCCCACGTGCTCGCGGTCCACGGCCCGGTACCGGGCCACGAGCTCGGTGGGCAGCTCGACGCTCTCCTGGTCCATGGGGGCGGCGCGGCGTTCCATGAGCAGCTCGGTGTCGTCGTCCGGGTTGCGGCCGATCACCCCGAAGCCGCAGCTCTCGTAGAGCCGACGGGCGGGCAGGTTGGTCTCGACCACCGCGAGGCGCAGCCGGGTCATCGGGTGGTGCGCGGCGAGGTGGTCGACGCAGGCGGCGATGAGGGCGCGGGAAGCTCCGGTCCTGCGGGCCTCTGGTGCCACCCACACCGAGATCAGCTCCGGCTGGACGCCGGCCTGCTCAGAAAACATGAGCCGGGCCATTCCTGCAGGCCCGTCGGCGGTTTCGACGACGAACGAGACCATGGGTGCGGAGACCCCGGCGCGCCAATGCTCCTCGGTGTCCCGGGCGAGCACCTCGGCCAGGGTGCTGCCGAAGGCCCAGGGCGAGTCAGCCAGGGCGCGCAGGCGCAGCTCCCGCCACACAGGCCAGTCATCGGGCGCCAACACCTTCGCGAAGATCATGGCGCAAGGTTCGCACCCGACCTCGCGGGTCACAAGTTCGCTCGGCCTGGATCGAGTGGCGCCTGGTGAGCAGGCAGCCCCGTAGAGAGGTGAGGCTCCTCGCCTGACGCCACCGGATACGTCGTCCCGGGCGACGTATCAGCTCATGAGGGCATCGATCGGGCGCGGCGGGCCGGCCTCCGTCAGAACCCCGGGGCGAGCCGACCTCCCTCACCTCACGGGTGGGTGCCGACCTCCATCAGCTCCTGGGCGCACTCCTCGAGGTCTCGCGGCACCACCCCGTCGAGCATGTGCAGGGCGAAGTCGGCGCTGAGCCGCTCGAAGAAGTAGGTGCCGCGCACGGAGTTGCCGTGCAGGTCCAGCTGCGGGGCATAGCTGGCGAGACCGAAGCGGGAGGGCAGCGCGGCGATGATCCCGCCGCCCACGCCGGACTTCGCGGGCAGGCCCACGTCACTGATCCAGTCGCCGGCGTTGTCGTACATCCCGCAGGTGAGCATCACCGAGAGCACCTGGCGAGCGGCGACGCGGGAGAACACCTTCTCGCCGGTGAGCGGATTGGTGCCGCCCGAGGCGAGGGTCGCGGCCATCACCGAGAGATCGGTGACGGTGGTGAGCACCGCGCAGCCCTCGATGTATCCGCCGACCACCTCGGAGGCGTCCTCGGTCATCGATCCTGCCGCGCGCAGCATGTACGCGAGGGCGAGGTTGCGGTCGGCGATCGTCAGCTCCTCGTCCCGGGTCTCGCGATGCAGCTCGAGGGGACGCCCGGCGGCGGCGTCGAGCACATCGCGCAGGCGCTGCGTGCGCTCTTCCTGGGTGGGACCCAGCATCGCGTGGGTACGGATCGCCCCGATGTTGACCAGCGGGTTCTTGGGCTTCTTGGAGTGCCGGTCGATGCTGAGGGCGTTGAACTCCTCCCCCGTCGGCTCCTCGTCGACCACGGAGTCGACGTAGTCCATCCCGTGGAGATCGATCGCGGCGCCGTACGCGAAGGCCTTGGAGATCGACTGCACCGGGAAGGCGTGCTCGGTACCGGCGGAGGTGATCTCCCCGTCGATCGTGCAGACGGCGACGCCGAGGTGGTCCTCGCGGGCGCCGGAGAGATAGGAGAGGTCCGGGATATCGCCGACGGACTCCGCGCTGCCGGAGATCCCCCGATCGGGGAGGGCCGCTTCGGTCGTCTCATCGGGCTCGGGCGCTGTCGCGGTGGACAGGGCGATCGAGAGGCGGCTCAGGTAGGTGTTCAGTGCGCTCGTCACGGAACCGACCGTACAGGCCGCCGGCGTCAGCGACCTCATGCGGCGAGAAGCCTCCTCGCGCGCCCCCGACCTCCCGCGATACCGTGAGGCATGACTGTCGCACCCCTGCTCGACACCGATGTCGTCGCCCGTCACGCGCTCGCGCACGACGCCTCGCACTACCTGCTGCTGCCCGAGGCCGTCACCTCTCCCACCGACGAGGACTCCGTCGTGGCGCTGCTGCGCGAGGCGATGCGCACGCGTCGGCCCCTGACCTTCCGCTCCGGCGGGACCAGCCTGTCCGGACAGGCGCAGTCCGAGGCGGTCCTCGCCGACGTGCGCACCCACTTCCGTACGGTCGAGGTGCTCGACCGCGGCGAGCGCGTGCGCGTGGGCCCCGGGGCGACGCTGCGCCAGGTCAACGCGCACCTGCTGCGGCACATGCGACGTCTGGGCCCGGATCCGGCCTCCGAGGTCGCCTGCACGATCGGCGGCGTGATCGCCAACAACTCCTCCGGCATGGCCGCCGGGATCGCCGAGAACTCCTACCGCACGCTGGAGTCGCTGCGCTTCGTGCTGCCCTCGGGCACGATCGTGGACACCGGGCTCGAGGGGGCCGACGCCCGCCTGCGGCGCGAGGAGCCCGATCTCCATGAGGGCCTGGCGCGCCTCATGCGCCGCGTGCGGGACGACGCCGAGTCCACCCGCGTGATCCGGGAGCGCTTCGCGCTGAAGAACACGATGGGCTACGGCATCAACGCCCTGCTGGACTTCGAGACGCCGGCCGACGTGCTCGCCCATCTCGTGGTCGGCTCGGAGGGCACCCTCGCCTTCGTCTCCTCCGCTGTGTTCCGCACTGTGCCGATCCAGAAGCACATCACCACCGGTCTTCTGGTGCTGCCGTCGTTGGAGGCCGCGACGGCCGCGCTGCCGGAGGTCGTGGGTGCCGGCTTCGCGACCGCGGAGCTGATGGACGCTCGCTCGCTGATCGTGGCCCAGGGCCTGGCCGGGGCGCCCCAGGAGATCCTCGGGCTGGACGTCGAACGCCATGCCGCCCTGCTCGTCGAGCACCGCAGCGACGACCCTGCCGAGCTCGCGCAGCGCGCGGCCGATGCGGTGGGGATGTCCGAGGCGCTCGGGCTGTCGGTGCCGTTGGAGATGACCACCGACGCCGCGCGTCGGGCGGCGATGTGGACCACCCGCAAGGGCCTCTATGCCGCGATCGCCGGCGCGCGACCAGCAGGGTCGACGGCGCTGCTCGAGGACGTGGTGGTGCCGGTGCCGGAGCTGGAGGCCACCTGCCGCGGGCTGCAGGACCTGTTCGACCGTCATGACTACGACGAGTCGGTGATCTTCGGGCACGCGAAGGACGGCAACATCCACTTCCTGCTCAACGAGCAGCTCGGCGAGGGGTCCACGCGCCTGGAGGCGTTCACGCAGGACATGGTCGAGCTCGTTCTGGACCACGGCGGGAACCTCAAGGCCGAGCACGGCACCGGTCGCGTGATGGCGCCGTTCGTGGAGCGCCAGTACGGGCCGGAGCTGTACGGCGTGATGCGGGAGCTCAAAGCGTTGGTGGACCCAGCCGGGATTCTCAACCCGGGCGTGGTCCTCACGGACGACGCGTCGGCGCATATGCAGAATCTGAAGCCCGTGATCGAGATCGAGGAGGAGGCGGACCGCTGCGTGGAGTGCGGCTACTGCGAGCCGGTGTGCCCCTCGAAAGACCTCACCCTCACCCCGCGCCAGCGGATCGTGCTGCGCCGCGACGCGAACCTCGCCGAGCAGCGCGGAGACCTCAAGACCGCGACGGCGATCCGGAGCGCGTACGAGTACGAAGGCCTGGAGACCTGCGCGGTCGACGGGATGTGCGTGACCGCCTGCCCCGTCGGCATCAACACCGGTGACCTGGTGCGACGTCTGCGCGCGGAGGACGCTAGCGCAGCGCCGAACGCGGCCTGGAAGGCGGCGGCGGGGAACTGGGACCTCCTGACCCGCGGGGCCTCGGCCGCGATGAGCGTGGCCGGAACGCTCCCTGAGGTGCTGCCGCGGGCGGCGACCGAGGTGGGCCGCGCGCTGCTGGGCACGGACGTGGTGCCGCAGTACCGAAGCGAGCTGCCTCGGCGGGGTGGTTCGGTGCGACGCGCGGGCGGCCGCGGCCGGGCCTCGGCCGACGTCGGCGCCGTCTATCTGCCCGCCTGCGTGCACACCATGTTCGGGGCCGCCGAGGAGCCGCGCAGCAGTGACGGCGGAGCGAGCGGCGGCTGCGGGGGCGATTGCGCGTGCGGGAGCGGAGGCGGGAACGGTGGCGCGACGACGTCGGCCCCGACGACCGCCGCCGGGGTCCCCGCAGCGCTCGAGCTCCTCGCCCAGCGTGCCGGCATGCGCCTGGCCGTCCCGGACGACGCCGCCTCCCTGTGCTGCGGCACCCCCTTCTCCTCCAAGGGCATGACCGGTGCCAAGGAGCAGATGCGCGACCAGGTGCGCACTGCCCTGCTCGCCGCGAGCCATGACGGCGAGCTGCCCGTGATCGTGGACGCCTCCAGCTGCACCGAGGGGATCCTCCAGGCGATGGAGGGCACCGGGGTCGAGGTGCTCGACGCGATCACCTACGTGCGTCGGCACCTGCTGCCGCAGCTGAGCGTGCGCGAGCCCGCCGGGTCGGTGACCGTGCACCCCACCTGCTCGACCACCCATCTGGGGGCGACCGACGACCTGGTCGCGATCGCCGAGGCCGCAGCGCGCGACGTGGTGGTGCCCGTGGACTGGGGCTGCTGCGGCTACGCGGGCGACCGCGGCATGCTGCACCCCGAGCTCACGGCGTCGGCCACCCGGGCCGAGGCCGCCGAGGTCGCCCTGCGGGAGACGGACTGGTACGTCAGCTCCAACCGCACCTGCGAGCTCGGCATGCAGGCCGCGACCGGGAAGTCGTACCGGCACGTGCTCGAGCTGCTGGAGGCCGTGACGCGGTGAGGCCTCTGTCTATGCTTCGTCAGAGAGCGGGAGGTGGGCAGTCATGGCGGAGTTACGAATCGAACTGGACTTTGAACTGATCGAGCACGCCCGAGAGCTCACGGGTGCCCGGTCGCACCGAGCTGTCGCCGAACTCGCACTTCGCCAGCTCATCGCCTCGACGCGGAAGAACACGATGATCGACACCATCTCGGAGCTGGGCGATCTGGAGGCCCCGCCCGGAACGCCCGTCGGTCCTGCTCTTCAGCACCGGGGTCCCGTCACGTCATCTGGATCCTGAGAACAGCCTCGTTCGACTCCATGATCGCCGAGAGAGTCATTCACTCCGACGCCAAGGATTCGCGCACCGACGCGTGCAGAGCCCGATGCGCCGGGAGCACGAGCGCGGCGAGCAGGACCACCGACGTCAGCACCGCTGACACCGAAAGCTCAGCCCACGGCAGGACGAATCGGACGGGCAGCCCGTCCATTGCTGCAGCACGCGAGATCAGTGCGGTGGACACGACGGTCGTCACCAGACCGATCAGCATGGTCGATGCGGAGAGCAAAAGGGCTTCAGCGGCAGCCACGCCTCGAACCTGCCACGGCGATAGTCCCACCGCACGCAGCATGGCGACCTCTCGACGGCGGTCGCCCGTGCTCAACGCGAGCACACAGGCCCCGCCGACCGCGCACAGCAGTCCGATGACCGCACAGATGATGTAGGTGTCCAGCAGGTTGTACTCCTCCTGCGATCCCAGTGCTCGGGCGATGGCTTCGCTGGTCCGCGCCATTCCCGTGATCGACCCGAGGATCCCCGACCCGCAGGCCAATGCCACGACGGTCGGGCCACTGACGTGCACCCTCGCGACGGCACCCTCTCGGGCGAGCGGCCACAGCGGGCTGGGCACCGGCAGCAGGCGGGAGACCGCCGAGACCACCAGTGGCACCAGGATCCGTGCCCCGAGGCCTGCCACCCCGAGAGTCAGCACGGCGAGACCGAGCCCAGCCGTCAGGGCCTCGCCGTTGTCGAGTCCAGGCGGGTGGTGGTAGACCGCAACGACGATCGCGAACAAGGCAGCCAGCCCGAGCACCGTCGTCATCCAGCGACCAACGCCGTTTCGAGATAGAGGGGTATCCTCGCCGCGCACTGCGCGGATCGCTGACACCCGGGCTCCACGCAGCGCCGGGAGCGTCGCGGCGAACAGAGTTGTCACGAGCGGGACGAGAACGGCACCGGCCAGTGCCATTGGGGCTGCGTGCACGTCGATCCCCGCAAGCTCGGGCAGGATCATCCCGTTGAGCAGCTCCGAGAGACGGCCTCCGCCGAGTGCGGTCGCGAGGGCCCCCAGGAGACCTCCGCTGAGTGCCGCGACCCCGATCTGGGTCAGGACGAAGACCGCGAGAGCGATCGGCGATGCTCCAGCAAGTCTCCACCGCGCACGGTCCCTTGTCGTCGCGGCGATCGCTGCCGAGGACACCGCGGCAAGAACGATGACGGATACCGGCACGATCATCACGGCGATGCTGACGCCGACGGTCGACACATGATCTGGCCTCAAGCCACCATGACGCAGCACCGCTTGGATTTCGGGATTCGATGCATCGGTACCGAAGGCTTGGACCAAACAGGTTCCGACCAGGAACGACGTCACGGTCGCGACAAGAGCCGGTGCCCACCAGGAGGCTCTCCCGGCGAGCACAGCTGGGATAATCGCCCCGATCATCGACTCCACCCTTCCGCGCCGCTCTGCAGGAGCTCCGCGAGCTCCTGCACCGAGCTCTTCCCGCGCTGCGCATGGATCCGACCGTCCCGGAGCAGCACCACGCAATCTGCATGGGCCGCGGCGTCGAGATCGTGCGTGACCAGGACAACCGCAGCGCCCTCATCCGCTCGAGCGCGGAGCCCGCCCATCACCGCCGCCGACGCCGCCGTGTCCAGCGCGCCGGTCGGTTCGTCGGCGAAGACGACCTCCGGCCGGCCGGCGAGAACCCGTGCGAGCGCGATGCGCTGCTGCTGCCCTCCGGAGAGGTGGGAGGCAGGGGTGGAGGCGAACTCCGTGAGCCCCACCTCCGACAACGCCGAGTCCGCTCGGCGCAACGCGTCCCGGCGCCCGGCAAGCAGGCCCGGTAGAGCCGCGTTCCTGCGCGCGGAGAGATAGGGAATCAGGTTGTAGTCCTGGAACACGAATCCCACGTGCTGGCGATAGAGACGAGCCATCCGGCCCGACCGCGCACGCGCTGGATCCACCCCGAGCAGGTCGATCTCGCCACTGCTCCTCGTCTCGAGGCCGGAGAGGCAGAACAGCAGGGTCGACTTCCCTGAGCCGCTCGGCCCGATGATCGCCGTGAGCATCGAAGGACCGATCTCCAGATCGACGTCGTCCAGGACTGTTCGCGTGGCGGAGCCGCGGCCGTACGTCTTGGTGAGTTGCCGGGCCGTGATCACCGGAGGGAGGCGGGGAGTCATGACTAGAGTCCACGCGACGAGGCCGTCTCCGAGAACGACCGAATGACGCCAGCACTCGAGGGCTTCGCATACTGCGGAAGGTGGGCGAATGCCTACCCCGACGGCGTCGGCCGCGTCGTAGTGTCGACCCGTGTCCCACGTTGATCATGCCTCGCTGCGCCATCCCTTGACGCTGATGCGCAGCCGGGCACCATGGACTTCGCTCCTCTACCTCATCCTGCAGGCCGCTGCGGGAGTCGTGTCCCTCGGCGTGTTCTTCACCGTCCTGCTCATTCCCGTGTGGCTGCTCGCGTGGCCGCGGGCAGAGGCGCGGCTTCTGCCGCTGGCCGGTCGGCCGGCTCTGCGAGTCACGCGACCTATGGGGCAGATGCGCTGGCAGGACGTGGTTCTGACCCTCCTCACAGCTGTCATGGCTGCGGCGATGTTCTTCGTCGGCATCGTGCTGGTCGTCGTGATCGGGACCCTCTTCGCCACCCCCGTCGCCGTGCTCGCCGGGCAGGAGGCTACCTGGGGCGTTGCGGACCAGGTGCTTCCTCCGATGCTCGTGATCATCGTCTTCCCGGTACTCGGGGTGGTCGCCCTGTTCTTCGCGCTGTGGGGGCTGACCGCTCTCGCCTACGGCTGGTCGGGGCTGAGTACCGCCCTGCTGCGGGACGAGGAGTCTCGGCTCGTCGCACAGGTCGAGGCACTAGGGGACATGACCGTGCAGCTCGACGACGCCGTCGCCCTGGAGCGCAGGGTTCTGGAGCGGAACCTCCATGACGGGGCACAGATGCATCTCAGTGCCGCGGGCCTTCGCCTGGCGATGCTCCAGCTCGAGGCCGAGCAGCTTCCAGTCGGCGAGGCCCGATCGACGATCCTCACCGGACTCGACGAGGTGCGCGAGCAGCTGGATCTCGGCGGGCAATCCGTTCGCAACGCCGTGAGCGGACTGGTCCCGACGGTCCTCCGGGACGGCGGCCTTCAGGCGGCCATCGCAGAACTCGCTCGGGCCGTTCCCCTCGAGACCACGACGGAGTGCACGGTGCCCCGTCTGCCCGTGTCGCTGGAACACAGCGTTCATCTCATCGCCCACGAAGCGATCACGAACGTCGTGCGGCATTCTGAGGCGCAGACCGTATCGATCCGCTGCACGCTCGATGACCCGACGACCACAGACGCCCCGTCGATCCTTCACCTTCAGATCGTCGATGACGGACGTGGAGGTGCCGTATCGACCGGCACCGGGCTCATCAGCATGCGGGCACGGGCTCGCAGCCTGGGAGGGATCCTCACGCTGGACAGCCCAGAGGGTGGCCCGACCGTCGTGGATCTGAAGGTTCCCGTCACAGCAGATCGAGAGGACAGAAGATGAGGATTCTGCTCGCCGAGGACGCCGCGCTCCTGCGTGACGGTCTCGTCGCCCTCCTGGAGCGCGCCGGACACGTGGTGACTGCGGCGGTTCCCACGGCGACCGAGCTCAGGGCCGAGGCCTCGACACTGATCCCCGCAGGAGAGGTGGATCTTGTCCTGACGGACGTGCGCATGCCTCCTGGACACGGTGACGACGGGTTGCAGGCCGCACTGGAGATTCGTCGGAAGCATCCCGCGATGCCCGTCGTCGTCCTGTCTCAATATGTCGAGCAGCAGTACGCCAGCGAGCTGCTGGGACTCACCGCGAGAGATGGCCCGTCGTCGCCGTCAGGGCTGGGCTACCTGCTCAAAGACCGCGTGTCCAAAGTGCATGACTTCCTGGATTCCCTGGAGGTGGTGCGGGGAGGCGGAATCGTCGTGGATCCGCTCGTCGTCACCGCTCTCATGCGTCGCGAGACGAATGCCGTCTCCAGGCTCAGCCCCCGAGAGCTGGAGATCCTGGAGCTGGTCTCCCGAGGCGAGACGAACGATCAGATCTCCGCGCGCCTCCATCTCTCCCGAGGAGCAGTGGTCAAGCACGTCAGCGCAGTCTTCGACAAGCTCGGGATCTCCGAACAGAACGGCAATCGTCGTGTCCTTGCTGTGATCGCCTATCTGCGAGCTCAACCTCCGGCGCAGTGAGCTTCAGAACGGAGTGCACGCCCGACAGAACCGTATGCGCGTCTGACGAAACTCGAGATGGACCGACTGTCATGACCCACCGGTAGTCTTCCCGGCGGCCCTCCTCCCCCGGTGACGTCCTGCGTCCCACCAGCGGCTCTGCCCGCATACTTCCCCTGGTGAGGCCACATCGACGATCTCCCGAGGAGGGCGATGCCCGTGATGGGCGGACACCACGCGATCAGCGGCACCGCCGCCTGGATGGCCCTGGCGGGCTCCGCCCCCGTAATGGACCACGTCGTCGGCCTGGACCTGTGGGATCTCGATCCCGCACAGGTCGTCGCCGGCGCCGTGGTCGCGACCGGCGCGGCCCTGCTGCCGGACATCGATCATCCCTCCGCCACCATCTCCCGCTCCGGCGGCGGCCTCACCAAGGCCATCACCCGGGCGGTGAGCACGGTGGCCGGGCATCGCGGCGCGACCCATACGTTCCTCGCTGCGGCGTTCTTCACCGCGCTGGCGATCGTCGTGAACCGGCTCGACTGGCAGCTCGTCGTGCCCGTGGTGGGCGAGGTGCAGGCCGGCGCCGCCCTGCTGGTCACCGTGATGTGCGCGCTGGGCACCCGGGCTCTGAAGATGGTCGAGGGGCGGCTGCTGCCCTGGATCGTGGGCGTGGCCTCCGGTCTGCTGGTCGCCGTCGTCGCGCCGGACACCTCGATCTGGCTCCCGGCTGCCGTGGCCGTGGGCGCGCTGACCCATCTGATCGGGGACCTGCTCACCACCGACGGGATCCCCTTCCCCACGTGGCCGCTCGTGATCAAGCCGCCGAAGCGCCTCGCCTCAGGCATCTGGCAGCGCAGCGGGGACATCGCCGTGCCCCTGCTGGGCAATGCGGGCAGCGCCCGGGAGTGGCTGGTGTGCACGGTGCTGACCGGATACGCCGTCGTCGCCACCGTGGCGACGGTGGCCGCGGCACCCTGGGTCCTCGCCGTCTGAGGCCGACGACGAGGCACGACGTCACCCCTCGACATTCCTGCAACTTCTTGCAGATTCTGCCGAAGCGGTTGAGTCCAGCGATGGCGAACCGTAAGGTCGACGGGGACATCCGGGGCATGGACGCCCACGAGATGACTGCAAGTCTTGCAGAACCGCCCTCCCCACGGTCTACTGACGCACGAATCCGCCGGTCCCCACCCGGCGCCTGCTCGGACAGAGGAGTCCCCGCATGCTCTCGCAGCGACACCACCCCGCACTCGCCGTATCCCCCACAGCCGCCGCATCTCCCGCTCTCCGCCTGCTCACCGTCGTCGTCGCCGCCCTGCTGGCGGGCGCGACGATGCTCGGCGCCGCGCCGGCGGTCCAGGCCGTGGGCCCGGCCGAGCCGGCCCCGGCGGTCGACGCTCCTCTGGTCACGCTGCCCGGTTCGCACAACCTGGCGATGGGCTGCGAGGGCGACTGGGCGCCCGAGTGCGCCGCGGCGGCGCTGACGTGGGACGAGGACTCCGGCATGTACTCCGGGACCTTCGATCTACCTGCCGGCGACTACGAGTACAAGGTCGCGATCGGCGGCTCCTGGGACGAGAGCTACGGCGCCGGCAGTGTCCCCGGCGGCGAGAACATCGCCTATTCCACCGAGGGCGGCGAGGTCACCTTCTGGTACGACCCGGCGACGCACATCGTGAGCTCGAGCGCCGAGGGGCCGATGGTCACCCTCCCGGGGTCCTTCAACGCGGCGCTCGGCTGCCCCGATAACTGGATGCCGGACTGCCTGCGCACCTGGATGCAGGATGGGGACGGCGATGGCATCTACACGTTCACCACCTCCGCGCTGCCCACCGGTTCCTATGCGACGAAGGTCGCCCACGACCTGTCCTGGGACGAGAACTACGGGGCCGGAGGAACAGCAGGCGGCGACGACTACACGTTCTCGACTCAGGAAGGAAAGGTCGTGACCTTCTCCTACGACATCACCTCCCATGAACTGAACATCGAGGCCGAGGACCCGCTCACGGCGGGCAGCGGCACACAGCTCGCCCACTTCGTGGACGCCGACACGATCGCGTGGCCGTCCACCCTGGCCCCGGCCGATCCGGCCACGGCGAGCTTCGAGCTGTGGTCTGCGCCGGAGGGCGGGCTCGCGGTGGCTGACGGCGAGGTCACCGGCGGCGTCGCGCTCGGCAAGCTGACCCTGCGCGAGAGCGGCCTCACCGACGAGGAGCTCGCGGATCGCGGGCACCTGGCGGACTTCCTCGCCCTCGACCTCTCCGGAGTAGACCGGGCAGCCCTGGAGGAAGCCCTGACCGGCGAGCTGATGGTCGCCCAGCGCGGGGCCGACGGGCTCGACGTGCTCACCGGGGTGCAGATCCCCGGTGTGCTCGATGCGCTGTTCGCCGGCGCAGCCGATGACGCGACCCTCGGCCCGGTGCTCGTGGACGGCGCACCGACCCTGTCCCTCTGGGCGCCGACCGCCAAGAACGTGACCCTGCAGCTGGTCGAGGGTGCCGCGGCGTCTGACGACCTCACCGGCGCACAGCCCACCGAGATCCCGATGGAGCGCACGGACGGCGGGGTGTGGACCGTGACCGGCGATGCCGGCTGGGAGGACCTCGCCTACCGCTTCGCGGTCGAGGTGTTCGTGCCAGAGACCGGAAAGGTGGAGACCAACGTGGTCACCGACCCGTACTCCACCGGCCTCACGCTGAATTCCACCCATTCGGTGCTGCTGGATCTCGCAGACCCGCGCTGGGCACCGGAGGTGTGGTCGCAGACCGCCGCCCCGGTGGTCGAGCAGTTCGCGGACCAGACCATCTACGAGCTGCACCTGCGCGACTTCTCCGCCGAGGACGAGGCACTCCCGGAAGGGCTGCGCGGCACCTATGCGGCCGTCGGCCATGAGGACTCCGCCGGCACGACCCGTCTGCAGGAGCTCGCAGACGCCGGCACGACCACGGTGCACCTGCTGCCCACCTTCGACATCGCCACCATCGAGGAGGACCGGGCGAAGCAGGCTGTGCCCGAGATCCCCGCGGAGGCGGGGCCCGCCTCGACCGAGCAGCAGGCCGCTGTCTCCACCGTCGCGGACCAGGACGCCTACAACTGGGGCTACGACCCTCTGCACTACATGGCTCCCGAGGGCTCGTACGCGACCGCGGGCCACCAGGCGGGCGGCGAGCGCACCGACGAGTTCCGCTCCATGGTCGGGAACCTCCACGGCATGGGCCTCCAGGTCGTGCTGGATCAGGTGTACAACCACACCGCCGCCTCCGGGCAGGACGACAAGTCCGTGCTCGACCAGGTGGTGCCCGGCTATTACCAGCGGCTGAACCTCGACGGCGGGGTCGAGAACTCCACCTGCTGCTCGAATGTCGCCACCGAGCACGTCATGGCGCAGAAGCTCATGGTCGACTCGACCGTGCTCTGGGCCCGCCAGTACCACGTGGACGGCTTCCGCTTCGACCTCATGGGCCATCACTCGGCCGAGAACATGCAGGCGGTGCGGGACGCCCTGGACGAGCTGACCCTCGACGCTGACGGCATCGACGGGGAGAGCATCTACCTCTATGGCGAAGGCTGGAACTTCGGCGAGGTCGCTGACAACGACCGCTTCACCCAGGCCACGCAAGGGCAGCTCGGAGGCACCTCGATCGGCACCTTCAACGACCGGATGCGCGACGCGGTGCACGGCGGCAGCCCCTTCGACACCGACAAGCGCACCTCGCAGGGCTTCGGCAACGGCCTGGTCACGATGCCCAACGGCTTCGCGGAGGTGAGCGAGGAGGAGCAGTACGCGGGCCTCCTGCACCGCACCGACCTGATCCGGCTCGGGATGGCCGGGAACCTCGCGGACTACGAGCTGCTGGCATCGACCGGTGACGTGACGCGCGGTGACCAGCTGGACTACAACGGGGCCCCGGCGGGCTATGCGACCCGGCCCGAGGAGAGCGTCAACTACGTCGATGCGCACGACAACGAGGCGCTGTACGACATGAACGTCTGGAAGCTCCCGCAGGACGCCTCCCTGGACACCCGGGTGCGGATGAACACGCTCTCGCTCGCGACCGTGACGCTCGGGCAGTCCCCGTCGTTCTGGGCCGGCGGCACCGACCTGCTGCGCTCGAAGTCGCTGGACCGCGACAGCTACAACTCCGGCGATCACTACAACGCGATCGACTGGACCGGCGAGACGAACGGGTACGCCAATGGCCTGCCGGGCGAGGAGAAGAACGGGGAGGCCTGGGATCTCATGGTCCCGATGCTCGAGGATCCGTCCAAGACGCCGACGCCTGCGGAGATCGCGCAGAGCAGCGATGCCACCCTCGATCTGCTGCGCCTGCGCACCTCCTCCCCGCTGTTCACGCTCGGTGACGCGGACCTGATCCGCGAGAAGGTCACGTTCCCCAACGCCGGAGCGGACGCCACGGCGGGCCTGATGGTGATGCGCATCGACGACACCGTGGGCGCCGACGTGGATGCGTCGCTCGACGGAGTAGTCGTGGTCTTCAACGCCTCCGGCAAGCCGATCACCGAGGCGATCGACGGCATGGCCGGTCTCGGCTACGAGCTCTCCTCCGTACAGGCCGAGGGCGCCGACGAGGTCGTCAAGCAGTCGGCCTGGGACGCCGTGACCGGCACCGTCACGGTGCCCGCGGCGACAGTGGCCGTGTTCGTCGCCCCGCAGGCCGGCGAGGGGCCCGGTGAGCCCGGTGAGCCCGGTGAGCCCGGTGAGCCCGGTGAGCCCGGTGAGCCCGGTGAGCAGGATCAGTCCGGCGGCCCGTCGGACGCCACGGACCCCGCGGACCGGCCATCTCCGGAGGGTTCCGCCGGTGGTGATGTGCACGCGGACGGGTCGGGCGAGAACGCGACCGGGAACGACGGCGGAGAGAACACGACAGACAGCAGCGGGTCCGATTCCGCCGCCGGCGCCTCCCCCGTCGAGTCCTCCGAGGCCGCGGGGCCCAGGGGCCCGCTCGCTCGCACCGGTTCCGAGCCGCTGCCCCTGGCCGCATTGCTGATGGTGACCATCGGTCTGGGAGTGGCAATGCTCGCCCGTTCCCGTCGGGTCTGATCCACCGCTGCTCTCGCCCACGTCAACATCCATGCGACGCCCCGTCCCGGGTAGGCCCACCCATTCCACCGATTCGTCCCGCCAGTGGGACATTTCGAGGGATTGGGCAGGGACGGCGCGGAGGTGCGCACGCCGCCCCGCCAACGGCACGTTCCCGTGGGCCGAGCGGGCGCGTCGAAAGGTCACCGGCGCGACGCCCCCGCTCCCCGGCCTGCTCAAGATCAGCCCTTCAGTCCGCTCTGGGCGAGGCCCTGGATGAAGTGGCGCTGGGCCAGGATGAACACGATCAGCACAGGCACCGCCGTGAGCGTGGTGGCGGCGAGCTGGATGTTCCACATCGGCCCGCCGTAGGCGTCCACGTACTGCGTGAGCGCCCGCGGCAGCGTGAAGTTCTCGCGGCTGGAGAGAAACACCACCGGCTCGAGGTACATATTCCAGGACTTCAGGAAGGTGATGATCGCGACCGCGGCCAAGGCCGGCCCTGACAGCGGCAGCGCCACCTTCCGGAAGATCCCCCACCGGCTGAGCCCGTCGATGCGGCCGGCCTCCTCGAGCTCGTCGGGGATGGTCACGAAGAACTGCCGCATGATGAAGGTGGCCAGCACGCTCGGGGCCCCGAAGATCGGGATGATGATCAGCGGCCAGTGCGTATCGATCAGCCCCATCGCGGTGACGGCGCGGAACATCGGCACGATCGTCACCTCGATCGGCACCAGCAGCCCCACCAGCACGATCAGGAACAGCAGATTCTGCCCGCGAAAACGGATCCGTGCAAACCCGTAGCCTGCCAGCGAGGACACCACCATGGTGCCCGCGGTGACCAGCACGGCGATGTAGAGACTGTTCCAGTACTGGCGGGCGAAGGGCTGGAGCTCGAACACGCCGCGGTAGCTGGAGAAGTCCGGCGAGGACGGCCAGAGGGACGGCGGCACGCGCAGGATCTCGCTGGTCGACTTCAGGCTCGAAGAGATCATCCACCAGGTGGGGAACACGAACGGGATCGCGAGCACCACCATCATGCCGACGACGAGCACCGCCTTGCGCCGAGTGCCTCGCATCCGGCGCGGTCGGCCGGGGCGGCGGGAGCGTCGTCCGAGCGGCCCGGTGCCGACCTCGTCGGCCTCCCCGCGGACGTCCCCGTGGTCGCCGCCTCCTGCGTGGGAACCGGCGACGCTCCGGTCGAGAGTTTCAGCGCTCATGATGCACCCACCTCCGTCGGGTCTGCCATTGCAGCAGGGTCAGGGCCAGCACGATGACGAACAGCAGCATCGCCACCGCGCTCGCGTAGCCGAAGTCGTTGAAGCGGAAGGCCTGCTGGTAGAAGTAGTAGACGAGCACGTTGGTGGAGTTCCCAGGGCCGCCCGCAGTGAGCACGTCGATCAGTGCGAAGGTCTCCAGCGACCCGACCACGGTGATGATCGAGACCAGCATCAGAGTGGGGCTGATCAGCGGCAGGGCGATGGAGAAGAAGCGTCTAATTGCGCCCGCCCCGTCAAGGCGGGCGGCTTCGAGCATCTCCTCGGGCACCCCTTGCAGCGCCGCCAGGAACAGCACCATGTTCAGGCCCACGTTCTTGAACACCTGCACGACGACCACGGCCAGCAATGCTGACCAGCCCTCGCGCAGCCAGTTCGGGCCGTCGATCCCCACGGTCGAGAGCAGGCCGTTGATCCCGCCCGAGTTCTGCAGCAGGAAGCCCCACACGATCGACCAGGCCACCAGCGAGACCACGACGGGCGAGAAGAACAGCACCCGGAAGAAGGTCGAGCCGCGCACCTTCTGGTTCAGCAGCACCGCCAGCAGGAGTGCCAAGGCGACGTTCAGGACCACGATCCCTACGGAGAAGAGCACCGTGGCCAGCAAGGAGCTGCGCAGCGTCGGATCCTCCGCGAGGGCCGCATAGTTCTCGCCGCCGACGAAGCGGAACTGTCCCGACAGGGCGTTCCAGTCGTGCAGCGAGTACCAGGCGACCGCCCCGAGCGGCACGATGACCAGCAGGAGAGCGCCCAGCACGCTCGGCGCGACGAAGAGGTATCCCAGAAGTGAGTCACGCCGCTGCCACGAACCGCGACGTGCCGGTCGCGGGTTCAGCCGCGCCGACGCCGGGGCAGCCGGCCGCGTTCCCGCGGTCATGAGTCCAGCAGCGGCTGGGCGGAGGTGCACACCTCGTCCAACACACCGGCGACGTCGGCGTCGGCCATCCATAGCGGGTCCAGCGCGCTGCGGATCGTGGTCTGCAGCTCCGCGAAGTTCTTGTGCGCGGGCTTCGTGATCGAGTCGACGATGCCATCGACCACCGCCCGTTGCAGCTGGTCCTCGTCGAACTGCGGGTTGCCCGCGGCCATCGACTCGACGGTGAGCAGGGAGCGCCGCGGCGGCGGGAAGAACTCGGCGAGCCGCGCTGCCGAGGCCGGACTGGTGAAGTGGGCCAGGAACCCGGCGGCGACATCCGGCGCCTGGCTCTGACCGAGCACCCCGATCCCCGCCTGACCCACGACGTTCTGCTGGGTCGCGGGACCGGCCGGGAGGGGCAGCACGTCCCACTCGAAGGAGCCGTCCAGGGCCGATGCGCGGGAGATCTGGGTGATGGTCATGGCGGTCTGGCCTCCGAAGAAGTCAACGTCGTCCCCGGGGCCCGGCATCGCCTTGGTGACGAAGGCAGCCTCGTGGAGGAAACCCAGTGCGTCGACCATCGGCTGCTCCGAGAACTGACAGGTCGTGCCGTCCTCACTCCAGGCGCGGGCCTCGAAGCCGGCCCAGACGCTGGCGAGGTTGTCCCAGGTCTCGTAGTTGAAGTCGCGCACCACGAGCCCCGCCCCGCCGAGCTTCTCCACCGTCGACTTGCTGACGGCCATCGCCTTGTCATATGTCCAGCCCCCGGCCTCGTAACTCGCGACCAGATCGTCCTGACCCGCCTCCTCGAGGCGAGTGGTGTTCAGGAACATGCAGAACGGGGAGTTGGAGAACGGGTAGGCGAACAGTCCTTCGTCGTTCTCCCAGAGGGCCAGGGTGGCGGGATCGATGTCGTCGAACTCGTAGCCCTCGGCGGACTTCAAGGTCTCTCCCACCTCGACCAGGGCGCCGGACTCCACGAACTCCGGGCCGGAGCTCTCCAGGATCCAGGCGAGGTCCGGAGGGTTCCCTCCAGAGAGCTGGGTGGTCAGCGAGGTCGTGTAGTCCTCGAAGGGGATCGACTCGAAGGTCACACCGGAGACGGCGTCCCCGTGATCGGCGATGTACTCGTCGGCGATCTCCTGAAACAGGGCGAGGTGCTTCTCGTCGGCGGTCCAGACGGTCATCCTCAGCTCGACGGGGCCGTCGGCGGCGTCCCCTCCGTCGCTTCCGCAGGCGGTTGCGGTGAGCCCGAGAGCGGCGGTGAGGGTGGTGCCGGTGGCGAATTGGCGGCGGGTGATCATGATCTTCTCCTTTGAAGGATCCGTGCTGCGGTACGGCGGATCAGGTGGGGTGGGACGGGTCAGTAGCCGTGGACAGTGTCGGGCCAGTGCAGCTCGACCCCGTCGGCCACCAGGAGCTCCTGCAGAGCGGCGACCTGCTGAGGGGAGGCATGCACGGCATGGGGGGTGGTGTTCTCCTCGAGACAGTGCACGGCCAGCAGGCCGGCGGCCTCCCCGAGGTTCCATTCGACGGGGTGCAAGCGGTAGCACCCGTTGGTGATGTGCGTGGTGGCGACGTTCTTGCACGCTGCGAGCAGGTTCGTGGTGCGCTGCGGGATGAGCATTCCCAGCGGGATCTCGAACGGCTCGGCCGGTACGTCGATGTAGTTGTCCCCACCGGTGGAGGGGTGGAGATCGATGCGGTACATGCCCACGCCCACGGAGTCCGGGTAGGAGCGCGCACCCTTATCGCCGCGAATTTGTCCGGAGACGTCCTGCTCGCGCACGGTCTCCAGGCCCCGGATGCGGCGGGACTCGCGGTGGTAGGGGGCCATGGCCAGTCCGTCGGCCGTTCCCATCACGTCGGCCCGCAATCGCAGCCCGGGCCAGCCGATGCCGCCGTCGGGCCGCGGGGCCTCCGTCTGCATCCAATAGAGCATCGACAGCGAGAGCTGCTTGGCATCAGACAGGCGCTGGTTGCGCTGCTCCTCAGTGGCCTCCAGAACGGGCTTCTCGAAGTAGTCGATGCTGGGCCAGTTGATCAGGCAAATATCGCTCGCGAAGGCGCCGGGGGCATAGAGGTCCTTCGCGATGATGCGACGGAAGGCCCACAGGTTCCCGTCCCCGGGGTCCTGGGACTGGTCGGCAGTCACGGCGAGTGCGTCGTCCCCGGGGTTCGGCGAGAAGTGCCGCTCCCCGACCGCGAGGGTGCGGGGGTTCGGCGCCGTCCACGACAGCAGCGGCGCTCCCCAGAAGTCGGGTTGCACCGAACGCCAGTGCTCGTAGCGCTTCGGGCGCGGGATGGTGTGGTCCTCCCCCTCGAGGTGGTCGACGGCGAAGCAGTAGGTCAGTGCTTGGACGTTCTCCGGCTGTGCCTGGTCGGGTGCGCTGGGTTCGCCGGTCTCGGTGCGCGACTCGAAGCCCGTGACGTGCTCGGTCCCGGTCAGCGGCAGCAGGTCCCCGGTCTCGGTGGCATCGATGACGTAAGCAGCCTCGACGGTGTACTCCCCGCCGGTGGGGAGCGAGCGCAGGGTCACCGAGGTGACGGCGTCGCCATCGGTCGTGGCGTCGACGGGGCGCACCTGGCGGTCGACGGTGAGACGGCGGCTCGCGGTGTGCGGGGCGACCATCGCCTCGAGCACCGCCGATCCGGCACGCGGCTCATGGCACAGCTTGGAGACCCAGCCGGCGCCGGGGTTGAGGTCCTCACGGGCCCGGGCGGCCTCGGTGAGCGGGTAGTGGCGGCGGTAGTGGTCACGGATGCCGTCGCGCAGCTCTCGGTAGGAGGCGGTGCAGCCGATCTCCTCGATCCAAGGATGCTCGTCCGGCGGGACGCCCTGGCTGGTCAGCTGGCCGCCGAGCCAGGCGTACTCCTCGGTGAGGTGGACGCGCAGCCCATGGCGCGCGGCCGCGAGTGCGGCGGCCACGCCTCCGAGGCCGCCGCCGACGATGAGGACGTCGACGCGGGAATCGTGTTGGGTCATCGGGTGTTCTCCTGAGTGGTGCCGAGTACTGAACGGGGGTGTCGTGAGCGAGCCGCGGCGGAGGCTTTCGACCCGGGGGCGGGTCCTGTAGTGCTGCTTGCACGGACCTCGCACCGCAGCAGGACCTGGGTCTCCCCGGGGCGTGCGGGGCTCTGCAGATGGCGCAGCAGCATCTGCACCGCGCCGGTCCCCATCTCGTGGCGCGGGATGCTGAATCCGCTCCAGCCCACGGTGGAGCCGTCGGGCTTCTCGGGGTCGCCGAGTCGGGCGATCGACAAATCTGCCGGGATGCTCAGTCCGCGCCGCAGAGCATCCAGACGCAACGTGGCGGCGATGTCCGGTGTGGCGGCGATAGCGGTGGTCCCGGTCCCGAGCATGTCGTCGAGCAGGGCTCCCGTGTGCTCCACCGTCCCGTCGAGAATCAGGGGGACGGCGCCGGTCTCCTGGATAGCCCGGTCGAAGCCGCGCCGACGGTCGACCCCGGATTCGTGCTCGGGGAACTCGAGGGCGAGCGCGATGCGCTGGTGCCCGAGATCTGCGAGGTGCTCCACGATCTCGACCGTGGCCTGCTCGTAGTCGGCACCGACGTAGGGCACCTCGGCGCCGTCGGCCTCGCGCCGGCCCACGAAGACGAAGGGATAGTCATGGGCGAGCAGTTCGGCGAGATCGCGCCGTTGGCTGTGGCGACCGAACAGGATGCATCCGTCGGCCAGATGGAGCCGGCCGCGACGCGCCCAGTCCCGCAAGCCTTCACCACCGGCACCGCTGCGCGAGTTGTGGCTGGAGGTGAACAGCAGCAGGTCGACATCGTGCCCGAGCGCCTCCGCCTCGATGCCCTGCAGGAACGGGTAATAGAAGTCGCTGGCCGCGTGGGGGAAGACGGGTTCATAGGTGAACACGCCCAGCACGGAGGTGCGGCCACCGGCGAGCTGCTTGGCGGCGAGGTTTCCCCAGTATCCGGTCTCCTCGACAGCGGCGAGGATCCGCTGACGGGTCTCCTCCGTCAGCCGGCCCATCGCCTCGGGCCCCGCATTCAGCGCCATCGAGACCGTGGCTTGGCTGACTCCGGCGGTGCGCGCCACGTCGGCCTGCGTGGGCCTGCTGCGCTCGGTGCTCACGTCGCCCCGCATATCCAGCTCCCCTCATCCGCTGCGTCGGGTCGGCGGCGGTGCCGACCTCCTGACAGGGAGCGAAACAGGTTATGCGCATAACGGCAAGGATCCGACGCAGGGGACAGCCGACCGACCACGTGCCGGATACCGTGAACCGCCGCCGAATCCACCGTTTCTGCCCATCTGCGGAACTTTTTGGGGGATTCGATCGACGCGCGTCACCGAAAGCGGTCGGACCCCCCGCGCACGGCCCTGGGACAAGGACGATCAGGCACGATCGTGACGCGCACCGCTCCAGACCCTGGACGCATCACACGGCGCGCCTCTGAGCCCCCTCAGCGCAGCACGGAGCTGAGCAGCAAACTGGTCTCGCTGTTGACGACGCCGTCGATCGAGCGGATCCGGCGCAGCACGTCGTCGAAGGCCGGGAGGTCGGGGCAGGCGATCTCGGCGACCAGGTCCCAGCCGCCGTTCGTGGTGTGGAGGGTCTGGATCTCGGGGAAGCCTCGCAGCAGCGTGATCACGCGGTTGGTGGAGCGGCCCTCCACCTCGATGAAGGACGTGGCGCGCACGGTCGCGGTCTCGGCGTAATCGCGCACCCGCACCGTGAAGCCCACGATCACGCCGCGCGCGGTGAGCTTATCGATCCGGCTGGAGACGGTGGCGCGGGAGACCCCGAGCTGCGCGGCGAGGGTCGCGATCGGGGCACGGCCGTCCTTCCGCAGGGCGGACAGCAGCCGTTCGTCGAGATCCGAGATGCGCTCCATGCGCACAATGATAGATCTCCTCGCGCAGTCTGCGCGTCGACTAGGCATATCTCGAGCGATCCGTCTCTACCGCCTGCCTTCTGCGAAATCTACGCTGGACTCCACCACACCGGCGAGCGCGGGGCCTCCAGGAGTCGCGGAGCCCAGCCGCCGGCCCAGCTCTCAGGAGGCGAGTGCGATGACCCAGCTGCTCGATGTCGCCAGCATGGCGCGATGGATCCGGCGCGATGGCGCCGAGGCGATCCTCGTGCGCATGACCGACTATCTCGAGGCTGACTACCGCCGCTGGGAGCGCTTCGACAAGACCCCACGGATCGCGAGCCACACCCCACTGGGCGTGATCGAGCTGATGCCCACGTCCGACGGGGAGACCTACTCCTTCAAGTACGTCAACGGTCACCCGTCCAACCCTTCGCGCGGCTTCCAGACGGTCACCGCCTTCGGGGTCCTGGCCGACGTCGACACCGGTTATCCCACCTTCCTCGCCGAGATGACGCTGCTGACCGCGCTGCGCACCGCCGCGACGTCGGCCCTCGCGGCGAAGACCCTCGCCCGGCCGGACTCGCGCACCCTCGCCCTGATCGGTGCCGGTTCGCAGTCCGAGTTCCAGGCCCTCGCCTTCCGCGGCGTGCTGGGCATCGAGGATCTGCGGGTGTTCGACATCGATGCTGCGGCGATCGAGAAGGTGCGACGCAACCTCGAGCCGCTCGGCTTCCGGGTGCATGCGGCGACCTCGGTCGACGACGCGGTCCTCGGCGCGGACATCATCACCACCTGCACGGCGGACAAGGCCCGCAACACGATCCTGCGCGCGGATCAGGCGGCCCCGGGCGTGCACGTGAACGCGATCGGCGGGGACTGTCCCGGCAAGACCGAGCTCGACGCCGCGATCCTCGACAGCGCCCGGGTGGTCGTGGAGTTCACCCCGCAGACCCGCATCGAGGGCGAGATCCAGCAGATGCCTGCGGACTTCCCGGTGACCGAGCTATGGCAGGTGCTCACCGGCGCCGCGGGCGGCCGGTCCTCCGCCGAGGAGGTCACGGTGTTCGACTCCGTCGGCTTCGCGATCTCCGACTTCTCCGCGCTGCGCTGCGCCCGCGACGCCACCGCCGGCACCGACCTCCAATCCGCGCTGGACCTGGTGGCCGATCCGGACGACCCCAAGGACCTCTTCTCCCTGGTGGACGTCCTCACCCCGGTGAGCTGACCATGATCGGGGCACTCAGCACGTCGGGCATGACGGGGACGACAGGCATGACGGCGACGCCAGCGCAGGCACCCTCGCACGTCGTCCTCGTGCGCCCTCACCACTTCCATCCCAACGCCCAGACGGCGGCCGACAACGCCTTCCAGCGCCGCCTCGTCGCGCCCGACGCAGACACCGCCCGACGGGCGCGCGAGGAGGTAGGGGGCCTGGCCACGGCTCTCGAGCGGGCCGGGGTCGCGGTGAGCCTCTTCGAGGACGAGGGCATCTCGACGCCCGACAGCGTGTTCCCCAACAACTGGCTGTCCACGCACGCGGACGGCACCCTCGCGCTGTATCCGATGTACGCCGCGAACCGTCGGGCGGAGCGCCGCGACGACATCGTGCAGCACCTGCGCACGCACTTCACGGTGCGCCGGGTGGCGGACTGGTCGGCCGCGGAGCGCGAGGGCCGCTTCCTCGAGGGGACCGGGGCGATGGTGCTGGACCACCTCGCCCACGTCGCCTACGCCTGTCGCTCCCGCCGACTGGACGACGGCCTGTTCGCCGAGGTCTGTACGGATCTCGGGTACGACCCCGTCCTGTTCGACGCCACGGACGCTCGAGGCGTGCCGGTCTATCACACGAACGTGCTGATGAGCGTGGGAACAGAGGTGGCGCTGGTGGGCACCGGGATGATCCGGGACCACGCCCAGCGTGGGATGGTCCTCGATCGTCTGCGGGCGTCGGGCCGCAAGATCGTGGAGCTCACGGAGTCCCAGGTGCAGGGCTTCCTCGGGAACTGCCTCGAGGTCACCGGGCACGCCGGGACGGCCGATGAGGAACGGCTGCTGGTGATGTCCACTCGTGCGGCAGGGCACCTCTCCCCCGCCCAGCGGGACCGGATCGAGCTCTCATGCCGGATCCTCGCCGTGCCCGTGCCGACGATCGAGGCCGCCGGCGGCTCGGTGCGGTGCATGATCGCGGGGATCCATCTGCCTCCGCAGCAGGCGGCGACCACGCTGCGGGGCCTGGGTACCCGCAACGTCGGGGTCAGTGCTCCTCAGCGGTCGTGAGATCCGCGAGCACCCGGGCCACCATGTCGTCCTCCGAGAGCTCCTCGCCGAGCACCTGCTCCCCCGGTGTCCCGAGCACGTCGTGCTCCCGGTACCAGGAGGCGACCTCGCTGGCCGGGACCTCCCCGCCGATCGTCTTGCCTGTGTGACGGCGCAGAGTCTCCGCGAGGCTCACGTCGAGGTAGTAGACGAGGCACGGACCCTTATGGTCGGCGAGCATCTCCTCGAACATATCTCCGTAGCGCTCGCTGCCGAAGATCCCCTCGACCACCGTGATCCGTCCGATCCCGAGACAGTGCCGGGCCGTGGCCAGGATCAGCCCGGCGGTGTCTCCATTGGCCGCATCGTGCTCCCACAGCAGCTCCCGGCGCAGATGGTCCTGACCGATCACGGCGACGCGCCCGCGCGGAAGGGACCGTTGCACGCGACGGGCCACGGTGGACTTCCCCGAGGCGGAGTTCCCGCGCAGGATCACGAGCGTCGGGACCGGGTGGGAAACGGTGAGCGACTCGGCGGACATCTCAGCAGGCATCTCAGCAGGCATGGCGGCAGGCGCGGCGTCGGGCATGGGCCCTATCCTCACACGCGTACTCACCCGCGACCTCACACTCGCGAGCGCCAGAGCAGCCAGACGAAGTAGGGCGCACCGATCAGCGAGACCAGCAGTCCGGCCGGCACCTGCGCGGGCGCGATGAGGGAGCGGCCCAGGGCGTCGGCCAGTCCCACCAGCACCCCGCCCAGCAGCATCGCCACCGGGATCGAGCGCAGGTGGCGACCACCCACGAGCGACCGCGCGAGATGCGGGGCGACCAGGCCCACGAAGCCCACCACGCCGACGGCGACCACGCTGATCGCGGCAAGCACGGCGGCGAGGCCCAGCACCAGCACACGGGTGCGCTGGAGACGCACGCCGAGCAGCCGCGGCGAGTCCTCGTCGATCGCGAGCAGGTCCAGCTCGCGGTGCAGCGAGAGCATCACGGGCACGGTGATCGCGAGCACCACCAGCACGGGGGCCACGTCGCTCAGGGTGCGGCCGTAGGTGGTCCCCGACAGCCAGGTGAGGATCCGCGGGGTGTTCCAGGCGTCGGCCTGCAGCAGCAGGAAGGTGGTCAGAGAGCTCATCGCGTAGCCCACGCCGATGCCCACCAGCACGAAGCGCTCCGGGGCGAGGCCGCCGCGCCAGGCCAGCAGCGCGATGACGGCGAAGGTGGCGATACCGGCGGCCACCGCGAAGCCGATCATCAGCGGGCGGCCGCCGCCGAGCGCGGTCACCACGATCACAGCGCCGAGGCCGGCCCCGGAGGTGATGCCCAGCAGGCCGGGCTCTGCGAGCGGGTTGCGCACGGTGGACTGGACCACGCAGCCGGCCAGGGCGAGGGCCGCGCCGGCCAGCACGGCGGCGGTCATCCGCGGCACCCGTTCGCCGAGCGCGCGGGCCACCAGGGACGGCGCGTCGCCCTGGACCCACAGCGCGAGATCCCCGGTGCGCAGCCACAGGCTGCCGGCGAGCAGTCCCAGCAGTGCGATGCCGAGCAGCGCCGCGCCACTCGCCGCGAGCACGATCACGACCTGTCGGCGGGAGCGCAGAGAGGTGCGCGCCTGCGGGGGCGGAACGCGCGAGCCGGAGTCCGGAAGCCGCCGGGCCAGCAGGATGATGATGATCGCGCCGAGCAGCGCGGTGGGGATCCCGGTCGGGACGGCGGTCGCACCCTGGGGGCCGAGGATCGCACGCACGACGGCGTCGGCCAGCAGCACCACGAGGGCGCCGATCAGGCCGCTGGCGGGGATCAGCAGGAGGTGCCGGTTCAGAGAGCGCACCACGCCGCCGAGCAGGCGGGCGAGCACGGGGGCGCCGAGGCCGACGAAGGCGATCGGGCCGGCGACCGTGACGGCGGTGCTGCTGAGCAGCACGGCGGCGAGCACGGCGATCACGCGGGTAGAGCGCACCGGCACGCCCAGGCCGGAGGCGGCGTCGTCCCCCAGCCCCAGCACGTCCAGGCGCCGGGAGAGCAGCAGTGCCAGGAGCAGCACCACCGCGATCACGGGCAGCGCCCGCAGCGAGGCGGTGAGGTTCAGCTGGGACAGCGAGCCGCTGCCCCAGGCATACAGGCCGGTGGTCTCGGCCTGGAAGAGGATCAGCAGCATCGAGGTGCCGGACTGCAGCGCCATCGCGACCGCGGAGCCGGCGAGGATCAGGCGCGTCGTGGAGGACGCCGCTCCCCCGGCGAGCGCCAGCACCACGGCGGCCGCGAGCAGCCCGCCGACGAAGGCGACCCCGCTCGAGGCCCACAGGGGAACGGCCAGTCCCAGCGCCGCCACCAGGGACAGGGCGAAGTAGGAGCCCGCGGTGACGGCGAGGGTGTCCGGCGAGGCCAGGGCGTTGCGGGAGACGGACTGCAGCAGGGCGCCGGCGCTGCCCAGGGCCACACCCACGGCCACCCCGGCGAGCAGGCGCGGCAGCCGTGAGGCGGTGAGCAGGTCGGCGATCGCGACCCCGCCCACGGTGTCCGCCCCGCCGGTGAGGTACGCCAGCAGGTTGCCGAGCCCGATCCCGGAGGTCCCCTGGGTCAGGTGCCAGGCACCGACCACGATCACGCCGAGCGCCAGCAGCACCAGAGTGGCGATCCCGCCGAGGATCCCGCCGGCCCCGACCCGCAGCGCCTCGCGGGGGCTGCGGGACGGGATCGATGCCGACGTCGGCGCCTGATCCGGGGCCGGCGGGTGCTCCGGCGCCGACGACGGGCTCGTCGCCGTCCGGCTCACGAGGCGGTCAGGATCTCGACGTAGGCATCGATGGCCTGCTCGGAGGAGCGAGGGCCGCCGAAGGTCCAGATCCCGGCGGGGAAGGCGAAGGCGCGGCCGTCCTGCACGGCGGGCAGGTTCGTCCACAGGTCGTTCTTCTCGAGCTCGTCGACGTAGTTCCCGGCGGGATCGTCGGTCGAGGTGTAGATGAGGTTGGCGTCCCCCACGGCGGTCAGGCCCTCGATGTCGGTCTGGCCCAGGCCGTAGGCGGGGTCGGTCTCGCCGGTCCACACGTTGGTCAGGCCCAGCTCCTCGCCCAGCGCTGTGAACAGGGCGCCCTCGCCGAAGGGACGGATCGTGACGTTGCCGCCGTCGACCCAGCCGTCGAAGTACACGAAATCGGTGGTGCTCAGGCCGGCGTCGGCCACCTCCTGCGTCGCCGCGGCGACGTGCTCGTCGAACTCGCTGAGCACCGCGTCGGCGCGCTCGGTGCGGCCGGTGGCCTCCGCGATCAGGGTGAACAGGCCCTTCATGGTGCCGATCGGATCGGAGGCGTCGGCCCCGACGGTCGCGAGAACGGGCACGTCGAGGCTCTCGAGCTGGGCGACGACGGGGTCGTCCTTGCCGGTGGCCTCGACGATGATCAGGTCGGGATCGGCGGCGGCGAGGGCATCGAGGTTGGGCTCCCCGCGGGTGCCGACGTCGACCGTGCCCTCGGGCAGCGTCTCGGCGGTGTCCCAGGTGGTGAAGCCCTCGACGTCGGCGACGGCGACTGGGGCGATGCACAGGGTGAGCGTGTCCTCGACCTGCTGCCATTCCAGGACGGCGACCCGCTCGGCGGGCTTGTCGAGCGTCACGGTGCGCCCGAGGTCATCGGTCACGGAGACCGGCGCGGTCGAGGTCGTGGTGGAGTCCTCGGCGCAGGAGTCGCTGATCGCGGCGGCGTCCGACGGCGCCGCGGCGTCCGTCTCGGGCACCGCGGTGGTGCCGCAGGCGGCGAGGGTCACGGCGGCCGCGCCGGCGGTGAGGGCGGCGAGGGCGCGGCGGGAAGGTCGGTTCATGTCGGGGTCTCCAGGGAGAGAAGGGCGGCCGGGGCCACGGGACGGACGGGAGTGACAGGTGAGGCGACGTGCTGCAGCTCCGACCACAGCTCGGACGGCGGCTCAGACGGCGGCGGCGACCCGGATGCCGCGCCGGCCGAGGGCCTCGATGCGCAGGCGGCCGCTGCGGGGATCGGCGGTGACATCGATGGGGATGTCGTAGACGTCGCTGAGATGCTCGGAGGTGAGCACCTCGCCGGCGGCCCCGGCGGCATGGATGTTCCCGGCGCTGAGCAGGATCACCTGGTCGGCGATGCGGGCGGCGTGGTCGAGGTCGTGCAGCACGATGCCCACGGCCGTTCCGTGGATCTCGGCGAGGTCGCGCACCAGGTCGAGGGTCTCGATCTGGTAGCGCAGGTCGAGGTGGTTGGTGGGTTCGTCCAGCAGCACGATGCCGGTGTCCTGGGCGAGGCAGGAGGCGAGCCAGACGCGCTGCATCTCGCCCCCGGAGAGCTCGCCGACCCCGCGGGCGGCGAAGACGGAGACTCCGGTCAGCTCCATCGCGTGGTCGATCGCGGCGCGGTCCGCGTCGGTGAGGCCGGCGAAGCGCCGACGGTGCGGATGCCTCCCGAAGGCGACCACATCGCGCACCGACAGGCCCTGCGGACTGGTGCGGGACTGCGAGAACAGCGTGAGCGCCTTCGCGAGCTCCTTGGCGCTGAGCAGGGCGGCGCTGCGAGCGCCCTCGGGCCCGTCGAGCAGGATCTCGCCCTCTCCCAGGGGGTGCAGGCGCGCCAGCGAGCGCAGCACGGTCGACTTCCCGCTCCCGTTGGGGCCCAGCAGCGCGGTGACGGTGCCGGGGGTCAGCGCGATCGTGACGCCGTGGACCACGGGGTGGCGGCCGTAGCGCAGATGCAGCTCCTGCCCGACGAGGGCGGGGCGGGGAGCGTGGGGCGCACGAGGGGCGGCGGAAGCAGGGGGCACGAAGGGAAGCGTAGCCTTACCTCAATACGCGCGTCGACCCTTGTTCAATTCCGTGAGCAGTCCGTGACCCGCAGGCGCCGACGGCGGACGCCTCAGCCGTGGACCGTCGGCTCCACGACCTCCGCGGGCTCGGACTCCACCTCGGTGCCGGTGACCCGACCGAGCCGGTTCATGACGTGGAAGATGGCCAGTGCGGCGATCGTGCCCAGCGCGATGCCGGTGAGCTGGATGCCGCCGAAGGTCCAGGTGACGTTGGCGATGCCGATCACGAGGGCGACGCCTGCCGTGAACTGGTTCTTGGGGCGGGAGAAGTCGACCTTGCCGTCGACCCACATGCGCACGCCCACGATGCCGATCAGGCCGTAGAGCACGAAGGTCACGCCGCCCAGCACACCGGCCGGGATCGTGAAGATCGCGGCGCCCACCTTCGGCGACAGCGAGAGCAGGATCGCCACGATGCCGGCCACCCAGTAGGCGGCGGTGGAGTACACGCGAGTGGCGCTCATGACGCCGATGTTCTCGCCGTAGGTGGTGGTCGGCGAGCCGCCGAAGCCGGCCGAGAGAGCGGTGGCCAGACCGTCGGAGGCGAGAGTGCGCCCCACCATGTGGTCGAGGTTGCGGTTCGTCATCAGGCCCACGCTCGTCACGTGACCGACGTTCTCGGCCAGCAGCACCACGACCACGGGCAGGAACATCGGCAGCAGGCCGAGGTCGAACTCGGGATGGTGGAACTCGGGCAGGCCCAGCCAGGCGGCATCGGCCACCGGCGTGAAGTCGACCTCGCCGCGCAGCACGGCGACGACGTAGCCGACGAGCACGCCCAGCAGCACGGAGACCCGGCCCAGCATCCCCTTGAACAGCGCGGTGCACAGCACCACGGCGAGCAGGGTGATCGTCGCGGTGAGCGAGGACTGCTTGAAGTTGTCATACGCCGTGGGGGCGAGGTTGAAGCCGATCAGCGCCACGATCGAGCCCATCACCACCGGCGGCATGAGCACCGTGATCCAGCGCGTGCCCACGCGGGCGACGATCAGCCCCAGCACCGCGAGCAGCAGCCCGGTGACCATCACGCCGCCGAGCGCGGCGCCCATCGAGTCCGCCTGGGTGGAGGCGGTGATGGGCGCGATGAACGCGAAGGAGGAGCCGAGGTAGCTGGGCACCTTGTTGCGGGTGATGGTCAGGAACAGCAGGGTGCCGATGCCGGAGAACAGCAGCGTGGTCGAGGGTGGGAAGCCGGTCAGCAGCGGCACCAGGAACGTCGCGCCGAACATGGCGATGACGTGCTGGGCCCCGATCCCGATGGTCAGCGGCCAGGCCAGCCGCTCCTCGGGCAGGACGATCGCGGTGGGGGCGATGGTGCGGCCATCTCCGTGCAGGCTCCAGCGGAACATGGGTCTCCCAGGGGTGTGGAGGAATGGACGGGCCTGACGGCCCGGGTGCATGCGGCCGACGGTCAGCGGCCGGGGAAGACCTTCTTGCGCGCCGTCTCCTCGGTGACGTCCGGGACCTGGTTCAGCAGCGAGACGCTGCCGGAGTCGCGGGAGCGGAAGTCGGCGAACATCCGGGCGATGTCCGGGGCACCGAACTCGTCGCGCACCGGGGCGGGCACGGTGAGCATGAGGGCGACGGCGATACCGACCGCGAGGGCGGTGCCACCGGTGACCAGGCCCGCGCCGGCGCCCGTGGCGAGCGAGTTCACGATGACGTCCAGGAAGCCGACGACCACGAGTATGAGTCCCGAGATCACGCCGTTGGCGCGGGCGGTCATCGCGGGACGCGACAGCAGCGAGGTGCGGGCGAACAGGGAGACCGCCACGAAGCACAGGCAGACGGCGGCGTCGATCAGGTGCAGGACGGTGCCGCCCGGGGCAAGCCCCGTGGTCGCGACGAGCGCTGCCAGCAGGTGCCAGAGGACGGCGGCCACGTGCAGGACGGCGCTGAACTCGAAGGCCCGCACGGTGAACACGAGCCAGTCGGTGCGGCGGAAGGAGATCGGCATCGTGCGCACGAAGGACCGGGAGATCATCAGGCCGAGCGCGGCGAACAGGAACGGCAGGTACACGAAGTCGGTCGCGAAGCTGAGCGGCGCGGCGAACTGCAGCTGCAGGGTGTTGTCCGCGAGGGCGGCCAGCGCCAGACCGCCCACGGCGGCCGTGGAGAACACGTACCAGGAGCGCTCGCGCAGCAGTGCCGAGGCGAGCACGATCCCCAGCAGGAGCACGGAGATCACCGTGTCGCCGATGGTCAGCAGCGAATAGGCCCATCCGGTGGTGAACATCCTGCCCACGATCATCACGAGGGCGAGGAGCAGGGCAACGCCGGCGCCGATCCCCACCCCGACCAGCCCGATGCGGGCCACCCGTCGGGCCCGGGCCTGCGGCAGGTATCCCTCGTGGGCACGGGGCTCGATCCCGATGATCGCGCCGAGCAGCAGCAGCGGGACCCCGATGCCCAGGCCCACGGGCGGCCCGTCCGGCAGGGAGGCGAAGAGCACGGGCAGCGAGAGGACCAGATCGGACAGGACAGTGCCCACCGCCACCAGCAGCGCCGGCAGCAGACCGATCACGCGGACCGCACGGATCGCGGTCAGCGGCGGGGCCTTGGGGATCCAGCGCAGAAGGTGCACGGCGACGAGAGCGACCAGGCCCACGCCGATGGCGATCTTGCCGACGCCGTCCACCAGCGTGCTGTGCGCGACGGTGAAGGTCGTGGTGAGCGCGGTGACCATGCAGACCAGGGCGAGCACGTCCCGCAGCGCGTCGAAGACACCGAGCTCCTTGAAGCGGTCCGGGAGCACGAGACCGTCGACCCCGCGACCGGAATCCTCGGAGTCCTCCGCGTTCGGGGTGGTCCCGGAGCGGGCGTAGGTCTGGTCCCGCGGGGCCCGCAGCGGCGAGGTCGTGCCCGGCATCTCGGAACCGCTCGTCGTCCCCGGGGAGCTGTCCGCGTCGCCGTCTGCACCGTCCGCGTCGAGCTCGATCATCGGGATCGCCCCGGTGCGGGCCTCGGGCTCGGAGCCCGCGCGCAGCGCATCGCCGTCGAGATCGCTGAGATCGGTGGTCATCTGCTCGCTGGGAGGCAGGACCGCCTCGGCGCGGCGTCGTGCGAGCAGCGGGGCCGCATAGCGGTCGAACTCGGCACGGTCCGGGAGCCGTTCGGTGGGAAGCGTCTGCGGATCATCGGTGGCGAAGATCCAGTCCGCATCCTGGTTCTCGTCGCGCCGGCGATCGCTGTCCATCGACCTTCTCTTCCGTGGTTCCGCGTGCTCGAGCCGACGGAGTCCTCCCCGTCCGGCTGCGCACTTGCGCTCCCGATCATAATTTGGCGAGCGCCCCCTCCCCCTGCGGCGCGCCGCAGGGGTCGGAGGCAGGGGCAGAGGCAGGGGTACGGCCCTGGGCTCACAGGTGCAGACGCTTGGCGAGCTCGTGGCGCACCTCGGCGCCGCGCGCCAGCTGCAGCAGCCCCAGCGCCACCACGCAGAGCGCGCCGCACAGGGCCGACGGCAGCCCGACGCTCACCCACCCCAGGGCGAGGAACACCAGCGGGGTCAGCCCGAGCACCACGATCAGGCCGCTGTAGATGATGTGCTCCCCGAGGTCGATCCGCATCAGGCGCACCACGAGGATCAGGGCGAGCAGGGACGAGGCGCACAGGATCGGCACCACGAACGTCAGCGACCAGGCGCTCCATCCCAGCAGGTAGTCCCAGTACACGCTGACCAGGCTCACGATCACCACGAGGTACACGGTGCTCTTGGCGATGTTGCGGCGCTTGTGCACGGCCATCAGAGCCACCATCCAGAGGGCGGCGATCGCGAGCCAGATCGACCGCAGCACCCCCAGCCCGGGCACGCCCGGGGTGATCAGCAGCTGCACGGCGAAGGAGGCGAGCACAACGCCGAGGGAGGCCAGCACCAGCGCTCGCAGGAGTCGTCGGCGGGAGAAGCGCAACGGGACATCCGGCAGCGGGCTCGGTGTGCGCTCGCCCACCACGGCGGCTCCGCACAGCGGGCAGCGCGTCCACTCGCCCTCGATATCGACCAGGCAGCTCGGGCACAGGCTCATCGCGTGCCCTCCCCGGCGTCCGCCAGCTCCTGCTCGGTGACGCGCGCGGCGACCACGGTGACGTCGACCCCGGAGGCGGTGAGGAGCCGTGCGAACTCGCGCACATGGTCGGTCTCCAGGAACGGGGAGGTGAAGCTGACCGTGAGCACCCCGGAATGCGAGATCGCGCAGAACTGGGGGCGCACCGCGGAGACCTGGAAGATCATTCGGTCCACGTGCACGGCGACCTCCTCGGGCAGCACCACCCGGCCCAGGTTGGAGACGGCGAGGGTGAGCCCGCGGTTGCTGGCCCGGTTGACCTGGTCGAGGATCACGTCCTTCAGGGGACGGGGCATGACGCGCAGCGCGGGCATCCGTTCGAAGCGCAGGAAGCGGCGCAGCTTCCCTTCGAGCGCCTCCGCGGTGGCGCGGGCCCGGAAGGCGCGCTCGAGGCCCCGGCTGATGGCGCCCAGGGTGTCGTCACCCCTGCCGAAGGTGTGCTCGACCCGGGTGGTCGCGAAGAAGTTCCGCGCCGACGTGGAGGGGAAGAACTGGCGCAGGTTCACCGGCACCGAGGCGGCCAGAGTGGGCGCCCGTCCCAGATCCCCGGCCGAGCGCCGCACCGACTCGAAGAACACGGCGGTGAGGTACATCGTCAGGGCGACCCGCTCGGCGCGGGCGAGGTCCAGCACCTGCTTCGCGGGCATGGTCAGCTCGACGACCCGGGTGCGGCTGTCCGGGGTTCGGGTCCCGCGCACGCGGTGCACGGAGCGCGCGGGAGAGCTCGGTGCGGCGCGATGCTCGGGGGCGTCGGTCGCGCTGAGCACGCCATCGGGGACTCCCGTCGGCTCCGCCTCGGCCTCCTGGCTGAAGGCCGCCCGCGCCTCCCAGACGTCGGCCCGCCGACGGCGCCTGCGACGGAAGTAGTGCACGAAGGAGTCGGTGGTCAGATCGTGACCGGGCTTCGCGCTCGCGGTCTCCCCTCCCGGCATCTCCCCGCCCGTCATCGCCACGGGGTCGCGCGGCGAGACCTCCAGCGTCGGGTCGATGAGCGAGGCCGCCTGCTCGTCCGACGCCGCACCGTCCGCGGCCGGCTGGTCCGCGCGCTCCGGAGGGAACCTCAGCTGCGTGTAGGCGGTCACCAGATCGGTGAGGAACCACAGGGCGCCGGTGCCGTCGGAGAGGGCGTGGAACACCTCCAGGGAGATGCGATGGCGGTGGTGCATGACCCGGAACAGCAGCGACCGCCGATCGGCCTGGTAGATCGGGGCGCAGGGAGCGGTGATCTCCTCGGTGACCATGGGCCGCAGCTCGCTGTCCTGGAGGTAGTACCAGAACACGCCCCGTCGCAGCACCGCGTGGTACAGCGGGAACTTCTCGTAGGTCTCCTCCAGCGCCTCCTGCAGCAGCTGCGGATCGACCTCGTGATCCATCTCGGCGCCCAGCCGGAACACCTTGGGGTCGACCTCGCTGCGCGCCGCGAGGAACATGTTCGAGGCATTGTCCAGCCGCACCCACCGACGGCGGCTCACGGCACGGTCCCCGGGCGGGCGCTGTCGGGACCGGCATCGGCATCTGTGCCGGCGTCAGCATCTGTGCCGGCGTCGGCGGGAAGCTCCTCGTCGAGGAAGGTGTTGATCACCTCGTAGGCGTCTCGCAGCGAGCGGGAGAAGCGGGGCAGCGTGATGAACCCGTGCAGGGCGCCCTCGACCCGATGGATCCGCACGCTGTTCCCAGCCTCGGCGAGCGCCCGGGCATAGGCCTCGCCCTCGTCGCAGAGCAGATCCAGCTCCGCCGTGATCATGAGGGTCTCCGGCTGCCCGGAGAGATCCGGCGCCATCAGGGGCGAGACCCTCGGATCGCGGCGCGCCTCGGGGTCAGGGACATACATCTGCATGTAGTCCTGCACCTCGGTGCTGGTGAGCCGATAGTCCTCGCCATGATGGTGCACCGACTCGAACGGGGAGGTCTGCGGATCGTGGTCCCAGTGGGTCACCGGGTACAGCAACACCTGGCGGCGCACGCCGCGGTGCCCGAGCTCATGCAGCCGCAGGGAGACGGCCGCCGCGAGATTGCCCCCGGCGGAATCTCCCACCAGCACGATCCGGTCCGAGCCGTCGAGATCGGCGAGGCCCGGGTCCTCGAGCAGCCGCTGCACCATCTCGTAGCAGTCCTCGAAACCTGCCGGGAAGGGATGCTCCGGGGCGAGGCGGTAGTCGACGGAGACCACCGTCGCACCGGTCAGCTCAGCCATCGTCGCGCAGGCCGGGGTGTAGCTCTCGATGTCCCCGGTGACCCAGCCGCCGCCGTGGAAGAACAGCAGCAGCTCCTCGCGGCGCTTCTCGTGCGGGTCGAACACGCGCACCGGGATGCTGCTGTCGCGGCCGCCGGCGATCGTGCGCCAGGAGGTCGAGCGATAACGGGGCCGCGGCAGCGCGGCCAGCTGTCGCTGGAGGTGGCGGACCTTCGCGTAGTCCTCGCGCATGTTCACGCGCGGCGCGGCGAACAGCCGCAGCACAGCCTTCAGCAGCGGGTTCACGCGCGACGGGCCAGATCGGGGACACGGCGTTCCATCGACCCAGCATAGACGTCGGACCTGGGCACCCAGCCCGCTCGGAGCGTCAGCGCAGCTCGTGCTTCTCCCCCGCGAAGCGCACGGCCGGCCCGCCCACGAGCCGACCGTCTCCCAGCCCCACCACGGGGCCGATCAGCAGCCGATGGGTGGCGGCGTCGACGGCCTGCTCGACCCGGATCGCGAAATGGGCGAGCACGCCGCCCAGCACCGCGTCGCCGTCGGCCGTGCGACCCACCTCGAGCCCGCTGAGCAGACCGATCAGCGGGGAGGCCGGGGTCCCGAAGCGGTCGGCGAGGTGCTGCTGGTCCGCAGCCAGGACGTTCAAGCAGAAGTGGCCGCTCTCCTCGGCCGCCTCGGCGATACGGGACATCCCGTACAGCGCCACGAGCATCGTGGGCGGATCGTAGGAGATGTCCAGATAGGAGTCGACGGTGACGGCGACGTCGTGCCCGTCCTGGCGCGTGGTGATGATCGCCAGTCCGGCCGCGACCAGGTCGCTGAGCTGCCGGTAGTCGTCCTCGTCGACAGCAGGAACGGGCGAAGGAGTGGGCGAGGGAGAGGGAGTCACGCTCAACGGGCCGTGGGGAACATGCGGGCGCGGGCGGAGTCCGAATCCATGATGACCTTGCCGAAGGGGAAGCACGTGACGGGGATCAGCTTGATGTTCGCCCAGGCCAAGGGGATGCCGATGATCGTGATGGCCTGCGCCAGCGCCGTGGCGACGTGGCCCAGCGCCAGCCACCAGCCGGCGATGACGAACCAGATGACGTTGCCGACCGTGCTCGCGGCGCCCCCGCGATGGGTGTCGACGACCTCGCGGCCGAAGGGCCAGATCACGAAGCCCGCGATGCGGAAGGACGCCAGCCCGAAGGGGATCGTGACGATGAAGATGCAGGCGAGGATCCCGGCGACCAGGTACCCCAGGAACAGGGCCCAGCCGGCCGTGAGCAGCCAGATGATGTTCAGGATCAGGGTCAGTACGGAGCGCATGACCCCACCCTAGGCACTGCCCCGCGGCGCGACCAGGGGGCGATCCCCCGCCCCGACCGGCAGGAACCCGCACCGTCCGACGGCGCGGATCCGGGCGAGCATCACGTCCACGGCGCGGGATCCGGCGTCTCGCCCCGACTACGCTGGAGGCATGCCTGCACCTGAGATCGCGCTGACCGAGCGTTTCCAGTCCGCCTTCGCCTCCGCCTTCGGGCCCGAGTACGCCGACGCGGACCCGATCATCCGACCGTCCCAGTTCGCGGACTTCCAGTGCAACGCCGCGATGGGTCTCGCGAAGCGCCTGGGGAAGAAGCCCCGCGACATCGCCGCCGAGATCCTCGCCGCCGTGGAGCTGGACGACATCGCCGAGACCCCCGAGATCGCGGGGCCCGGCTTCCTGAACATCCGCCTGCGCACCGAGTGGATCGCCGCCCAGGCCGCCGAGCTGACCACGGACCCGCGCCTCGGCGTCCCGGTGCCGGAGACGGTCGACACCGTCGTCGTCGACTACTCGGCACCGAACGTCGCCAAGGAGATGCACGTCGGCCACCTGCGCACGACGGTCGTGGGCGACAGCATCGTGCGCACGCAGGAGAAGCTCGGCCATACCGTCGTGCGCCAGAACCACATCGGCGACTGGGGCACCCCCTTCGGCATGCTCATCGAGCACCTGCTGGACGTCGGCGAGGACAGCGACGAGGCGAAGCTCCTGGAGACCGACCCCAACGCCTTCTACCAGGCGGCGAACGCGAAGTTCTCGGGTGCCGACGGCTCCAAGCACAACGAGTTCGCCGACCGGGCCCGCCGTCGCGTGCCGACCCTCCAGTCGGGCGACCCCGAGACCCTCGAGATCTGGCGGCACCTGGTGGAGCTGTCCAAGCAGTACTTCCACCGTGTGTACGACATGCTCGACGTGACGCTCACCGACGACGATCTCGCCGGCGAGTCCAGCTACAACGACCAGCTCGAGATCGTGTGCAAGATCCTCGAGGCCGACGGTCTGGCACGGATCTCCGACGGCGCCCTGTGCGTGTTCCCCGAGGGCTTCATCGGCCGGGACGAGCAGCCGCTGCCGCTGATCATCCGCAAGACCGGCGGCGGCTACGGCTACGCCACCACCGACCTCGCCGCGATCCGCCATCGCGTGGACGCGCTCGGCGCCGATCGCATCGCCTATGTCATCGGCACCGCGCAGGAGCTGCACCTCAAGATGGTGTTCACCGCCGCCCGCGATGCCGGCTGGCTGCCCGAGGAGGTCGACGTCCAGCACGTGAAGATCGGCTCGGTGCTCGGCGAGGACGGCAAGATCCTGCGCACCCGCTCCGGCTCCTCCGTGCGCCTGATGGCGCTCCTCGAGGAGGCCGTGACCACGGCGCGCACCGTCATCGACGAGATGCGCCCCGACCTGCCGGAGGCGGAGCGGGAGCAGATCGCCCACGACATCGGCATCGGCGGCGTGAAGTACGCGGACCTCTCCACCTCGCACGACGCGGACTACACCTTCGACCTGGACCAGATGCTCGCCCTGACCGGCAACACCGCCCCGTACCTCCAGTACGCGGTGGCCCGCATCCGCTCGATCAGCCGCAAGGCCGAGACGCAGGGCCTGGTCGCAGCCGACGCCCCCCGGGTGGAGAACGACGCCGAGCGCGCTCTCGCACTCCACCTGCTGGACTTCGGGCCGACGCTCACCGCCGTGGGCGCCGCCTACGAGCCGCACCGCCTGTGCGCCTACCTGTTCTCCCTCGCGCAGGCCTTCACCTCGTTCTACGAGGCCTCGCCCATCCTCAAGGAGTCCGACGAGCAGGTGCGGGCCGGACGCCTCGCCCTCGCCCAGCTCGCCGAGAAGGTGCTCGTCGAGGGGCTCGACGCCCTCGGCGTGAACGCCCCCCAGCAGATGTGATCGTCCTTCACGGGCGATGGAGGGGCAACCGGCGGCAACCCGCGCCGGTCGCCCCCTCGGGAACGGCAGGACACGTCACCGTGACCAAAACGTGGCTGGTTGTTACGCAACCGTGCCCCAGGGCGTGAGAAAACCCCTGGTCCACCGCCCGAATGCTTCCTAACCTGGACCGGTGCCGCCGATCAGATCACTCCACCTCGCCCTGTGGGGGGTGTACGCCCTCGTGCTGGCGGTGCACATCTGGGCACTGCTCACGGGCGCGGAGATGATCCAGCGCTCCACCCAGCCGCTGTTCGCCCCGCTGCTCATCGCCGCGCTGGTGACTGCCCTCCCCCGGCGCACGCGCACCAGCACCCTGACTCTGCTCGGCCTGCTCTTCGCCTGGGCCGGGGACAGCCTCTCCCAGCTCGCCCCGGAGAACGTCCAGCTGATCTCGGTGCTCTGCTTCCTGCTGGCACTGGTCTGCTACGCGACGGCGCTGGCACCGCTGTGGAACCGCACCCGCGATCCAATGCGCATCGCACTGGCGATCCCCTACGGCGGCGTCGTGATCGGCCTGTTCGTGGCCTGCGCGGACGGCTCCGGCCCCCTGCTCCCGGCCGTCGCCGCCTATGCAGTTGCCCTGGCCACGATGGCGTTCCTGTCCGCCGGCGGGAACGGGCTGACCTGGACGGGCGGGACGCTGTTCCTGCTGTCCAGCTCGATGCTCGCCATGAACTGGTTCCTGCCCGGTGCTGCGATCGCCTACAGCTCCGTGTGGGTGATGGCCTCCTACGCCGTGGGCCATGCCCTGCTGATCGCCGGGCTGGTGCGCACGATACCGGCTCGCCGCTGGGCCCCGGCATGCCGCGCCGGTGCCGCGCTGGTCATCGTCGAGAACTGACAGACACCCCGCGGCCGTCAGTGCTCCGCGACCCTCAGTGCTCCGCGAACACCCGGGCGATGAGATCGGCCTGCTCGCGGTGCACGCGCTCGATGTCCTCGCCCTTGCGGGCGACCAGCTGCAGCCCGAGCCGCCCGCTGATCTCCCGATAGGCCACGTCCTGGCCGCTCTCCTCGAGCTGCAGCTTCGCCACCCGCACCTCGGAGAGGAACAGGTCCCGTGTCCCCACGCTCAGATGCACCGGCGGCAGCCCCTCGAGGGCCGCGTTGATCGGCGACAGATCGGGGTCGTCCAGGGACGTGCGACCCGCGTACCTCCGAGCAGCATCGCGCAGCAGCCGACGCTCGTGGACCGGATCGACCTGATCGGTCTCGGTGATCCCGGCGTTGGAGAGCTCGAGGTCCAGCCAGGGGGACATCGCGATCAGGGCGTCCGGGGCGGGGATGTCGGAACGGTCGCGCAGATGGCGGGCCACGGCGAAGGCGAGCCCGCCGCCGGAGTGCTGGCCGGCCAGGATCCACGGCTGGTCCGCGAGGCGCCCGTCGGCCGCCAGAGCGGTGATCGCCGCCTCGGCATCATCGAGCGCGACGGGGTGCTGATGGTCCGGGGCGTTGCGGTAATCGATCATCAGCCCGGCGCAGCCCCGGGCCTCGACCTGGCGGGACAGCCAGGCCCAGTCGCTCGCGAACGGTCCGGAGACATACGCGCCGCCATGCAGGAAGATGATGATCCCGCGGTCGGCGCGATGCTCGTCGAGCCAGACGGAGCGAGTGCGGCCGATCATCTCGTTCTCGACCGCATGAGCCTTCAGCACATGGCTGGGCGGGTGCGGGCTGCGCGCCTCACGCAGCGCCTGGTGGGTCAGGGCCGACGGGATGGGGATCCGGCGGACCGCCCGTGCCCCGGTGACCACTGCATCTCGGACGCGACCCATGACTGCCTCCTACCTGCGACCCGGGGGTCGCCTCGCTGCGGATGGCTCCACCCTAACGAACGTGGCTGGGACCCGGTCACCTCCGCCACGTCACGCGCTCCGCCGCCGGTAGCCTTCAGGCATGACGTCCTCCCCCGCCTCCCCTGGTTCGCCCGCGACCACTGCGCCCACTGCACCCTCTGCGTCCTCTGCCGCGACCGGCCCGCTCGTGGTGCTCGCCGCCATGCCCGAGGAGGCGGCGCCGCTGACCTCCCGGATGGAGGATCCGACCGCCGTACCGACTCCCTTCGTGGACGGCGTCACGGCGGTGCGCGGCGCGCTCGGCGGCCTGGACACCGTGGTCGTCACCACCGGGATCGGGATCGCCGCGGCCGCTGCGGCCGCGACCTGGGGAATCCTCGCCCACGCCCCGCGCGCGGTGGTCGCCGCCGGATCCTGCGGCGGTCTCGCGGCAGACGTCGAGGTGGGCACACTGATCGTCGGCGACTCCTTCACCTATTCGATCGCCGACGCCACGGCCTTCGGCTACGCCCCCGGGCAGGTCCCCGGCGGCCCCGAGCGCTACGAGGCCGACTCCGCCTGGGCGGACCGCGCGGAGCAGGCGGCCGCCGCACAGGCCGGACCGGCCGGCCACCGGCGAGGTCTGATGCTCTCCGGGGACGCCTTCGTGACCGCGCCTCTGGCCGCCCCCATGCGGGAGCGGTTCCCGCGCGCCGTGAGCGCCGATATGGAGACCACGGCGAGCGCTCGGACGGCGGCGCAGCTCGGCGTGCCCTTCGTGGCTCTGCGCGCCGTCTCGGATCTGTGCGGCCCGACCGCCGGTCAGCAGTTCCACCTCGAGATCGACCTGGTCGCGGAGATCTCGGCTCGGGCCGTCCAGGAGCTCGCCAGCAACCTCGTCGGATGACATGGGGGCCGCTCGTCGACCGAACCTCGCTGTGCCTCACAGCACCGCACTGCCCGGCGTCTCACGGCACCTCACCGCACGGTGCCGCGAGACTGCTGCAAAGTCGTGACCTGGTACACCTCGGGGTCGACTACGGTGTGTGGAGGACCACGGTGCAGCGATCGCGGGGTCCTCTGCGGGCACCGTCGCTTATGCCGAATCCAGTGCCGCCGTTACAGTGCTATATGCCCGTCCTCCCCTGAAGTGCCCACGTAGGCACGTCGTATTCCTCGCGGTGGGACGCGGGCTCCCTGTCCCAATCCCCCATCGGAACGAGAAAACATGTCGACCCCCCCCGACAGAGACCTCTCCACCCCACACCGAGGCCGCGAGCCCGCAGGCAGGCTATTCCCTGTCCAAGCCCGTCTTCTTCGTCTCGGCCGGGATCATCCTCATCGCCGTGGTCTTCGCCCTGGCTCTGCCAGACGTCTTCAACAACTTCATCTCCACGCTGAACTCCACCGTCGTGGAGTCGATCGGCTGGTACTACGTCCTGATCGTCACCGGCTTCGTCGGTTTCGCGATCGTCCTGGCGGTCAGCCGCATGGGAAACATCAAGCTCGGGAAGGACGATGACAAGCCCGAGTTCGGCCTGTTCTCCTGGTTCGCGATGCTGTTCGCCGCCGGTATGGGCATCGGCCTGGTGTTCTGGGGCGCGGCAGAGCCGCTGACCTTCTTCGCGGATACCGCGGGCCCCGGCATCCCGCCGAACGCCGCCGGATTCGATGACCCTGTCCGCGCCGAGCGCGCCCTGGGCCAGACCTTCCTGCACTGGGGCCTTCACGCCTGGGCCATCTACGTCGTGGTCGGCCTCGCCGTCGCCTACGCCGTGCATCGCAAGGGCCGCCCGGTGTCGATCCGGTGGGCTCTCGAGCCCGTCCTCGGCAAGCGCACCGACACCTGGGTCGGTGACGTCATCGACATCATCGCGCTGGTGGGCACCCTCTTCGGCATCGCCACCTCGCTCGGCTTCGGCGTGAACCAGATCGCCGCCGGGCTCGACCATCTCGGCGTGCTCCCGAACTCCACCGGGGTCCAGGTCGTGATCATCCTCGTGGTGACCGCGCTGGCCACCCTGTCCGCCGCGAGCGGCGTCGACAAGGGCATCAAGATCCTGTCGAACCTCAACATGGGCCTGGCCGCGCTCCTGCTGGTCGCGGTGCTGGTCCTCGGGCCGACGCTGTTCCTGCTGCGAGACGTCGTCTCGAACATCGGGTACTACCTGCAGAACTTCCTGCAGCTCTCGTTCCAGACCATGCCCTTCCTCGGAGACGAGGGTGCCGGCTGGATCAACGGCTGGACCACGTTCTACTGGGGCTGGTGGATCTCCTGGTCGCCCTTCGTGGGCGTGTTCATCGCCCGCATCTCCAAGGGTCGCACCGTGCGCGAGTTCATCACCGGCGTGCTGCTGGTGCCTACCGCTCTGACCTTCCTGTGGTTCACGATCATGGGTGGCACTGCGCTGTACGAGGCGGTCTTCAACAAGGTCGACTTCACCGGGGGCACCGGGGCGATCGACCCGAACACCGCGCTGTTCGACACCTTCAGCCATCTGCCCGCCGGCGCCCTGCTCTCCGGCGTCGCGGTGATCCTGGTGTCGATCTTCTTCATCACCAGTGCCGATTCCGGCGCGTTCGTGATGGATATGATCGCCCACAAGGGCGACCCGAACCCGCCCCGCATCACGCGCATCTTCTGGGCTGCGACGTCCGGCGTCATCGCGGCGTCGCTGATCTGGGTGAGCTCGCTGTCCGGTGGCGAGGGATCCGGCATGTCTGCGCTGCAGGCGCTGGCGCTGCTCTCCGCCCTGCCGTTCTCGGTGGTGATGATCGGCATGGCCATCTCCCTGTGGCGCTCGCTCAGCCACGAGGTCAAGGTCATCGAGCGCCTCGAGCTCCGCATCCGCCAGCGCGAGTTCATGGAGCGCTACTCCGAAGAGCTCACGGACCAGGTCAGCGACCGGGTCGAAGAGAAGTTCTCCGATGGCATCGGGAACCGGATCGAGTCGCATCTGGAGGGTGAGTACGGCCAGCAGTTCCAGGCCCAGCTCAACCACCAGGTCGAGACACAGGTCTCCGAGCAGGTCGAGGCGCAGGTGGCCGAGCACCTGTCGACCTTCACCGCCGAGCACCCGGCCATCTCCGCGGAGGACACCGCTCCCCCGGCGACGGGTCCGGCGTCCGATGCGAACCGACGCGGTCCGCGGAACCCGTTCCGGCGCGACCGGTGAGCGCCGCGGCATCCCTGATGCCGCGCCGCATCATCTGACAGGACGAGGCCCGGTGGCAGAGGCGGGTTCTAGCGATCCTCGCAACACCCTGTCTTTCAGGGAGTTGCGAGGATCGTGTCGTTCAAGGCGATGAGAGAAGAGTTCTTCAAGGCGCTGGATCGTCTGGATGGCAGTGTCAGAGCTGCTGCGCGGGAGGTCGGTGCGAACGAAAATACAGCGGCTGGTTGGGCTCGCAGGGCGGGCATCCGCGGGCGCGGAACCAGCAGCACTGGCCCCCATCCCGGGCGCGGAGAGTACGAACGCCTGCGTGCTGGCGGAATGACGCGTCGGGACGCTGCCGCGCACGTCCGGATCAACGAGCGAACAGCTAGGGACTGGGACAAGGGCGTCAGAAAGACCCGAAACTCGAGGACCTACCCAGATGGTCGCCGAGTGGACTACAACAATGGGATGACCACACTTGTCGCAGCTCCCGCGCTGCCGGCGCTGGAAGCGGAGCTGCATCCACGCTTCCTCACGCTCACGGAGCGAGAGACCATCGCTGACCTGCACCGCGCTGGCGCGGGCTTGCGGACGATCGGTCGCGCTCTGAATAGGCCGGCCTCCACGATCAAACGCGAGATCGACGCTCGGTCTGAGGAGCAGAAGTATCAGCCTTACTCTGCTCAGCGTGCTTGGACAGCGTCGCGAGCCCGACCGAAGCCTTCCAAGCTCTCTGCGAACTCACGGTTGCGCGACTACGTGCAGGAGAAGCTCTCGGTGCGGTGGTCTCCGGAGCAGATCAGCCACACTTTGCTCAAGGAGTTCCCCGACGACGAGAGCATGCGCGTGAGTCCCGAGACGATCTACCAGGCCCTATACGTCCAAGCCCGCGGCGGGCTGAAACGGGAGCTCGCCGCCGCGCTGCGCACCGGTCGGACCCGCCGTAAGCCCCACAGACAGCCCGACCAGCGCACGTCGAGGTTCGTCGACGAGATGGTGATGATCTCCGAGAGACCATCCGAGGTCGAGGACCGGGCCGTGCCCGGGCACTGGGAAGGCGACCTGATCGTCGGACCAGGCAGTGCTTCCGCGATCGTGACGCTGGTCGAGCGAAGCACTCGCTACGTGTTGTTGGGACATCTCCCCGGCGGGCACACGGCAGAGGAAGTCCGGGACGTGCTCACCCCCCTGATCGGTGCCCTGCCCGATCACCTGCGGGGCTCGCTGACCTGGGACCAGGGATGTGAGATGGCTGCTCACAAGCAGTTCAGCATCGCCACTGACGTTCCGGTCTATTTCTGTGACCCCCACTCGCCATGGCAACGAGGCAGCAACGAGAACACTAACGGGCTGCTGCGCCAGTACTTCCCCAAGAGCACCGACCTGCGGCCCTACGGCCGTGAGGACCTCGAGCACGTCGCCCAGGAACTCAACGGCCGCCCACGCAAGACGCTCGACTGGGAAACCCCAGCCGAGCGTCTGCGTGATCTACTGACAGTCACTTAACCATCAGGTGTTGCGAGGACCCCTAGAAACCGCCAGATGCCACCGGGCCTCGTCCTGTCCCGGACGTCCGTTCGTCGTCGGCTCAGCGGGAGGCGGCGTGCAGGACCTCTCCACCGTCGACGAGCGCCTGCACGTTGGCACTGATCCGCTCGTCGGCCCCGACGGGGCGGCCGCCAGCACCGTGCGGCGTGATGAGCAGGCGCGGCGCGTCCCACAGCGGATCCTCGACGGGCAGCGGCTCGGGGTCGGTGACGTCGATCCCCGCACTACCCAGCGTGCCGGCCTCGAGGGCCTCCCGCAGGGCTGTCTGGTCGACGGTCGCGCCGCGGCCCACGTTCACGAAGATCGCATGGTCGGGCAGCGCGGCGAGCGCCTCGCGCCCCACAGCCCCGGCGGTCTGCTCGGAGGCGGGAAGGATGTCGATGAGCACGTCGACCTCGGGCAGTGCTGCGAGCACGTCCGCCTCGGCGATCACCTCGTAGCCGCTGCGGGTCCCGGCGCTGCGGGCGGCTCCACGCACCTCGGCGCCCAGTGCTGTGAGCATCGGGGCGAGGGTCTGCCCGATCTCCCCGAAGCCCCAGATCAGCACCTTCGCGCCGATCAGGGTGGTCACGCGGCCCTCAGGATGCAGCGGCTGCAGGCCGCCGATCTCGGTGGACCATTCATGACGCTGCTGCGCCTCGCGGGCCTCTGGCAGGCGCCGCAGCAGACTCAGCAGCAGAGCCAGGGCGTGCTCGCTGACGGTCCGGGAGTGCAGGCCCGCGCCCGCGGCGATGACGACGTCCTCGCGGAAACCGGCGGCCAGGATCCCGTCGATCCCCGCGGAGAGCGACTGCACCAGGCGGAGATCCGCGAGGTTGTCCACCGCGGACTCCAGGTGGCGACCGGACGGACCCCACAGCACCAGGACCTGGGCATCGTGGTGCTCGGTGGGGATCTCGGCGCGGGCGTCGACGGTGACGGCCTCGCAGCCCTCGGGCAGGGCGGGGGCCAGCGGCATGGTGTCGGGGAGAAGGATCTTCATGTGCCCAGGCTACGGCGAGCGCGCGGCCGGTGCCGGGGATGCCCACGACCCGTCTCCGGCTGCCCCGGATCTTCGCGGAACTCCCCGGATCATCTCCGGTTCGGCTCCAGATCGTCTCCGGATCGTCGGCCGATGACTCCGGATCGGGCCACGGGACGAGCTGCGCCGTTCCGATAGCCTTCCCCCATGCTCTTCGGCTCCGGTTCGTCCTTGTCCAGCCTCGTGACAGCCCTCGGCAGCACTGCGAGATTCGTCCGCAGCGCGACGAAGAGGACGGAGCACCGGGTGCGCCGCACCGCGATCGCGAGGCCGCTGTCCACCGGAGGGTTCCTCGGCGCCTCGATGACCACGTGGATCGCCACGTCCCCGAGCATGCTGCCGCGCACCTGGTGGATGTGGACCCTCAACTTCGGGGCCTCGCAGATCTACGGGTACGCCGGCGGGGTCCTCGCCACGCAGGTCGTCCGGCGCGTCAGCGGGGCGCTCGGGCTGCGGCTGGAGATCGCGGAGGACCACCGGGAGCGGGCCCGCTGGCTCGGCGCGGCCGCCCTGATCAGCATCTCCGCCTACTCGTGGGTGCGTGGCGTGCTGCGTCAGCGGGAGATCAGCCATCTCGTCCAGGAGCAGCCCAAGAATCTCGCCACCCATGTGGTCGGCACCGCCGGCGGTCTGCTCGCCTCCCTCGGCGTGCTGGTGAGCGTGCGCGGAGTCATCGCGACCGCGCACATGTACCGCGCGCTGCTGCGGCCCTACCTGCCGGCGAGGGTGGTCGCCGTGCTCTCCCTCCTGCTCACCACGGCGACCGTGGCCGTGCTCGCCGAGCGGATCCTGCGCGGGCGGGTGCTCGAGCAGATGATCGAGCGCGCGGAGGCCGCCAACCGGCTCATCTCGCCCGACGTGCCCAGGCCCACCTCGCCGCTGCGCTCGGGCAGCCCCGAGTCGTCGGAGACCTGGGAATCCCTCGGGGCACCGGGGCGCAAGATCGTCTCCGCCGGGCCCACCCGTGAGGCGATCGCCGCGACCATCGGGGCGGGGGCAGCGGGCTCCAGGGCAGCGAGCTCTGGGACAGCCGACGCCGGGACAGCCGACGCCGAGGCGATCGAACCGATCCGGGTGTACGCCGGGAAGTCCTCGTCGCGCTCGTTGGAGGAGACCGTGCAGGCCGTGCTCGCCGAGCTGGATCGCACCGGCGCGTGGGACCGGGACGTGCTGGTGCTGTTCACCGGGACCGGGACCGGGTGGCTGCAGGAATGGTCGCTCTCCGCGATCGAGTTCCTCACCGGCGGGAACTGCGCCACCGCGTCCCTGCAGTACTCCGTGTACCCCAGCGGCCTCAGCTATCTCCTGGACCGCCGCAGCCCGCCGCGCGCCGGGAACCAGCTGTTCGGTGCGGTGCGTCGGCGCCTGGACGCGATGCCCGAAGGGTCCCGGCCACGCCTGTTCGTGGCCGGGGAGTCCCTGGGGTCCTTCGGCGGCAACGCGGCCTTCCGGGACATCCCGGACCTGCTGTCCTCGGTGGACGGGGCGGTGTGGACGGGCACTCCGAGCTTCACCCCCCTGTGGAGGGAGATCGTCTCCCGCAGCCGCCCCGGAGCCCCTGCCATCGCCCCGATCATCGATCACGGACGCCATATCCGCGTCGTCACCCGTCCCCGTGACCTGCACCGGAACTACTTCGCCGGGCTGTACGAGACGTGGCAGCACCCGCGGGTCGTCTATGCCCAGCATCCCTCGGACCCGGTGGTCTGGTGGCGTCCCTCGCTGCTGTGGGAGGAGCCTGCCTGGCTGCGCCAGCGCTTCGGGCACGACGTCACGACCGCGATGCGCTGGTTCCCCTGGATCACGTTCTGGCAGATCGCGGCGGACATGCCCCTGTCGATCAAGGTCACCGGCGGGCACGGGCACTCGTACCACGAGGAGATGGTGCCGATCTGGGCCGCCGTGCTCGGACAGGATGCCCCTGAGACCGACGGCGCGGCCCAGCGCAGCCGGCACCTCGCGATCGTGAAGGCCATCCGGCAGATCAACCCTCGGGTCTGAGCTGCCCCTCGGCAGTCACCACCGGCCAGTCACCGTCGGCCAGTCACCACGGGGCGATCACCGCCTGATGATCACCGCCGAGAAGTCACGCGCACCGTTCCGGCGAGCACGGCTCCTGCGGTGCGCTCAGGGGTTCGGGCCGGTGGCGATGGGCAGGGACGCATCGGCGCTCCACTGCGACCAGGACCCCGGGAACAGCCGCACCTTCGTGTACCCGGCCTGCTGCAGCGCGAGAACGTCGTGGGTGGCGGTCACTCCCGACCCGCAGTAGACGATGGTGTCCTGATCAGGGCGCACTCCGGCGGCCTCGAAGCGCTCGCGCAGCTCCTCGGGGCCGAGGAAGCGGGCGCCCTCGGAGAGGTTCCCAGTGAAGGGCAGGTTCACCGCCCCGGGGATGTGCCCTGCGCGGGGGTCGATCGGTTCGATCTCGCCCCGGTAGCGCTCCGGCGCCCGGGCATCGATGATCAGGGCCTCGCCGGCGGCGACCTCGTCGGCCGTGGCGATCTGCGCGGCGGGCCAGGCCCGGGCGGGCACGTCACCCGGCTCGGCACGGATCTCACCGGTCTCCAGCGGGCCGTCCCAGGCGTCCACGCCGCCGTCGAGCACTGCGGCGTCGTGTCCCAGCGCCCGCAGCATCCAGACCAGGCGTCCGGCGGGCGACCCGTTGGTGTCGTCATAGGCGACCACGATCGAGCCGTCCTTCACCCCGGCGCGGCGCAGGGAGGCGGCGAATGCCTCGGGGTCGGGCAGGGGGTGGCGGCCGGCTTCCGCACTGGGGGGCGCGGCGAGCTCCGTGTCGAGATCGATGTAGACCGCGCCGGGCAGATGCCCCTCGAGATAGGCGTGACGACCGGTGGAGCCATCGAGCGCCCACCGCACGTCCAGGAGGTGCACGGGGCGGGTCCCGGCGGTCTCGAGGACCTCGTGGAGATCGGCGACGTCGATGATCGGGGCGAGCGCTGCGGAAGTCATGGCGCGAGCCTACGCGGCGGCGCACCCCATGCCCACACAGCCACACAGCCACACAGCCACACAGCCATGCTGTCAGCCGAGCGAACGGAGATCGGTCAGGCGCGGACCTGGAGGTCCACCCGCACCAGGCGATGATCCGAGGTGGGGAACGGATGTGTGCCGGTCAGCTCGCTGCCGGGCTGTCCGGACTCCGGCCAGTACACGGCCGAGGAGACGATCTGGAGCGACTTCGCCGGCAGCACGTAGTCCACGCGCAGGTTCCCGGGCCCCGGGGTGTCCCCGAAGTCCGCCGTGTCGTACTGGGGATCGGTGCCGTGATCGGCGTTCGCGCCGCCCTGCTCCGCCGCTTCGACGGCGCCCGCGCTGTGAGGCTTCGTATCGCGCACGCGAGGGTGCGTGAGGAGCTGGTCGATCGCCCCCGGCCAGGAGTCGCCGTCGACCGGATCGGAGTTGTAGTCGCCGAGGATCACGAAGTTCTCGCGCGCGGCGAGGCCGCCGTAGGTGCCGGCGTCATCGACGATCCACTGCGAGCGACGACCGGGGCTGAGGTAGTCCGCCCACAGGCGGATCTCATCGTTGTTGCGTCGCTGATTGCGCTTCTCCGGCCCGTCGAAGCTCGGCGGGGTGGGATGCGCGGCGAGCACATGCACGGTGGAGGAACCGACCTGCACGGGCACGTCCCAATGGGACTTCGAGCTCAGCCGCAGATCGGCGGCGTGCTCCCCGTAGTACTCGGTGGGCAGCAGGTTGCTCGGCATGTCGGCCCAGCGCAGCTTCTGGAAGGTGCGCACCTGCTCGGTGAGGATCGGATGACGGGAGAGGATGACCATTCCGTACTGGCCCGGGAACTCGCCGTACCCCCAGGCGTCGTCCGGGCCGTCGGCGATGCCGTCACCGTTGAGGTCGAGCCCGCTGGGCACGCCGGTGTTCACCGGGGCCGTGAAGGAATAGGGATAGAAGACCGGGGTGCGGCCGTTCTGCCCGACCTCGAGGTACTTGCTGCGGAAGAGATCGGCGCCCGCGCCGTCCTCGTCGGCGTCGAACTCGTTCAGCAGCAGGATGTCGGGGTTGTTGATCTGGATGACCTCGGCGACCGCGCGGATCTGCGCATCCTTGCCGGTCTGGAGATCGCGCAGGAGCTCCCCGGCCTTCGCACGGTTCAGCGACGCGTTGTAGGTCGCCACGCGCACCTGGTCGAACTGGCCACCGCGGCGACTGGGCTGAGGGGCTGCGTGGGACGCTGCTGCCGGCAGGCCGAGGCCCGCTGCGGCAGCGGCGGCAAGTGCACGGCGGCGGCTGATGCTCGGTGACATGCCTTCCATTGTGCAGTAATTGCATCGCAGACCACAACGTCGGTGTGGACGACGGGTCCTCCCCACTGTTTTCCCGACGATCGTCCACACCGCTCCCGCCCCGCGTGACCTGGCGCGGGCCCGGCCCGGCCGGCATGGATCCCGGGATGGATCGGACAAGGATCGGCGATCGATGCGAGACTGACGGGCATGAGAATCGCGTTCCTGGGCACCGGCCGCATGGGCACGGAACTGGCCCTCCACCTGCTCCCCGACCATCAGCTGACCGTCTGGAACCGCACCGCGGCCCGGACCTCGACGCTCGCCGAGGCGGGCGCCGCCGTCGCTGACTCCCCGGCCGACGCTGTCGCCGACGCCGACCTCGTGATCACCTCGCTGTTCGGTCCGGAGGCCGTGCGCGAGACCGTCATCGCCGCCGGCCTGATCCCGGCCGGCATCCCCTGGATCGACACCACGACCGTCTCGCCCGAGGACGCCGACGAGTTCGCCGAGTCCGTCCCCACCTATGTGGGGGTGCCGGTGATCGGGACGCTCGGCCCGGCCCGCAAGGGATCGCTCGGGGTGTACGTCGGCACGCCCGACGCCTCCCTGCGCGAGCAGGTCCTGGAGGTCGTGGCGCCCTGGGCCGATCCGGCGCGGCTGACGGGCGTCGACTCCGGCCGGAAGGCCGCCACCGGCAAGCTGCTGGCGAACCTTGCGCTGGCGATCAGCGCCCAGGGGCTGCGCGAGGCGCTGGCTCTCGGTGAGGCCGCCGGCGCCTCCGCCGAGGAGACACTGGACATGCTCGGCTCGACCGGCCTCGCCTTCATCGCCGGCATGAAGGGGGCCTTCGTCCGCGGCGAGCGCACTACGGAGGGCGGCGACTTCACGGCCGACGCGATCGCCAAGGACGCACGGCTGATGATCGGCACGGTCACCGCCGCCGACGACAGCACCCGCCCCGGCGGCGACCTGCCCGCCCTGCGCGGAGCCCTCGCCTCCCTCGATGCGGAGATCGCCGCCGGTCACGGCGACGACGACTTCTCCACCATCCTGCTGCCGGGGGCAGAACCCACCGGGGAGTAAGGCCGGGCGACAGCCCCGGCGCCCTGGCGCCCCGGGGCCCCGCCGTCGAACTGAATAGTGTCGTTCCACTATTGACGCTCTCCCCGAGGGGCCATAGATTCATTCGTGGTGATGCGGGCCACATCAGTGCCCGCCCGAACGAAGGAGTTCCCCATGAGCAGTCCCTTCCCCCGTCGTGCCGTCCTCACCGCCGGCGCCGCCACTGCTGCCGCTGCCGCCGCGACCGTCGGCCTCGCCCCCGCGGCTCTCGCGAAGGGCCCGGAGCGCTCCGCACCGTTCTCACTCGACGCCGAGGTCCTCGACGGCGGAGAGCAGATCGTCTCGGTGACGATCGACGCCACCCGCCGGGGCGGCCTGCCCACCGGCGAGCTCCCGACCTCGACCTTCACCGTCCACGCCCGCGGGACGGACAGGCTCCGGGGCTCGGTGGCCTACGACCTGGACCGGGCCGTCACCGCCGTGACCGCTGATCATCACGGGCGCATCACGGTCGATCTCGAGCACGGCTTCGGCGTGGACGGCGCGAGCACCCTGGCCTACATCGGGTCCGTCGGCCGCAACGTGCAGCTCGACCTCGAGTACACGATCACGCAGAACGAGCCGCTCCCCCTGCACGGCAAGGGCGTCCCGCAGATCTCCTCCTTCATCCAGGGCGACCTCGTCTCCCCCGAGGTCGACGCCTTCACCTCCCACGTCTCCGCCTCCGGCACCAACTACCGCCTCTTCAGCCCCGCTCAGCGCGGGAAGAAGGCCGAGCTGCCCCTGGTGGTCTGGCTGCACGGCGGCGGTGAGGGCGGCGTCGGGAAGGGCGGGGCCGACTACTACGACAACGAGACCCAGCTGCGGGCGAACCGCGGGGCGCTGGGCCCGGCCACGAAGGAGGCGCAGGAGCTCTTCGGCGGCGCCTACGTCGTCGCGCCCCAGTGCACGTCGGCGTGGATGGCGGACGGCGATGCCTTCGAGCCGCTGATCGACGAGATCATCGAGGAGGTCGCCGCCTCCCACCGCATCGACCGCGATCGGGTCCATGTGACCGGGTGCAGCAACGGTGGCTACATGACGCTCAAGATGATCGTGGAGAACCCCGGGGCGTTCGCCTCCGCCGTGCCGATCTGCTGCGCGGTCGAAGGTCGTCCCACGCCGCTGGTCAGCGATGAGCAGCTCGAGGCGGTCACCACGCCGACCTGGCTGATCGCCGCGGCGAACGACGACACGATCAACCCGCAGGCCAACTCCGTGCACGCCCACGAGCTGATCGATGAGTCGATCCTCAGCCTGTACGACACGGTGACCTGGGAGGGCGTGGACTATCCCGGTCACTGGTCGTGGATCTACGCGGCCCGCAACGATCCCTCCCACGACGGCGTGAGCATGTGGGAGTGGATGGCCGAGCAGGAGCTCTGAGAGCGGCCGGCTCAGATCCCGACTGCGCGCAGCACCGCCTGAGCGGTGCTGCGCGGGTCGGGGCCGACGGGCACCGTGACGTCCTCGACCTCGGCGGCGTCGAGGATCACGGTGAGCTCGTCGAAGCGGTCCCGGTGCCAGGCGAGGCCGTCCGGATCGTCCTCGTGCCGGCGGTGCAGGCGCGCACGGACGACACCCCGCGGCGCGGTCAGCCGCACCACGGTGAGCGGGCAGCCGAACGCCGCCTCGTAGTCGGCGCGGGCGTCGCGCTCCTCGATCACCCCGGCGGCGACCAGCACCCGGGCCCCGGCCTCCCGGTGCACCGCGCTCACGGCGCGGAGCGCGGCCCGCTCGAGCCGGCTGTGGAAGCGGTCGTCCGAGGGGGCGGGCCAGGCCCGGCGCAGCCAGTCCAGGTCGAAAGCGGAGCCGGGGATCGAGCGTGCCTCGAGCTCCTCGGCGATCGCGTCGGTCGTGGTCGTCTTCCCGACCCCGACGGCGCCGATGAGCAGCAGCGCCCGCGGGATCACCGCGCCCGCCGCAAGGGCGGGCGCACCGCTCATCGCAGGTCCTCGAGCACGCCCTTGGCGGCTTGGCGCCCGCTGAAGAGGCAGCCACCGAGGAAAGTGCCCTCCAGGGCGTTGTCCCCGTGCACGCCCCCGCCGCCGAAGCCGCTCGCCTCTCCTGCGGCGTAGAGGCCCGGCAGCCGACGATCGACGGCGTAGGCGTCCTGCTCGGCAGTGCCCGGAACCGCGGCCGCAGGTGCCCGCTGTACCCGTCCGCCGAGGTCCGTCTCGAGGCCGCCGAGCGTCTTGCGCAGCAGCACGTGCAGCCGCACGGCGATCAGCCCGCCGGCCGACGGGTCCAGCAGACGGTGCGGGGCCGCCGTGCGGATCAGGCGATCCCCGAGATAGTGACGGGCCCCGCGCAGCGCGGTGATCTGGGTGTCCTTCGAGAAGCGGTTCGTGATCTCGGCGTCCCGGGCCCGGATCACCCGCTCCAGCTCGCCGGCCTCGACGAGGTCCTCGCCGGTGAGGGCGTTCATGCGGGCCACCAGCTCGGGCACGGTGTCGGCCTGCAGGAAGTCCTCGCCGTGGTCGAGGAACGCCTGCACCGGGGCGGGCGCGCCGGGCTTCACGCGCGAGAGCACCTGCCTCACGTCCTTGCCGGTGAGGTCCGGGTTCTGCTCGCTGCCGGAGAGCGCGAACTCCTTCGCGATGATCTTCGGCGTGAGCACGAACCAGGAGTGGTCATGGCCGGTGGTGCGCAGGTGCCGCAGTGTGGAGGTGGTGTCGAAGCCGGGGAAGGCCGGGGCGGGCAGCCGGTGCCCGCGGGCGTCCACCCAGAGCGAGGACGGGCCGGGCAGGATGCGGATGCCGTGGCCGCGCCACACCGGGTCCCAGTTCCGGATGCCCTCGGTGTAGTGCCACATCCGGTCGCGGTTGATCCAGCTCCCGCCGGCGCGCTCGGCGGCGAGCATCCCGGTGCCGTCGACGCTCGCCGGCACCCCATGCACGACCTCCTCGGGCATGGTGCCGAGATCCGCAGGCCACAGCTCGCGCACCAGCTCCTCGTTGCCGCCGATCCCGCCGGTGGCGACCACGATCGCGGCGGCCCGGTGCTCGAATTCGCGGCTCGCCTCGCGAGTGGAGCCGACGCCGCGCGCGGTGGCATCCGGGGCGAGCACCTGCCCGCGCACCCCGACGGCTCGCCCGCCCTCGACGAGGACCTCCTCGACCGCATGGCGGGTGGCCAGCGTGATCCGGCCCGCGGTGCGGTGGGCGGCGAGCGCCCGGACGAAGGGCTCGACGACGCCGGGCCCGGTGCCCCAGGTGATGTGGAAGCGGGGCACGGAGTTGCCGTGTCCCTCGGCGCGGCCGTCGCCCCGCTCCGCCCAGCCGACGACGGGGAAGAGTCGCAGTCCCAGGCCGTGCAGCCAGGATCGTTTCTCCCCCGCGGCGAACTGCAGGTAGGCCTCGGCCCAGCGGCGCGGCCAGTGATCCTCCGGCCGGTCGAAGGCGGCGGAACCGTGCCAGTCCTGGCGGGCCAGCTCCAGGCTGTCGCGGATGCCGAGGTGCCGCTGCTCCGGGGAGTCGATGAGGAAGAGCCCGCCGAAGCTCCACCAGGCCTGCCCGCCGAGGTCCTGTTCGCCCTCGCGCTCCAGGAGCAGCACCCGTCGGCCGCCGTCGGCGATCCGCGTGGCGGCGACCAGGCCCGACAGGCCCGCGCCGACCACGATCACGTCAGCGCCGTCCGCGGCGTGGCGCGCAGCGGTCACTGCACCGAGATGCGGTGGACCCGCTCGAGATGATCGGTGGAGTTGTCGCCGCTCATGGTGCGGGACTTCTGGCGGTTGTTCGTGCCGACCTTGCGGTCCCCGCGCTGGAGGTTGCCGACGGCGACCTCCGTCTCCCGTTCGAAGTGGTGACGCTTGTCGGTGTTGCGGTAATAGCGGTAGATGCCGCCGTAGATCGCCGCGAACACCGCCGGCCCTGCGACGAAGGGGAAGGCGATGCCGATCGCGCCGTCTCCGGAATCGGCCAGCAGCATCGGCGTCATCGGATCCGCCGCCAGCTCAGCGAGCAGTGGGAACATCGCGTCCGTCCTCTCCGCCCTCGGCCGACGAGGTGTCGGGCGCTGTCGTCATCGTGATCATCGTCGTCAAACTGCTCATCTGTGCCCTCATCCCGCCAGGAACCAGCCGAAGCCGACCACGGCCCCGATCACCGCCGCGACCGTGCCTCCCGCGCAGGCCACGGCGAAGATCTTCGGGTGCGAGACCGGGACCGAGCCCATGGTGTTGCCGTTGCGGGCGTTGACCGCGATGTAGTGGACCAGCGAGCCCTCGCCCTTGGCGGAGTCGGCGTAGCTGTACAGCCAGACCGGCACGTAGACGGAGACCCAGCGGGTTCCGCGCACGGCCACGCCCTCCTGCTCCCAGCGCACCCCGCGGTCGTACCGGCCGACGGTCGGCGTGGCCTTCGCCCGCGCGATCGACAGGAACTTCTCCTCGACCTCGTCGTCGACATCGCGGACGTTGAGGTCGCGGCGCTCGGACGTGAAGTTCTTGAGGTAGTTCGAGTTGTAGGCGACGGCGTTCTCGGTGTCGTACGGCTGGACGGCGTTGAGGATGTTGTTCGTCGCCTGCGCGTTGTCCTGCGCGTCGAAGCGCTGCGCGGACTCGATCGTGAGGTCGTCCACCAGCAGGTCGAAGGCCCGCTTCACCTGGAAGACGTCCGCGTCGTAGTAGGTCTCGGTGCGCTTGTGGTCGCCGCTGCCGGTGGTCACCGTGTACCGACGGGTGGTCACCTCGCCGAGGCCGCCGAGCTCGGCATGCATGTTGCCGTCCACCACCATGTACGGGATGTACACGCCCATGACGTTGTCCGGGACGAACTCCGACTTGAAGCGTCCCAGCGCGAAGGCCTTGCGCTTCCCGGCGAAGGCGTCGATGCGTTCGACGGCCTCCTCGCGGGTGAGCTGGAAGGGAAGCACCGCGTCCGGCACCGCACCGTTGGGGATCTGGGTGTTCACCGACAGGGTCTGCCGGCACCAATGGCACCGTGCCTGCAGCTCCTGGTCGACGTTGACGACCACCTCGGCGCCGCAGCCCTGGCACTTCAGGGTCATCACCGTGAAGTCCTCGCGGATATCCGCGGTGCCGGAGGCCAGCGTGTGGCCGCGCAGGTCCGCGATCGACGAGTCCAGCCCGAACGCCTTCTCCGCGTTCTCCTCGTTCCACTGGTGGCGGCAGTACGCGCACACCAGGGCCTTCGCCGAGAGCGAGTAGGAGATGTCCGTGCCGCCGCACGACGGGCATTTGTTCAGGCCGTCGCCGTGGCTCGAGCTGGTGTCGATGATGCGGTTGCTGGCGTGCTGGCGCGCCGCCTCGGCGGCGCCGGCCACGGACTCGTCACCGAGCATCTCGGCGGGGCGCTGGTTCTGCTGGTTCTGCGGAGGCCGGCTGTGCTGCGGGGACGACCCCGTCGGCGCGCCGCCCTGCCCTGCCTGCCCACCCTGCCCGCCCCGCCCCGCAGGCCACTGGGGCGTGGAGCGGGGGTCGGAGCTCTGGGCTCCCGGCGCGGAGAAACGACCGTCATCGGAGGCCGAGGGCACGCCGCGATCGAGATCGGGCCGTGCCCCCGGGCTGCGAGGGTCGTGCTGCGGTCCGGTGTGCGCACCCGCGCCCATGCCGTCGTCGGCCGGGGGCCGGGAGGGCTGGTCGGGATGCGCCCAGCGCGGATCCTGAGGAGGAACGGTCATGACAGGTCAGAGGCCGAGAGCGGCCTTCTTCGCCGCCTCGTAGTCCTCTTCCGAGATCAGACCCTGCTCCAGCATCTGCTTGTACTGGGCGAGCTTGGCGACCGGATCCTCCTGCGCGGGCGCGGCCTGCTGGGGCGCGGCCTGCTGCTGACCCTCCCCCTGCTGTGGAGCCTGCTGCTGCCCACCCTGCTGGGGCGCACCCTGCTGCTGACCACCCTGCTGGCCGGGAGGCGACCACGGCTGGGCCGGGTTGACCATGCCGCCCGCCGCGCCCATGCCGGCACCGAACATCGCCAGTCCCGCGCCGCCGCCGGTCTCCCCGGCGGACTGCACGCCGCGCGCGGCGGCCTGGTTCATGAAGGACTGCGAGCGGGCGCCGGAGAGGGCGTCGGCCTTCTGGACGTCGTTGAGCAGCTCGCGGGTGTTCTGGTCGTACTCGATCGAGACGATCGCGGTCTTCACGATCGCGAGGCCGCGATCGCTGGACCAGCGGTAGCCCTCCTCGACGGCCGCCGAGAGCGACTGCGCGAAGCCCACGGAGTCACCCTGGATCTTGGAGATCCGGTTGCCCTTGTCGGGATCGTTCGTGTAGCGGGAGAACGCCTGGGCGAGCGAGCCGACGACCTCGCGGAACAGCTGGTTTCCCGCGTCGTTGTCCTGGTCGGAGAAGTCGAAGACGGGCGCACCCGCGGAGATGAAGGTGGCCGGCACGAAGTTGTGCACGAACAGCAGCGGGTCGATGATCCGCAGCGTGTACGAGCCGCGGCACACCGCGCCCACCTGGGCGTTGAGGTAGGCGTCGTCCCAGTAGATCTCGGACTGCGTGCCGAAGCGGTTGTTCGGGATCTCCTTGAGGCTCACGTAGAAGGCGAGCTGCTGCGAGGAGGGGCGGCCGCCGAACTTGAAGCGCTCCCAGGAGGTGCCGACCGTCGAGGCCAGCATCTCGTCCCCGGCGAAGACGGAGCGGGCATCCGGCGAGGAGTCGGTGAACTCGTAGCCGCCGGCCTCGGTGATCAGGCCTGTCGCGCGGCCGTCGACCACCGTGATCAGCCCGTAGCCCTGGGGCACGAGGATCTTGGAGCCGTTGGAGATGACGTTCTCGGACCCGCGGGTGTTCGAGCCGCGACCGGCGTTGGTGCCCTGCGGCACCGCCGGGAACAGGGCCGCCGTCTGCGACAGCCCGTTCGGAACGGTGAGGAAGTCCTTCCACTGATCGGCGAGCATGCCGCCGACAGCGCCCTTGAATGCCTGGATGAATCCCATGTGAGCTCCTTCGTCGCCCCCGAGCGTGTGATCGGTGCCATGGTATCGCGCAGCGCCCGAACGCTCGCTGGATCCACGCACTACCGTCGCTGGGTATGGAGCCGACGCGTGGTGAGGACCCTCGGGAGCGCACGCGCCCTCGGGGGCTCGAGAGCCTCCCCGAGCGGTGGGAGCGCCATCAGGTCGCGATCTATCTGACCGCCCTCGTCGGCGGACTCGCACTGGGCGTGCTCCTGCCCGGCGCCTCGCCCGCGCTCGAGGTCGCCGTGGAGCCCGCGATCGCCGCCCTGCTGCTGGTCACCTTCCTCGGTGTGCCGCTGCGAGACCTCGGCGCCGGGTTCCGGGACGGATGGTTCCTGCTGACCCTGCTGGCGGTGAACGTCCTGGCGGTGCCGCTGATCGTCGCGCTGATCACGCTCCCGCTCGCAGGCTCACCGGAGCTGCTCGTCGGCGCCCTGCTGGTGCTGCTGGCCCCGTGCATCGACTACGTCCTGGTGTTCACGGCGCTCGCGGGCGGGGCGAAGGACCGCCTGCTCGCGGCGACCCCGCTGCTGATGCTCGCGCAACTGGTGGCCCTGCCCGTGCTGGTGCCGCTGCTGAGCGGTGGCGCCGCCACGGGCCTGATCGATCCCGGGCCGTTCGTGCGCGCCCTGGCGCTGCTGGTCCTGCTCCCCCTGCTCGTGGCCGCCGCGATCCAGCGCCTCGCCCCGCGCTGGGACCTCTCGCCGACGATGGTGCCGCTGATGGTGCTGGTGCTCGTCGCCGTGGTCGCCTCGCAGACCCCTCGCGTGCTCGCCGCAGGGACCGCGCTGCTGGCCCTCGTGCCGATCTATGCCGGCTTCCTGGTGCTCGCCACAGGTGCCGGGATCCTCGTGAGCCGCCTGGCGCACCTCGACGTCCCCGCCGCCCGCGCCGTGACCTTCTCCGGCGCGACCCGCAACTCCCTCGTGGTGCTGCCGCTGGCCCTCGCGATCCCCTCGCCGCTCGTTCCTGCCGCAGTCGTCACCCAGACCCTCGTCGAGCTGCTCGGGATGGTGCTGCTGGTGCGGATCCTGCCGCGGCTGGTCAGGGACGGGACGCGACCACCAGCGCGGCGCTGACCGGGAACGCGAGCGTCCCGTCGGCCTCCACGTACGGAGCCCACAGCCTCCGCACCCGCTCCTCGATCTCCGCACGCACCGCGCCCGTCTGCGCCCGGTGGAGCCGGCCCGCACCCCCGACGCCGCCCGCGATCCCGGCCATCAGCTCGTCGGCCGCGACGCGCCAGGTCCAGAGCAGCTCCTCGGCGCGCCCGACCTGCAGACCGGCCTCCCGCGCGATGCTCGCCAGCCCGTCGGTCGAGCGCGGGAAGTCGAGCTCAGGCACCAGGCGAGCGCTGGGTACAGGGACAGCGCCGGCGGCCCGGCTCGCCTCTCCGTAGGCCGCCAGGTGCGGCCCGGGCGCGGCGGGCCAGATCGTCATCGCGATCGGGGCCGACGGCGCCGCGACCCGCGCCAGGTCCCGCACCGTGGCGCGCGGATCGGGAACGTGGTTGACGACGAAGTTCGCGGTGACCGCCTCCATGGATCCGTCGGGGACCGGCAGCCGCGGCGCACCGGCCTGTCGGACCGCGAGCGCCGCCCCCGCCGATGCCGCGGCCTCCCGTGTCAGGGCCACCATGTCCGCGTCCGGATCCACGGCGAGGACCCGTCGGCCCTCCCGAGCCGCAGCGATCGCGAGCTCACCGGTCCCGCACCCCACGTCGAGATGGTCGCGCCCCGGGGCGGTGGCGTCCAGCAGCGCCGGAACTGCTCCGACGCAGAGGGTCGCGAAGGATCTGCGGTACGCGTCGGCCACTCCGTCGAAGCTGCTCACGCGCCGTCCTCCGGCATCAGCACGGTCGCGAGCGTGAGCCGTGGCTTCCCGGTGCCGCGCTCCTCCTGGTACGGGGCGAGGAGCTCGGCGAGCGCCTGCTGGATATGGGCCAGATCCTCGGCGTCAGCATAGAGCGGTCCGCGCCCGAAGCCGAGCAGGTCCCGCAGGTCCGGCGCACCCCGCTCGAGCAGGCGGTCGAAGTCCGCGGCGAGCTCCCCGAGGAAGACCACGAAGGACTCCCGCAGCTGGGCGTCGCTCATCGCCCGCAGGCCCTCATGGTCGACGTGCGCCATCCGCTCCCCGAGCGCGAGGGTGCGTTCGACCGCCCCGCGCACCTTGCGCTCCTCGACCACGGCCAGCAGCCCGGCATCCAGCAGGGCACTGATGTGCCGATAGAGCGTGGCCTGCTTGACCTCTGGCAGCGCTGCCCTGAGCTGCGTGGTGGTGAGACTGCGCCCACCGAGCTGCTGGATGATCCGCAGCCGGACGGGATGGGTGATCGTCTCGGAGAGCGTCGAGCGTCCGAGGTCGCCGGGATCAGGCATCTGCACTTCCCCTACCGTTCTCATGCTGATAATGTTCGCACTACGAGATCATTCTACGAGCGACGGAGCCCGACATGACGCACATCAACATCGAACCCCACCAGATCCGCCTCGAGTTCCCCGGATGGGAGTCGCTGATGACCCGGCGCGGCACCGTCACGGTCCCCCTCTCGGCGCTGCGAGGCGTCCAGGTCGAACCGGGGTGGACCTCGGAGGTCCTGGGCATCCGCTGCGGACTGGTCATCTCGGGATATCGCGCGGTGGGCACCTTCCGGCATCCCTCGGGCACCCGCCGCCTGGTGTCCATGACGCGAGGGCTCCCCCTCCTGCGGCTCGAGGTGGATCGCGCGGCGACCGGCTTCGACGAGATGCTGCTCAGCACTCGCGACGGCGCGGCGATCGCCGACAGCCTCCACGCCGGAGCGCGGTCATGACGGCCCTGCCGATCGAGGTGATGGGACTGAGCAGGGGCTTCGGTCCCGTGCAGGCCGTGGACGACGTGAGCTTCGGCGTGCGTCGGGGCAGGGTCACCGGCTTTCTCGGGCCCAACGGGGCGGGCAAGTCGACGACCCTGCGCATCCTGCTGGGGCTGATGCGCTCCGACAGCGGGAGCACTCTGATCAACGGGCGGGCCTATCGCGACCTCGAGCAGCCGAGCCGCACCCTCGGTGCCGTGCTGGACCTGTCCTCCGCGCATCCGGGCATGACCGCCCGCGGCCATCTGCGCACCTACGCCGCGCTGGGAGCGGTCCCGGCCTCCCGCATCGACGAGGTCCTGGACGAGGTCGGGGCGCAGGAGTATGCCGATCGCCGGATCGGAACCTTCTCCACCGGGATGAGGCAGCGCCTCGCCCTCGCGACCGCGCTGCTCGGCGAGCCGGAGATGCTGGTCCTGGATGAACCCACGAACGGCCTCGATCCGGCCGGTATCGCCTGGTTGCGCAGCTTCGTGCGGACCTACGCCGAGCGCGGCGGCACGGTGCTGCTCTCCAGCCATGCCCTGGGCGAGGTGCAGCGGGCGATCGACGATGTGGTGCTCATCGACCGGGGCAGGGTCGCCCGTTCGGGCCCGCTGGGCGACCTTCTCGCCACGGCTGATTCTCTCGAATCCGCCTTCCTGCAGGCGACGCGCGCGGGGGTGGCGGCATGACGGCCTTCTCCGGTGAGCTGACCCGTCTGTGCTCCACCCGTCTCCCCCTGTGGACGCTGTTCGCCGCGATGCTGTGCGGAGGCGGACTGACCGGTCTCCTGGCCCTGATCGGCCCCGAGAACGCGACGCCCCCGATGCCCGGTCTGGACACGCCCGAGGGCGGCGGCATCGTGCTCGGGATCGGCGGGCTGCTGCTGTTCGTCCCCGCTCTGATCGGCACGACGGCGGTCACGAGCGAGTACCGTCACCGGACCATCGGTGCCACGTTCCTGGCCGTGCCCCGGCGCGGTGCCGTGCTGCGCGCCAAGCTCGGGGTCTTCGCGATCCTGGGACTCGGCTACGGCCTGGTCAGCTCCCTCTCCTCCGGTCTCGCCCTGCTCCTCGGCACGGCGATCCACGGCGAGGAGCTCGGCCTCCCCGCCGGCCAGCTGGTCACGATGCTCGTGCAGCTCACGCTGGCCTCCGCGGTCTACATGGTGCTGGGCGTCGGGATCGGAGCTCTCGCCCGCCACCAGCTGCTCGCCGTCGGCATCGTGCTGGGGTACTTCTACTTCCTGGAGTACGTGCTGATGCTGATCCCCGGCATCAACCGCCTGTACCCGATCCTGCCCGGTGGAGCCACGGCCTCGCTCACCCGCTTCACGTTCCTCACCGAGGCGATCGAGCAGCAGACCGGCACCGCCGCGGCACTGGGCAGCCCCGTGATGGGGGCCCTGATCCTGCTGGGCTACGCGGCGCTCGCCGCCGCGGTCGCCGTCCTGGTCCCCCTGCGCCGCGACCTCGGCTGACCCTCAACCGGTGATGTCGAACTTCGCGAGCTTGCGGCTGTCGCCGGAGCTCTGCAGCGCGAGCAGCTGCGCGTAGATGCCACCGGAGGTCGCCAGCTGCGCCGGGGAGCCGATCTCGTCGATGTGGCCGTCGCGGAGGGTGATGATGCGGTCCACCTCGGCGATGGTGGAGAGACGGTGGGCGATGATCAGCGAGGTGCGGCCGGCCATCAGCTGGTCCAGACCCTTCTGCACCTGGATCTCCGCCTTCGTATCCAGTGCTGAGGTGGCCTCGTCGAGCACGAGCACCGGGGCGTCCTTGAGGATCGCGCGGGCCACCGCGATGCGCTGGCGCTGGCCGCCGGAGAGCTTCAGCCCGCGCTCGCCGATCACCTGCTCATAGCCCTCGGGGAAGCGGAGGATGAAGGCGTCGGCGTTGGCGCGCCGGGCGGCCTCGAGCACCTCCTCGTCGCTCGCCTCGGGGCGGCCGTAGGCGATGTTCTCGCGGATCGTGCCGGAGAACAGGGACGCGTCCTGGAAGACGACGCCGATGCGGGAGCGCAGCTGGTCCAGCGGCAGGTCCGAGCTGGGATGGCCCACCACCTCGACGGCTCCGTTGCGCGGCTCGTACAGGCCCAGCAGCAGGTTCACGATGGTGGACTTGCCACCGCCGGACTCCCCCACCAGGGCGATCTTCTCGCCGCGGTCCACCTGGAAGTCGATGCCGTGCAGCACGTCGTCGCCATCCTCGTAGGCGAAGTCCACGCCGCGGAAGGCGACCACGGGAGCACCGGGCACGGGCTCGATCCGGGGGCGCTCGGCGAGCGCGACGGCGGTCCCGGACGCTGCCGGAGCAGCTGCCGCGCCCGCCTCGCCGATCGAGCTCGTCGTCCCCGCCGGGCGCGGCTCCTCGGCCGATGCCGTGCCCCCCGCGTGACCAGCGTCGGCCGCATCGACGGGACGGGCGGCCATCACCGCGGCGGTGCGCGGATCGACCGGGGTCTCCATCACCCGGAAGTAGTCCTTGGAGCCGGCGATCGCGCGCTGCGCGGCGTCGATCACCCAGCTCATCGACTCCACCGGAGCCTTGGCCATGGTCATGAGCTGGACCAGCAGCACCATCTCGCCGAGCGTGAACTGGCCCTGCACCGTGCGCACGAAGATGATCGCGTAGATGCCGAAGAAGATGAGGTTCAGGAACGCCCGACGGATCACGTCCATCCGATGCCAGTGCGAGGACTGCGCCCGCGTGGTGGCGTCGGTGGAGCGGAAGCGGCGCGAGAAGTCCTCCAGCTCGCCGCGCTCGCGCACGAAGGACTTCACCACGCGGATCTGGCCCACGACCTCGGCGAAACGGCCCGAGGCGATGTCGACCTGCTCGTTCTTCTCGCCCTCCAGGCGCTGCCACTTCACGGAGGTCAGCGAGGTCAGCCACACGTAGACGGGGAACACGATGAGCAGCAGCACGGTGAGCGGCCACGCGTACCAGGCGCTGATCGCGAGCACCGCGACGGTGGTGATGAGCATCGACGCGAAGGAGTTCGACATCATCTTCGTGAAGTTGGTGATCTCGGTGATCGACCTGTTCAGCCTCGCCACGATCGTGCCGGTGATCTCGCCGTCGAACCAGCGCTGGGGCAGGTGCAGCAGCTTGTCGTAGTAGCGCACCGAGAGGATCGTGCGCATCCGGTTGCTCATGACGTCGCCGAACCAGCCGCCGACGTTCGAGATCACCGTGTTGAGCAGCTCCGCCAGCAGCACGGCCGCGGCGATCAGCAGCACGGTGCGCACGGCGGTGCCGGTCGGGGTCGTCCCGTTCACGGCTCCGCTGACGGTGTCGGTGGCGTGGCCGATCAGGAAGGGGACAGTCAGCCCGGCGACGGCGGTGAGCACCGACGCGATGATGACCGCGGTGTAGAGCGGGGCGAGGGACCGGGTGAAGCGGACGATGCGCAGGAGGGACGACACCGGGACAGCGTAGGCGCGATTCCAGGCACGAGGAACGGCTGGGTGGGCCGATCCACGCACAGCAGAATTCCCGTCGAGGATCCCCGCCGAGGAGTACCGGCACGCGTCGAGCCGCGCCGGGTCCCGGGATCTGTCGCACGGGAAGTCCGCGCCCTCCGCACCACTCGTCCACCCTGCACCACGTGTCGGTGAGGGCGCTCTCACCGACACATGGTGCTGGATACCAAGCAGTAATCGGCGGGAGGGGGCGGCAGGAGAGCCACCGGGAGGGGTCAGTCCGCGCGGGCAGCAGGAGCGGGTAGCGAGCAGTGGCGACGCGAGATGTCAGCGCGCGGGTCGGCAGGCGCGGCTGGCGCGCGGGTCAGTCGGTCTTGGGGCCGACGACGCCCAGCAGCACCCAGAGCGAGCCCTTCTCCCCGGCGCGGCGACGGCGCAGAACGCCGGTCGCGAGGGCGTACGGCACGAGCATTACGAAGCCGACGGCGCTGAGCAGCAGGATCGCCACCACGATCGAGCCGTCGCCGCTGCCCGTGCGAGCCACCAGCAGGGCGGCCGCGATGTTGCGCTGGCTGGTGAGGATCGCGGGGCCGTCGACCACGGTGAGGGTGTCGCCGGCGAGGTCCCCGGAGAGGCGACCGGCCACGAAGGCGAGGGCCACCAGCCCCACCGCCACGAGCATCACCGGCGAGAGGAGCAGCTGCAGCACGATCCCGGAGTTCGAGCCGAAACCGGAGAGGAACATGAGCACCGCGGAGATCGCCGCGACGGCGCCGGCGATGCGCGCGAACCGGTCGGCGCGACCGGGGAACACCCAGGCGATGACGATCCCCGCGATCATCGGGGACAGCATCGTGCCCAGCAGCAGGCGGGCCACGGCCCAGCCGTCGACCTGGACGTCCTGCAGCACGAAGGGCACCACGATCGGCATGAACACGATCGAGCCCAGCAGCAGCACCGCCATCGGGCCGGCCGTCTCGCCGTAGGGGATGCGGGCCATCGCGCCGAGCTGCAGCACGAACGGGGCCCCGGCCGCGCACAGGGCGATGATGAATCCGGCGCCGATCTGGTGCGGGAGCATCCCGTTGAGGATCCAGATGATCAGGGTGCCCACGGCCGGGACCACCACGAAGTTCGCCCCGAGCACGGCGAGCACGGTGCGGCGGTCCCGCAGCTGGTCGCGGAAGGCGCGCAACGGAGTGCGCAGGCCCATGGAGAGCATGGACGCGATCGCGAAGGCCGGGACGCTGACATGGATCAGCAGGCCCAGCAAGGATTCGATCGTCTGCACCCCCGCAGGCTACGTGCTGTGCCGAGGCCGGGTCACGGGGGTTTGCCCCCGATGTCCGTCTGGTCTCAGATCCAGCCGTTGTCCGCGGCCGCCCTCACCGCATCGACGCGATTGGTGACGCCGATCTTGCCGATCGCGGAGGAGATGTGGTTGCGCACGGTGCCCTCGGTCAGGAACAGGGTGGCGGCGATCTGCGCGGTGGTGCCGCCGGAGGCCGCGCTCTGCAGCACCTCGGTCTCCTTCGCGGTGAGCGGGCTGGCGCCGACGGACAGCGACTGCGCGGCGAGCTCGGGGTCCACCACCCGAAGCCCCTGGTCCACCCGACGGATCGCGTCGACCAGCCGCTCGACCGGGGTGTCCTTGACCATGAAGCCGTGGGCCCCGGCCTCCATCGTGCGGCGCAGGTAGCCGGCGCGCCCGAAGGTGGTCAGCACGATGATCCGCGGCCGGGCCCCGGGCTCACCTGCCGCCTGCAGAGCCTCGGCGACCTCGATGCCGTCGGCCGGCCCGGGCGCCCCGTCGGCCCGGGTCCCGGCCGGCATCTGCACGTCCAGCAGCAGCAGGTCCGGGGTGTGCTCGGCGACCGCGGCGAGGGTGCTCGCCCCGTCGGCCGCCTCCCCCACCACCTCGAGATCGGATTCCAGGCGCAGCAGGGCCACCAGTCCCGAGCGCAGGATCGACTGGTCATCGGCCACCACCAGGCGGATCATCGCCGCTCCCCCGTCGCCACGTTCTGCGCGGCATCTGATCGCTCTCCGGGTCGCCCCTCGTGCGGGTCGTCCATCCGCACGTGCAGCGTCGTCCCGCCGCCCTCGGAGCTCACCTCGAGGTGCCCGCCGGCCACGGCCACCCGCGCCTGCAGCCCGCGCAGACCCGAGCAGGGGGCGTCCTCGGGGATGCCCACGCCGTCGTCGGTGACCCGCACGGAGCTCTCGTCCACGGCGATCGTGGCGTGCTCGGCCCGGGAGTGGCGCACGATGTTGGTGACGCCCTCGCGGATCACGTAGCCGAACAGCTCGGCGCGGTCGTCCGGCAGCTGCGGCAGGGCGGTGGGCACCTGGGCCCGGATGCCGACGGTCGCGAGCACGGTGCGAGCCGACGCGATCTCGGTGGCCGCGCGCACGTGCTGCATGCCGCTGGCGGTGGCGCGCACGTCCGACAGCGCCTGGCGCACGGTGCTCTCGATGTGCACGAGCTGCTCACGGGCCGCGTCGGGATCGGAGTCCAGGAGCCGGCGCGCCAGCTGCGCGGAGATGGTCAGGGACGTCAGGGAATGCCCGAGCAGGTCGTGGAGGTCGCGCCCGATGCGTTCGCGCTCCGCGGCCACGGCGAGCACGGCGTTGCGCTCCTGGGCCGCCTCGAGCTGCTCCTGGAGGATCTGCTGACGGATGCCGTAGCCGATGCCCCAGGACATCAGCGCGCCCATCACGGCGAGCCCGGCGGCGAGGTAGGTCTGTGTGGCGACGGCGAGCACGATCACCGCGAGGCTCATCACCACCATGCTCGGCACGGCCCATCGCCAGGGCAGCAGAAGCACATGGGTCATCGCCTGGAACATCACCATGAACAGCACGTTCACGCCGATCAGCGGGATGAGGGCGAGCAGGATCAGAGAGCACATCGCGAACCAGCCCAGGCGCACGCGGAGCGGGTACATCCCGATGCCGCAGCAGTAGACGAACGCGACCCCGTACACCAGCAGCATGGCCGTCACCAGCATCGCCGAGGGCCCCGGTGATCCGATCCAGGCGAGGACGATCGGGATGGCGACGAACAGGACCGGCGCGAGCGAGTAGGGCAGTCCCCCGGATTCGACGGCGGCACGGTGGATCGCTCGCGGCGTCAGCGGGCGCCCGGCGGCCTCCTGCTCGCCGCCTCGTGCCCGGATCCCGAAGGTCGCGGCGGTGTCGGTTCCCATGGAGCTCATTGTGTCAGCGTCTCGTGTCACCGGCGGCTGAGACCGACGGCGCGGGACATGCTCACAGCGCACAGCAGTCCGAGCGCCACGGTCCAGACCCCGATCACCAGCAGGCCCGTCACAGGGAACTGACTGCCGTACAGGGCCCACTCGCCCAGGCCCGAGATCCAGTAGGTGGGGAGCGCGTGGCCGACGGACTGCATCCAGTCCGGGAACATCTCCAGCGGCATCCACAGCCCGCCGAAGATCGCCATCGCCATCATGGTGACCACGCCGCCGGCCATCGCGGCGCCGCCCTTGAGCACCATGCCGAGCACGAGGCCGACGAGGATGGTGGGCAGCAGCCCGAGCCACAGCACCGCGAGGGTCAGGAGGAACGCCCCCATGCTCGCCTCGACGCCGGTGAGCAGGCCGACGATCCCCACGGCGAGCAGCGCCGGGATGATCACGGCGCTCGCGGCCATCACGGACCCGGCCAGGAACGAGCGCGGCGACAGGCCCGCCACGATCAGCTGGCGCAGGAACCCGTTGCGCTGATCCTCCTGGATCTGGGTGCCGGCGGTGACCGCGGCGCCGAGCCCGCCGTAGGCGGCCATGTTCACCATGATCAGTCCGCCGGCCTCCCCGCCCGCCTCCTTGCCGAACATCATCGAGAACAGCAAGTACATGCCCACCGGCATGAGGATCGTGAACACCATGAACATGACGTTGGTGACCGTCATGCGGGTGGTGTGCAGGGCGTAGTGCAGGGTGCGTCGGGCGGCCGACGGGGCGGCGTCCGCCCGAGCGGCAGGTGCCGCGGCCACGGCGGCTCCCGTGCCGGAGCTGAGGACGGTGGAATCGGCGGGTGCGGTCATGGTGTGCCTCCGGAGCGAGGTGGTGGGTACGGGAGTAGCGGGATCTGCGGCGTGGCTCATCGGTCTGCTCCGTCCGGGACGGTGGTGTCTGTCTGATCGGAGTGGTCGGTGATGCGCAGGAAGGCCTCCTCGAGTCCGGGCGCGGAGACCAGCACCTCGTGGACCTCGCCCGCGAGGCCCCCGGTGAACAGGGCGGCGAGCGCGGCATCGGAGTCCGAGCAGAGGGCGCGCACGCGCTCGGGGTCGGTCTCGTCGGCCCCGGCGCTCTCCACCCCGGGCAGCGCCGCGACAGCGGCGGCGTCGGCCCCGCGCAGGGTGATGACGCGCCCGCCCACGACGGCGCTGATCTCGGGCACGGTGCCGTCGGCGACCACGCGCCCTCGGTCCATGACGATCACGCGGCGCGCTTCGCGCTCGGCCTCGTCGAGGTGGTGGGTGGCGAAGACGATGGTGCGGCCGGTGGCGGCGACCTCGCGCATCTGGTCCCAGAAGGCGCGGCGGGCGCCGATGTCCATGCCCACCGTCGGCTCGTCCAGCAGCAGCACCTGCGGGTCGCCGAGCAGGGCGATCGCGAAGCGCACCCGCTGGGCCTGCCCGCCGGAGAGGGCGCCGATGCGCCGGGTGAGGAGATCGGTGATGTCGGCCTGCTCCGCGACCGTCTCGAGCGGCATGGGGTGGGCCTGGAGGGCGTGCAGCATGCGCAGCATCGAGCGCACGCTCTGGTCCGGGAGCAGCGCCCCGCTCTGGAGCATGGTGCCGATCAGCCCGGTGCGGGTGGCGGTGACCGGGTCGGTGCCCAGGATGCGCACCTGTCCGGCATCCGCGGTGGCCAGGCCCACCATCATCTCCATGGCGGTGGATTTGCCGGCGCCGTTGGGGCCCAGCAGGGCCACGATCTCGCCGGCGCCGATCTCGAGGTCGAGACCGTCCAGGGCGCAGATCCGCCCATAGGTCTTCCTCACCCCGCGCAGGCTGATCGCGGCGTGACGAGCGGGGGTCGGAGTGCCGGATGCGGTGGTGCCGGTGGCGGTCGTGGTGCTCATGGCGTTCAGCCTTCCGCGCCGAGCCTCCGTGCCCCACCCCCACCGGTCATCTCGGACCCATGACAGCAGTCATGGGACGGTAAGGCGGCGCCAGTCCGGGCTACGCTGGATCGGTGCTGATCAGACAGGTGCGGCCCCTCGATGCCGCGAGCGGCGGGACCTCCTCCCACCCGGTGGACCTGCGGGTCCATGACGGCGTGATCGCCGAGATCGCCCCGCGCCTCTCCCCCGCCGCCGGCGAGGAGTCCCTCGAGGGCGGCGGCGCGATCGCGATCCCCGGGCTCTGGGATCAGCACGTGCACACCGGACAGCTCGCCCAGGCCCATGCCCGCCTCGACACCGGCGGCGCGGGCAGCGTGGGCGTGATCCTCGAGCTGGTGCGCGCCGAGCTCGCCCACCGTCGCGAGGGGCGCACCGATCCGCGCCAGGCGCTGATCGGCTTCGGGCATCGCCTGGTGGATTTCGCGGTGCAGCCCACGGTTCCCGCCCTCGATGAGGCGACCGGCACGGTGCCGACCGTGCTGATCGGCGGCGACGCCCATCACGCCTGGCTGAACTCTGCCGCCCTGGCGCTGCTGGGCCTGCCCCCGCGCGACGGGATCCTCGCCGAGGAGGACTGGTTCGCGATCGCGCCGCGTCTGCCCGAGCTGCCCGGGGTGGCCCACTCCGTCGCGACCGGCGCGGCGATGATGCAGCGCCAGGCCCTGGAGCGCGGCGTGGTGGGCCTGGTCGACATGGAATGGGGTCGACCCTGGGAGGTCTGGCAGGAGCGTCCGGCACGGATGCGGGTGCGCACCGCCGTCTACCCCGCGGAGCTCGCGAACGCCCCGGGGCCGACGGGCACCGTGCTCGACGGGACGGGTCTGGTGACGATGGGCCCTCTGAAGGTCATCGTGGACGGCGCGCTCGGCTCCCACTCCGCCTATACCCGCGACATGTACTCCGACGGGCACGGCTATGCGGGCCGCGGCGTGCTGAGCGTGGGCCCGCAGCTGCTGCGTGACGCGCTGTCCAGGGCACGGGCCCAGGGCCTCACCGCGGCCGTCCATGCGATCGGGGACGCCGCCGCGCAGGTCGCCCTCGAGGCGATCGCCGAGGTGGGGATCGCCGCGCGCATCGAGCACGCGCAGATGCTCACGGATGACGACGTCGACGACATGGCCGCGCTCGGCGTGACCGCCTCCGTGCAGCCCGCCCACCTGCTGGATGACCGGGATGCCACCGAGAGCGTGTGGCCCGGCCACGGCGCGCAGGCGTTCCGGCTGCGGGATCTGCTCACCGCCGGGGTGCCGCTCGCGCTCGGCTCCGATGCCCCCGTCGCCCCGCTGGACCCGTGGCTGGCCATGGCGGCTGCGGTGCACCGCAGCGCCGACGACCGCCCCGGCTGGCACCCCGAGCAGCAGCTCCAGCCCCGCGAGGCCCTCGCCGCCTCGACCGACGGGATCACGTCCCTGCAGGTCGGCGGACCCGCAGACCTCGTGCTGCTCGGGAGCGACCCCTTCGCCGACGTGCCGCTCGGAGCCGACGGCCTCATGGTCGACGCGGCCGCCCGCGAGGCCGCGCACCGTCTGCGGGAGACGGTCGTGCTCGAGACCCTCGTCGCCGGGCATCCCCCGAGCGGGCGCTGACGAGCTCGCGTCGTCAGCGGGTGCCTCCACCGTCCTGAGGGATCGTGGTGAGCGACGGGAACGCCCTGGCGAGGCGGCGATCGAGGGTCAGCACTCTCACCTCGTGCGCCGGGACGGACAGGGTCTCGGCGAGCGCGAGGTAGATGGCGTCGTACGCCGAGGCGTTGTCCCGCTTCCCCCAGGCCACCCGGAGCAGAGGTCGATCGGAGTACCAGGCGATCCCCAGGTCCTCCAGGTCGATCAAGGCTTCCTGGGCTCTGGTCACGTCCAAGCCCCTGCCCCGGGTCCACGCACGCAGGATGCTGAGCATCTCCACTCCCAGCAGTTCCGGCGCCGCAATGTCCTGGCCCTCGAGGGTCGCGGCGATCGCAGGGGCCGATGGCTGGTCCAGCAGGAGTTCCGCAGCGACCGAGGCATCGAGGACGATCACTCCCCGGACCGCTCGGCCCGAGCGCGCGCGAGCTCGTCGATCGCAGGGGTCAGCTCCGGTGTCGACCGGGCCGCGATCCGCGCCAGCACCTCCGAGCGCGAGGGCACTGCCGCCAGCCGGTCGAGCTCGGCGCGGAGGTACTCGCTCAGCGAGACCCCGCGGGAAGCGGCCCGCCGCTTGAGGACCTCGGTCGTCTCGGGTCGGACGTCACGGACCTGAAGTGTGCTCATGGAGCGACCATAGCCGTGCATGCATGGCGCATGCAATGGTGTCGCGCCTCAGGACTTCCCGGCGACGCTCCGGAAGCTCCGCAGCCGCAGGCTGTTGCCCACGACGAACACGCTGGAGAACGCCATCGCGGCGCCGGCGAGCATGGGGTTGAGCATGCCCAGGGCGGCGATCGGGATCGCGGCGACGTTGTAGGCGAAGGCCCAGAAGAGGTTCACCTTGATCGTGGACAGCGTGCGGCGGGAGAGCCGGATCGCGTCGACCGCGCTGCGGAGGTCGCCGCGCACGAGCGTGATGTCCGAGGCCTCGATCGCGACGTCGGTGCCGGTGCCCATCGCGAGGCCGAGATCGGCCTGGGCGAGGGCCGGGGCGTCGTTGACGCCGTCGCCGACCATCGCGACGACGCGCCCTTCCGCCTGGAGCCGCGTGACCACGTCGACCTTCTGCGCAGGCAGCACCTCGGCGATGACCTCGTCGATGCCGACCTCCGCAGCGATCTGCCGCGCCACCGTCTCGTTGTCCCCGGTCAGGAGCACCGGGGTGAGCCCCAGCTCCACCATCTGCGCAACGGCTTCCGCGCTGGTGGGCCTGACCGCATCGGCCACGACCAGGATCCCGCGGGCGGCGCCGTCCCAGCCGACCGTCACGACCGTGCGCCCCTGCCCCTCGGCCTCCGCCTTCGCGGCGGCGACCTCCGGGGAGAGCACCATCTGGGCGTCGGCCAGCAGGGTCTCGCGGCCCACGAGGACGGAGCGGCCCTCGACGGTCCCGTGCACACCCTGACCGGGGACGTTCTCGAAGGTCGACGGCGCAGGGAGCACCCCGGTCTCCTGCGTGGCGCCCGTGGCGATGGCCTGCGCGATCGGGTGCTCCGAGGAGTCCTCGACCGCCCCGGCCATCCGCAGCACCTCGGCGCGGTCCGTGCCGGGATCCGCCACGACGTCCACCAGGGTCATCTTCCCGGTGGTCACGGTGCCGGTCTTGTCGAGCACGACGGTGTCGACGGTGCGCGTGGACTCCAGGACCTCGGGGCCCTTGATGAGCACGCCCATCTGCGCGCCGCGGCCGGTGCCCACGAGCAGGGCGGTCGGGGTCGCAAGACCCAGGGCGCAGGGGCAGGCGATGACGAGCACGGCGACGGCGGCCGTGAACCCGGCGGTGACGGGGAAGCCCAGCAGGAGCCAGACGGTGAGGGTGACCACGGCGATGACCAGCACGATCGGCACGAAGATGCCGGAGATCCGATCGGCCAGGCGCTGCACCTCGGCCTTGCCGGTCTGTGCCTCCTCGACGAGCTTCGCCATCTGGGCGAGCTGGGTGTCGCCGCCGACGCGGGTGGCCCGGACCAGCAGGCGGCCTCCGGCGTTGACGGTCGCGCCGGTGACGGCGTCGCCCTCGGCGACCTCTGCGGGCACGGACTCGCCGGTGAGCATGGAGACGTCCACCGCGGAGGTTCCGGAGGTGATGACGCCGTCGGTCGCGATCTTCTCGCCGGGCCGGACGATGAACTCGTCGCCCACCACGAGGTCACGGGCGGGGATCGTCCGCTCCTGGCCGCCGCGGAGCACGGAGACCTCCTTGGCGCCCATCTCGAGCAGGGCACGCAGGGCGGCTCCCGCCTGCCGCTTGGACCGCTTCTCGACGTAGCGGCCGGCGAGGAGGAACATCGTGACGCCGGCGCCCACCTCGAGGTAGATGGTGGCCGCGCCGTCCGACGGTGAGATCGTCAGCTCGAACGGATGGGTCATGCCGGGCATCCCGGCCGTGCCGAGGAACAGGGCGTACAGCGACCACAGGAACGCGGCGGAGGTGCCCATCGAGATGAGCGTGTCCATCGTGGCCGCGCCCTGCTTGAGGTTCGCCCAAGCCGCCTTGTGGAACGGCCAGGCTCCCCAGATGATCACCGGGGCGGCGAGTGCGAGGGACAGCCACTGCCAGTACGTGAACTGCAGCGCCGGGATCATCGCCATCGCGATGACGGGCACGCTCAGCACGATCGAGCCGATCAGGCGCTGGCGCAGGGCGATCAGCTCGAGATCCGGCGCCGGCTCCTCGGCGCCATCGCTCTGCGCGCCGCGGGCCGACGGGGGCGTCGGGAGCGCGGCGGTATAACCGGACTTCTCGACCTCGGCGACGAGCAGCTGCGGGTCATACCCCTCCGGGGCGGTGACCTTGGCCTTCTCGGTGGCGTAGTTGACGCTCGCCGAGACGCCGTCGAGCTTGTTGAGCTTGCGCTCGATCCGGTTCGCGCAGGAAGCACAGGTCATCCCGCCGATCTCCAGCTCGATACCCGACTCCGCGACGTGCATGCTCATCGCCACCCCCTTTTATTCGATACCCCCTAGGGGTATGTAACTGTTGCTCGAAGCATACCCCCTCCCCGTATGAATCGCCACCCCGACGGCGCGAGAACGAGAGCAGGTACGCCATACAGCCCCGGTCAGCCCCGATCCACCGCCGTCACCACGTGCCTGGCCTGGGCGATGAGCACGCCCTGCAGCGGCAGGCGCCCCAGGGCGATGGCCCGCTTCCGCGGCCGGGCACCGCGCCAGTCGTACGCCATCTGGAGGTTCGCGGGGAACACCGCCACGAACAGGGCCGCTGCCGCGATCCCGCCCAGGCGACGGGTGCTCGGCACGGCGAGCAGCCCGGCCACGCCGAGCTCCGCCGCCCCGGAGGCGTAGGTGTAGACCCGGGCCCGTCCGGGCAGCGCCCTCGGCACGATGCCGTCGAAGGTCTCCGGTCGCGCGAGGTGCAGAATTCCCGCCCCGCCGAGCAGCACGGCCAGGAAGCCTGCTGTCCTCCGCCCGCCGCTCATGCCGCCGCCCCGGGAACCGGCAGCACGCAGAACTCGTTGCCGGAGGGATCCTGGAACACCCGCCAGGGCAGGTCGCCCCAGTTGTGGCGGAGCTCCCACCCGCCCCGCTCGGCGATCTGCGCGGCGATCTCGTCGGCGTCGTCCCCCGGCTCGAGACGCACGTCCAGGTGGATCGGGTTCTTGGCCCCGGGCACCTTGGGCGCGGGCTCCGGATACAGCGACAGCAGCGGACCGCTCAGCGACGGGTGCCGCAGGGCCCGCGGTGCCTGGCCGTCCACATCGACCCAGCCGGTCAGCCACGCCCAGAAGTCAGCGTCGCGCTCCGGATCGGAGGAGTCCAGCGGCAGCGCGGCGATCGGCCCGGTGCCGACGAACTCCTCCCGATCCTCCATCACGCAGAACGCCCCGCCTTCAGGATCGGCGAGCACGATCCACGGCACCTCGCCCTGCCCGATGTCGAGGTCGCCCGCCCCGAGCTCCCGCAGCCGCGCCGCGACCTCCTGCTGCTGCTCACCACCCCGCAGATCCAGGTGCAGGCGCTGCGGCGACGTGGGCGGCTCCGGCACCCGCACGAAGCACAGGTCGAGATATGCCGTGCCGTCGAGGTCGAGGCGGGTCTCGACGATGTCGGGCTCCGCGGTCAGCGTGGTGGTGCCCAGCGCCGCCTCCCAGAAGCGGCCGAGGCGAACGGGGTCGGTGGCATCGATGCCGAGGTTCTCCAGGAACATCGAACCAGTCTCCCGGCCGGCGGCATCCGGCGTCCAGCCCTACTGTCCCGACGAGCCCTCCCGCCGCACCCACGGCGTGGTCGTGGAGACGGCCACCAGCCCCGAGCGCTCGAGGATGGGGCGGGAGAACCGCGTCGAGTCGCTGTGCAGGTACCGGTAGCCCGCCTCGAGCGCGGACCTGGCGCGGGCGGCGGTGAGCGCACGGTAGATCCCGCGGTGCCGGAACTCGGGCAGCGTCGCCCCGCCCCAGATCCCCACGAACTCCGTGCCCGGTACGGGGATCAGGCGACCAGCGCTCACCGGCCGGCCGTCGACCTCGGCGACCCACTGCTGCGACCCGTCGTCCCGGGCGAGCAGCGCGACCAGGGAGTCGGCGCGGGAGCCGTCGACCTCGTTCCCGAAGGCGCGGTCGGTCATCGCGCTCACGGCGCGCACGTCGGCCTCCTCGACCGCTCGCCGCACGTGCACCCCCTCGGGCATCCGCCCGTCGCCGACGAGCCCCTCGAGCGGGCCGATCATGATCGACTCCGTCTCCTCGGCCACGAAGCCGTGCTCGGCCAGCGCATCCTCGAGTCCCGGTGCATCGTCGTGTCCGCGACTCTTCCACTCGATCTCCCGCACGGACCCGTCCTCGACGAAGTGCGCAACCGCCGCCTCCACCAGCCGACGCACCTCCTCGCCCCCGGCACCCCCGAGGTCGCGATAGGTCACGAACCCCCGACCTCCCGTGAGCCGTACGAGCCACAGCGGCCCATGCCGCGTCACGTCGAGCGCGCCGTCGACGTCCGCCTCCTCGCGCAACTGCTCGTCATAGGCGGCGAGCAGCTGCGCGGCGCGGGGGTCTGCGCTCACGCGGTCTGCGCGAACAGGTCGAAGAACTCGTCGGCGAGGAGCACCTCGACGTCCTCGGGGAGGCCCTGCACGAGGGCGACCACATCGCTCGGCGTCCAGTTCCAGGCGTTGATGAGGCCGGCCAGGAACAGCGGACCGTCGCCGTCGTGCTCCTGGATCCGCGCGAGCAGCTCGGAGCGGAACTCCTCGACCCCGCCGGGCGGATAGAAGGTGCCGATCAACGGCACCGCCGCGCCGGGATCGGAGATCTCCCCGGACTCGTCGGTCTGGATGATGCCGCGCAGCTCGACGTCCTCGGCGTAGGACTCCAGCACCCAGTCCGGCAGGACCGGCGGGGCGCCGCCGGGCACGGGCGTGGAGTAGGCGTAGACCACGTCGAGCCCGGTGCGCTTCTGGTACTGCCCGGAGAGCTGCGTGAACACCGCGAGCTCGTCCTCCGGCCAGGAGTCCCCGTACGTGTAGCCGGCGCCCGAGGGCCCGCACACCAGCAGGTCGTTCTCCGTGGCAGAGGTCTGGAAGTGGTGCAGCAGCGCCGGACCGATGTCCTCCAGCAGCGGGGAGACGGTCCAGTTCATCGGCACGGCGCCGCGACCGGGGTCGTCCCACAGCTCGCGCATGTGCCGCTGGCAGTACTGGATGTTGTCGCCCTCGCCGATGGTGAGGGTCAGGTAGGTGCGGTTCTCCGGTGCGGCCGTCGACCGCGCCGAGGGGGTGGCGCGGGTGCTCGCCCGGATCGCCGAGAGCACGCTCGCGTTGGCGTAGTAGTCCGCCGCCACGACGATCACCCCGGCCCGGCTGCACAGCTCGACGCCGGACCACTCCCCCGAGACGTCGTTCGAGAACCAGCCCGCGTAGACGGTGCCGGGATCGACCTGCTCCAGGAGATCCTCGAACTGGCTCCCGCTCGCACCCGAGGGCGGCAGCCAGCTGACCAGCGCCCCGGTCGCGACCGAGAAGTCCCGGAAGGAGGCGAACGGCTCGACGCGGGTGGGCGCCTGGTCGGTCGCGGAGATGACGAACTGGTTCTCCACCTCGATCGCGGCGCTCACGGCCGACGTCCCCGAAGGGACCTCGACGCGGTAGATGAACGACCCGCCGCCGTCGGCGAAGCGCAGGCCTTCTTTGGTCGAGGAGCCGCTGCCGTCGAACAGGAACGGGGTCTCCTCGTCCGTGCCGGGCACGAACGACGCGATCACCGCGCCGTCCGCGGTCACCTCGACGGCGTGCACGGCGGGGCCCCAGCCATCCTGGGGAAAGGCGTCGCTCAGGCGCAGGAAGATCGCGTCGGCCCCGAGCGAGCCCGAGAGGTCGACGGTGTACGGGTCGAGGTTCGAGGAGTCGGTGACCCGGTCCTCCTCGCGCAGCAGCTCGGTCCACGTGATCCCCTCGACGGTGACCGTGTGCGTGGGCGGCAGGCCCACCAGCACCTCGCGGGTGCACTCCGGCCAGAGGGTCGACATCGCCCAGTCGTGCACCGCGGCGGGATCGTCCTCGAAGCGGCCGGTGAGGTCCTCGAGCACGCTCAGGCCGTGCGCCTGCACCTGCTCGGCGTTCGCGACGATCCCTCCGCGCAGGCCGGCGATCGTGGTGGCGAGGTTGATCGTGTGCGGGGAGTCGATGTCGTAGACGACGGCCCCGGCGACGCGGTCGCGGTAGGTCTCGAGCAGGGAGAACGGGTCCTCGACCCGGGTCGCCCGCACGGGCAGGTCGGGGATCCAGGTCTCGTCGACGGGGTCGAGGATCAGGTAGATCTCGGGACGGTCGCGGTTCACGAGCCCCTGCAGGGAGATCAGCAGCAGGCGGTCGAAGCCGTCGAGCTCCCGGACGTCCGCGACCACGATCTTCCCGGTCGCGCTGACCATCGGGAACACATGCCCGCGCTTCCAGTGCACGGCTCGGGCATCCGGGGGCCCGCCGGCGAGGGCCGGAGCACCCATGCCGGCTCCGAGCGCCGCGGCGCCCACGGATCCCGCGAGCACCGCGCGGCGGGTGACGGGGTGGGAGGGCTGGGCATGATGCAGGTCGGACGTCATCGTCGACTCCTGATCGGGTGAGAGGGATCTTGAGGCTAACCGCCCTCAGTGCACCGTGGGAAGCATTTCGCTGAACCGGTTAATGACGGGGACGGCGGACCGCTCGTGATCGATCCCCGGTAATTCAGTGGACCCCGGCATCGCGCGCCTCTACGGTGGATCCATCGCCGCCCCGGACGGGACGGCCCCGAGGGAAGGAGGACCAGATGGTTGTCACCGCGCTGACCCCTGCAGTCCTCCGTTCCACCCCGACCTGCTGAGCATCTCGCAGGTCCTCCCTCAGGAGACCCCATGACCCCGTCCTTCGATCTGGACGCCTTCTTCGCCCGTTCCCTGCTCACCGCCACCGTCGCCGAGCTCGACGACGACCAGCGCTGGTCCACCTGGCCCGAGACCGCGCACACCATGGACCGCGGCCCGCAGCCCTTCCCCGCCTGGATCGTCCAGCACGACGGGGCGATCGACTCCGAGCTCGGCATCCTCAAGACCGGCAAGGAGGCCGATGCCTTCCTGCTCGAGCGCGCCCTGCCCGAGGAGCTGCTCACCGGCTCTCCGGGCGAGGCCACCCTAATGGTCGCCAAGCGCTATCGCGCCCCGGAGCACTCCTCGTTCCACCGCTCCCATGAGTACTCCGAGGGCCGCCGCGGGAAGGACACCCGCGAAGCCCGCGCCATGGCCAAGGGCACCGCCTTCGGGAAGCAGGTCGCGGCCGCCCAGTGGGCCCGCACCGAGTTCGACGTGCTCAACCGTCTGTGGGAGGCGGGCCTGCCGGTCCCCTACCCGATCCAGATCGTCGGCACCGAGGTGTGCATGGAGTTCATCGGCACGGACGACGAGCGCGGGGCGGTCGCCGCGCCGCGCCTGCAGGAGACCAGCCCCGACGCGGCCACAACCACGCGCTGGGCGGCGCGGCTGCGCGACGTGGTCATCGACCTCGCCGGGCTCGGGCTGGTCCACGGCGACCTCTCGCCGTACAACATCCTCATCGACTCCCGCGCCGAGGTGCCGGATCCGGTGATCATCGACGTCCCCCAGGTCATCGACCTGATCGCGAATCCCAAGGGACCCGAGTTCCTGCGCCGCGACTGCACGAACGTGTGCACCTGGCTGCTCGCGCACGGGGCGTCACCGACGGCCGCGGACCCGGAGGAGTGGTTCGCGGAGTCCATGCGCCGCTGGGAGACCCCATGATCACCGGTGCCCGCCTGCAGGAGGTCGCCGAGCGAGTGGCCGCCGTGCAGGGGATCCGCGCTGTCACCCTCGGAGGCAGTCGCGCCCGGGGGACCCATCACGCCGATTCCGACGTGGACCTCGGCCTCTACTACGAGGCGTCCGAGCTCGATCTCCCCGCCCTGCGCGAAGCGGCGACCTCGATCGTCGGCTCCCCGGTCGACGTCGCGGGGCCGGGCGGCTGGGGCCCCTGGGTCGACGGCGGCGCCTGGCTCACGATCGACGGCACCCCCGTGGACCTGATCCTGCGGGACGTGGACCGGGTGCGCGAACAGTGCCGTCGTGCCCGGCGCGGCGAGTTCGCCGTCCACCACCAGACCGGGCATCCCCTCGGATACGTCGACATCGCCTATGCGGGCGAGGTCGCCACCTGCCGACCTCTGGTCGATCCCCGAGGCGTCCTCGAGGAGCTCCGCCACGGCCTGGACCCGTATCCCGCTCCCCTGCGCGATGCCCTGGTCGAGCAGCTCCGGACGGCGGAATTCCTCGTCGGCGGTGCCGCGAAGGTGACGGGCCGCGGCGATGTCGCCTACCTCCAGCTGTGCTGCGCGACGTCCCTGATGTGGTGCGCGCACGCCTGGCACGCCGATGCCGGCGCGTGGGTGACGACCGAGAAGGGCCTCGTGCCCGCGGTCGACCGCCTCCCCCTCGAGACCCAGGATTTCGCGAGTCGAGCGACAGCCGCGCTGTCCACGATCGGTCAGGACCTCTCGGAGCCCGCGCTCACCGCGGCGGTGCGCACCGTGCGTGCGCTGATCACCACGGCGCAGGAGTCGCTGGCCGACGGGCGCTGAGCCCTCCGACCCCTCCGAGCTCCCGGCTCATCCCCGTCGGCCGAAGAGCCACCAGCGCCGACGGGGCCGTCGGCCCTCGACCGCGGTCTCGGCCCGCGCCGGTTCGCGGTCGGCCGTCGCGGCGCGCAGCTCCCGCCAGCGCTCCACGGCGTCATCGGGATCCATCTCGGGAGCCATCACACGGGCCAGCGGGTTCGCACGACGATCATCGTGCACCCGCTGGGTGAACTCGGTCGCGAACTCGCGCACGGACTGCTCGTTGGGCAGCTCGACGAGGGTGTCGTCGCGGCGCTCGTACTCGCGGCGCAGCAGCATCACCACGGGCAGCAGCGCGTCGCGGTCCACGTCGTCCTCGGCGAGGCGCTGCCGGATCCACCAGTCGGGATCCGGGGAGGCCGGCAGGTCCAGCGGCTTGCCGGTGCCGGGCAGGTCGTCGAAGTCGCCGCGGGCGATGGCCTGCTCGAGCTCGCTCTGGACCCGGGCGTCGTCCCGCGAGCTCATGGCCCGTCCGCACCCTCGGCGAGCAGAGCGAGCCGGTCGAGCGAGGCTCGCAGATTCTCGGCGGTGTAGCCGGCGGCCTTGGCCAGACGCTTCTCGTCGGTCAGCTGCGACCAGTCGTAGGTGTGGGTGACCAGGGTGCGCCGGGCATCGAGCTCCTCGAGCTCCCAGCCCCAGCGGTGCCCGGGCGGCTCCTGGCCCTCCGGCGCCGGCATCCAGGCGATCTCGCGACCCTCTGCGAAAGCGACGACATGGTTCTCGCGCACTCCCCCGTTGCGGTTGGTCATCACGAACACGTCGCCCAGCGCCGTGACCCGCTGCCCGGTGGCGGCCTCGGCGAGGTTGTCGTTCCCGTCCCAGCGCGGCTGCTCCGCCGGATCGGCGATCAGGGCGAAGATCGCTCCGGCGGAGGCGGCGATCTCCCGGGACGCACGGACGACGCGATCTGCCGGGGTGGTCCCTGCTCCGGTGCTCTCACTCATGGTCACATCATCTCCTCGGCGCGGGTGGTGTCGTCGAAGACGTCGATCGACCCCGCGTAGTTCGCGACCCAGATGCGGCGCTGAGTCGGTTCGTAGGTGACTCCGATCGGGTTCTGCCCGACCTCCACCGTCTGGATCTCCTCCATCGTCTCCGTGTCGAACTTGGAGACGGTGTTCGCGTAATAGTTCACCACGTACAGGGCGAGGCCGTCCGGCGAGATCGTCATCGAGCGCGGCTCGCGGCCGGTCTCCGTCTCCCGGAGCACCTCGCCCGTCGCCGGGTCGAGCTCGAGCAGCCGGTCGGAACCGGACTCGGTGAGGTACATGCGGCTCGCATCCGGCGAGAGCACCAGGTGGCGGGGCTTGCGACCGGTCTCCAGCACCAGCTCGCTCTCGCCGGTCACCAGGTCGAGCTTGTACAGCTCGTCGGCGTACATCGCGGTCACGTAGGCGGTGCGGTTGTCCGGCAGCACCACGCTGCCGCGCGGGGCGGAGTCCACCGGGATCTGGCTGGTCTCGACGCCCTCGTCCAGGTCCACGACGGAGACGCTCGAGTCGCACCAGTTCGAGACCAGGGCGATGCTGCCGTCGGGCGAGAGGGAGATGAACTTCGGGACCCGGCCGACCTCGATGACCTGGTCCCACTGTCCGCTGGCGAGGTTCAGGCGGTACACGGCGGAGTTCCCGATCGCGTCGCCGTTCGTGCAGTCGTCGGTGGCCTTCGCGCCCGCTCCGGGGCCCTTGAGCCGGTACTGGGACACGTACGCATAGGCGCCGTCGGGCGAGAACACCGCCTCCACCGGGGCGCCCTGCGTGGCGCCGGCCCGATCCTCGAACCCGAACTCGGACAGGTCCACCTCGTCGGAGACGGTCGCGGTCAGCTCGAGGGTCTCCGCGTCGTACAGCGTCGAGCTGTGGCTGTACATCATGTTGTTCGCGATGACGGTGCCGCCCGGACCGGCGACCACGGACTTCGGCGTGATGTCCCCCGTGATCCGGGTGCGGTCGTCCATGCGGGTGGAGTTGGACGGGTCCCCCGGCGGCAGCAGCGACGTTCGGTGCGCGGCCGCGTCCCGCTCCTGGGCGGGAGCCGAGGCGTTGGCGAGCAGGCCCGTGAGCATCCCGCCGGACATGATGACGGCCATGATCGCGATCATCATGGTGAACTGGTCATGCGGCCGCCCTGGCCGCAACGATCTCCTACGATGCCGTGCCTGCACGCTGGTCCCCCTCGGTCGGTGGCCACGAACCTAGGCCGAGGAGAGCCCGTCGGCGCGGAGCCGACGAGACCTGGGCGTGTCGCCGGGGCCGGCCTCAGTGCTGCGGGCGGCCCTGCAGCGCGATCTCGCGATACGCGATCCGGTACCCGAGCGCCTCGTTGATCGCGATCATCCACGGGTTCACGTGCGAGTTCCAGGTGGCGATCGACCGCACGTGCGGCGCCTGCTCCGTGAGCAGACGGTGCGTGGCGACCTTCAGCGCGAGACCGAGACGGTGACCTCGATGATCGGGCATGACCAGCGTGTTCTCCTGCCAGGCGATCGTCGTCCCCTCCTCCTGCTGGAGGTGCACCTCGCAGTTGCCCACGAAGCTGCCGTCGGGCGCGACGGCGACCGCGATGATCGCGCGGGTGCCCGCGTCCTGCAGCCGCTGGACCATCGTGCGGATCCGCTCGGGCGTGTACTCGGGCGCCTCGTGCTCGACCTCCTCGTCGGGTTCGTCCAGCTCGAGCTGGCGCATGAGCAGCCCATAGGCCGTCAGATGCTCCTCGGGGATGCCGCCGTCCCACAGCTCGAGGCGGTAGTCGCCGATCTTCTCGTCGACCTGGGCCTGCAGCTGATCCAGCAGCGAGGTCTCGAGCGGGAGCGGGAGGATGCGGCACACGGCGACGTTCCTGCGGGAGATCCCGAGGCGCGCGGCGAGACGGTTCGTCGGCACCGACGGGTCATCGGGGTCGCCGTCGGCCGGGATCGCGCCGTAGCACTCCACCAGGGCGCGCCCGGACTCCCGGATCGCCGGGATCAGCGCCTCCTCGACGAGCGCGGTGGCGATGCCCTGCCCCCGGAACGCCGGGTGCACGGAGGCTCCCACCGAGATCGTGTCGAGGTTCTCCTGCTGCGGGAGGTACACCGAGGCGATCCCGGCGAGGACCTCCCCGCCCTCCACCGGCTCGGCGACCGCCACCCAGCGCTGGGTGCGGTAGTAGGGGGTGTCGGTGAGCAGCACCCGACGCTGGGCGAGCGTGAACACCTCGCTGCCGCCGTGCGCCGCCTCGTCCAGCGCGACGTCGAGGGCGCCGTACTGGGTGAGCTCGAGATCGGAGGTGGGGTCCAGAGGACGGATCGAGAAGTGCATGATCGCAGTGCATCACAGAGAATCGGTGCGGGTCGATGGAATATCCGGACACTCCCGACCAGGCACGCTTGACTCTGCCCCGGGGGCAATCCCGAGCGTGGTCCGTGCCGGGAACGCCCCGGTGCCCGAGGACCTCGGGCGAGGCACGACCGAGGAACGCATGGCGAAGGTGGACCGGGATGCACAGCTGCTGAGCATCGGCGGGCTGGCGGCGGCCAGCGGGCTCAGCCCGAAGGCGCTGCGCCTGTACGCCGAGTCAGGACTGCTCCCGCCGCGACGCATCGATCCCTTCACCGGGTACCGCTCCTACGGGGCCGACCAGGTTCGGCGGGCGCAGCTGATCGCGTCCCTGCGAGGGCTCGGGATGGGGCTCGCCCGCATCCAGGTGCTCTGCGATCTCGAGGCTGCGGCCGCCGTCTCCGAACTGCGTTCCTGGTGGCGGCAGGAGGAGGCCGACGCCTTCTCCCGCGGCGCCGCCGTCGACGACCTCGTCCGTGACCTCGGGGAACGTCCCCAGGAGGACACCACCATGACCGCATCCACCGCTGACCACCCCACCGCGTCCCTGCAGGTCGCCACCGCCGCCGAGCGCGGTCCCGTGCGCACCGCCCAGCAGGACGCCGTGGCCACCCGCGAGCTCCCCGGTGGCGCCGTGCTGCTCGCCCTGGCCGACGGCTTCGGCACCGACGACGACCTCTCGGCACGGGTCCTCTCCGCCTTCGTCGACGCTGTCGGGGGTGGCGGGGCCGCCGGGCAGGACCCGTCGGCCGATCCGCTCGCCGCGCTGGAAGCCGCCTGGTCCGCCGCCGAGGCGCTGGTGCCGGCCGACGGGCCCGACGGCGCCACCCTGACGGCGGCGCTCCTCCATGCCGGCCGTCTGCATGTCGCGCACATCGGCGACACGCGCGTGACGCTCGTGCGCGGCACCCGGATCGAGGCGGTCACCCAGGACCACACCCGCCTGCGCTCCCTCGTCGCGGCGGGCCGCATCGCCCCGGAGGAGGTCGCCGCGCATCCGGATCGCGCCGTGCTCAACCGTGCGCTGGCCGCCGGCGCCCCGACCGCTCCGGACCTCCTGATCCGTCGGCTCGAACCGGGCGACCTCGTGCTGCTCTCCTCGGACGGGCTGCACGCGGTGGTCGACCCGTCGGCCCTCGCCGATGCCCTCACGGCGCCGGCCGCCGACGTCGACCAGCTGGCCGACGACCTGGTGGCCCTGGCCCTCGAGGCCGGCGGACCGGACAACGTCGCGGTCGCGCTCGCCCGGATCTGACGGGGTCAGGCAAACGGGCGAGGTGCGTGGCCCTCAGGCGGCTACGCCCTCGTCCGTCCGCGCCGCTCGCACCAGTCGCACGATCCCGAGGACCATGCAGGCCACCAGCAGGACCAGACCGAGAGCCAGGAGGGCCGACCCCGCGCCGTCCGACACGGACCGGCCGAGACCGAGGTACACGACCTGCATGCTGACCAGCGCCAGCACCAGCATTCGCTCGCCCTCGCGGTAGATCGCCTGCGCGTTCGTCTTGGTGATCACCGTCGGATAGTTCAGCATCGACGGGCGCAGGGACAGAACGGCGAGGAACAGGGTCAGGGCCACCATGAGCGCGGCGAGCACCAGGGCCGTGACCTTGCTGCCGTAGTCGTCGGCCGCACCCCCGGGGCCGAAGTGCGTCGCGATCGTCTGCGGCATCGTCCGGTACGCGAGCACGAGCCAGATGGTGATCGTCAGCGCCCCGAGCAGTCCGATCGCGCGCAGGATCCGTACGGGGAGGCTGGTCCGGTACGTCCGGGCAGGTCTCGAGTTCGTCATTCCCCCACGGTAACCATCAGCGGGTGCCGCGGGGGCGCCGCGAGCGATGGGACCGCGTCAGCCCCTTCCCCGGCTCCGTCGCGGCCCCCTCCGCCTGCTCATGGATCAGCGCTGCCCCGAGGTAGGGCAGGGCGAACTCCACGAGGCCGCGGCCGGCGGCGCGGATCAGCTCGTCGTCGATCAGCCGTTCGCGATAGGTGGACTGGTTGCGCGGGTCGATGCCCATGCGCTCGGCGATGTCCCCGACCTTCGAGGGCCCGTCGTCCGCGAGCATCGCGTGGAGGTACTCGCGCTTGCGGGCGCTGAGGCCGCGCAGGGCCGGGCCGTGCACGTTCTTGATCATCGCCGCCACCACGCCGTCGCGCCCGCCGTGCACGTCCTCGATCTCGATCGTGTCGGCGTCGCCGCTGTTCTGCCAGGCCTTGGAGCCGATGAGCTGGATCAGGTACGGGTAGCCCTGCGAGATCTCCCCGGCGAGCACCGCCGCCTCGGGCGTGATGGTCTTCGCGGTGTCGGCGATGGTCATACGGATCGCCTCGGCCGCGGTGCCCACGTCGACGCTGCCCACCTCGATGCGGTGCGCCCGGCGCAGGAAGGTGGTGCGCTCGTGGTCGAGCAGGGCATCGACCCCGGGCCGCACACCCGCGGCGAGGAACGCGACGGCGTGCCCGGACCCGATGAGGTCCTGCACGTGCTGGGTGATCGCATGCAGCTGGTCGCGGTCCACGGACTGCAGCTCGTCGAGGGTGATGAGCAGACCGCCGCCGTCCTCCTCGGTGAGCGCCGCGAGCCGGTCGAGCACCGTGGTGAGCGGTTCTCCTTCGCCCTCGTAGCGCTGATGGATCTCCCGGGACGCGCCTGCTCCCGAGATCCGGGCAGAGGTGAGCCGAGAGGTCTCCGCCTCGGGGTCCAGCTCGCGCAGCCGGGCGATCGCCGTGCCCCGCAGCTCGTCCACCAGCGAGCTCGAGGAGGTGTGCACGCGCAGGTCCGTCCACCCCGCGTCGAGGGCGAGCTCCTTGAACTCGGTCAGCAGCACCGTCTTCCCGGAACCACGCGCCCCGGAGATCAGGATCGCCCGTGCTTCGGGGACGTTGCCGGCCAGCGCCGCCGTGAAGTCCTCGATGGCTTCGGCGCGGCCCGCGAGGATGAACGGCGTCAGGCCGAAGCCCGGGGTGAAGGGGTTACCGGTCCGGTGGTCCATGGGGTCCCGTCTGGAGTGGGTGGGGGTGTGCGGAGGGAGCGGGCGTGCGGAGGGAGCGGGCGTGCGGAGGGAGCGGGCGTGGAACAGTGCCGCGCCCCGACGACTCTCTCGTGTGGGTGACTGTATGTAAAGGGGCCGACGGATCTGCAGGGCGGGCCAGCGGATCTGCAGGGCGGGTCGACGGGCCCAGCCGACGAAACCCGGTCGACGAGACCCGGCCCGGCGGCCGCCACCGCGACCGCGACGCCGACGCCGACACCCCGAGGTTCAGCAGCCCAAATGCGCCATCAGAAGTCCACCACTTCCACCGACAACAATGCGACCGATATATGCACTCCCGAACGCCCCCTCTCCCATTCTTTCCTCCACAGTGGCAGGTTATCCACAAAACGCAGGTCGCACCCTTCACTGACCGAACCCCCTCCCCTGCAGAGCACTCGCGCCTCGGCCCGCCAGCGCGACCTCGAAAATCTGGACACCTTCCACACAGTGACCACTGACCTGCGTTGACGTACGAGACCTCGACCATCTGACCACCTCTCCGACCGCCATGCGCGCAGCCCTCTCCCCTCGGCGTCACTCTCGCCGAGCGTCACCCTTCCTCCACAGTGGGTGGTTATCCACAAATTCATACACAGTGCTGGTTGGGTCTATCGCAAAGGTGTTCGATCGCGTAAAATGAAGTGAAGTCGTCGGCAGTGGGGCCGGTGTTTTCCAGGGGTGGAAGGAGGGGTTGTCGTGGGTGAGGAGTTCGAGCGGGATTCGCTGTCCGATGGTGGGCAGGATGGGCCTGCGAGCAACGTTCCGGGCGACCGCTCCGGCAGTCACTCCGACGGTCCTTCTGGTGCCGCCTCCGATCCGCCTTCCGGTCCCGCCTCTGATTCCAGCGTCGTGCCTGCGGTGCCGGTGTGGCCGGTGCGGGCTCGGCGGGTGCTGACTGCGCAGCGGGTGATCGAGGCGTGTGAGGCGGAGCCCGAGAGCGAGCAGGCGGTGCGGGCACTGGCGATCCACGACAACATGCGTGAGCGTACGAAGCTGTATGCCCGGGAGCAGGAGCTGCTGACGGCGTTTCTGACGCGGGATCCGGAGTCTGATGGGTGCATCGATTCAGCGGATATCTCCGCGTTGAAGGTCGCCACCGGTCTGCGGGCGTCCCTGCATCGGGCGGAGTGCCTGATCCGGGACGCTCACCGCTCCGTCACCCTCATGCCCGGCACCTTCGAGGTCCTGCGTTCGGGTGATCTGCCCGAGGACTTCCATCGTCTGCTGCTGCGCAAAGTACGGGCACTGCCCGATGACCAGGTCCGTGTTGTGGATGAGCATGTGGCGGGGTGGGATCTGGCGTCGATCTCTCGGGATCAATTCGCCCGCCACCTCGGCTCGTTGATCACTATGGTCACTGCGGGCACGATCCCCGTGACCCCGGAATCAGAACGGCGCGTGGACCTGGAGATCATCGACCCGGCGCGGGGGATTGCGACGTTGTCGGTGACGGGGCCGACGTTGGAGATCAAAGCCCTCGCCCACCGCCTCGATGTCGCGGCGCAGGCGATCCAGAAAGCCCAGCGCCACGCCCTGAACGATCAGGACAGCGACGCCCCGATCCCCTTCGATGTTGATGAGGTGCTGCGTCAACGTGGCCGGGCGATGTCTCTGGCGGCGCTGCGGTATGCGGTGCTGACGCAGTCGATGCTCGACACGAATCCGGTGCCCGAACCCGTCTCCCCCTACAAGCTGCTGGTCACGGTGCCGGCGATGACTCTGCTGGGTGAGAGTGACGCACCCGGGGTGATCGACGGCCTGATCCCGGTCCCCGCGGAGCAGGCCCGTGCGCTGGCTGCGGGGCAGGCCACCTGGCAGCGGATCCTCACCGATCCCACCACCGGTGCGTATCTCCCCGTCACCGCCGACACGTATACGCCGACTGCGCAGATGCGTCTCCAGCTCCGCCTGCGCCACCCCGTGTGTGCGGCCCCCGGCTGCACGCGGGCGACGGTGCTCGCCTCGGAGGATGACCACATCGAGGAGTACGACCACGACGATCCTGCCGCTGGCGGCCCCACGTCCCTGGCGAACCTCCACCGGCTCTGCTGGCTGCACCACACGATCAAGACCGCGGGCCTCATCGACCCCGAACGCGACACTGAGCCCGACCCCGGTGCGGACATCAGTCCTGATCCTGCCCCGGACAGGCTCCGGAATGTTCCCGAGGATCCGCCTCGGTTCCCGCCTGCCACGTTGCCTCCCCGCCCGGTTCCGCGCCGGCCGGTCGTCGAGCCCACCCAGACTCGGTGGACGATCGATGGTGAGCTCCGCACCGCGACCTATGAGGAACACGACCTGCTGACCCCTGTCCTCGCCGCCGCACTGGATCGCGCCTGGGACACGCACCTGCGTGCCCACGCCGACGCGGTCCGGATCGCCGAGATCGAAGCCGCACGCCCCGCCCGCGACCGGATCATCGAACAACGCCGCATCGAACGCCAGCGCATGACCGAAAAACGCGGATCACGCGGCCAGTACGACGGACAGGGCGACGGCGCGGGCGACGACGACGGCCTCCAGGAGTTCCTCAAGAACAACCCCCTGCCACCCCTGAAGCCACCGCCGCCCCCACCCCGCCCCTCACCCGACGAACCCGACGACAGCCCCACCTGACTCGGCCATGAGGCGGATGCCCGAGGTGACGACGCAGCGACGGCGGAGCGTCCCGCCGCACCTCACCGGTGACGCACCCTGGTACCGAATCACCCGGCAGACCCTGGCACAATCGCGGCATGGCAACGCCGCTTCCCCACCCCACCGCACCCCGCTCGTACCCGACCCTGCTCTCCCCCCTGGACCTGGGCCGCTTCGAGGTGCGCAACCGGATCGTCATGGGGTCGATGCACGTGGGCCTCGAGGACCGCACCTCCGATGCCAAGAAGCTCGCGGCATACCTCGGCGAGCGCGCCCGCGGCGGCGCCGGGCTGATCGTCACCGGCGGGTTCTCCCCCGACCGCACCGGCCGGCTCACCCCGCGCGGGGCCCAGGCCACGGAGCGCACCCTGCGCAGCCATCAGCTGGTGACCCGCGAGGTCCACGAGGCCGACGGCCGCATCATCCTCCAGCTCCTCCACGCCGGCCGCTACGCGTTCCACCCGCTCGCCGCGTCGGCAGGCCGGGGCCGCTCCCCGCTCTCCCCGTTCCGGGTCCGTCGCCTCACCCGCCGCGGCGTCGGACGCACGATCGACCACTTCGCCGAGGCCGCCCGCCATGCGATCGCCGCCGGATACGACGGTGTCGAGATCATGGGCTCCGAGGGCTACCTCCTCAACCAGTTCCTCGCCCCCGCCACGAACCGTCGCCGGGACCGCTGGGGCCGCAGCTCCGAGGGCAGGCGCGCGATGCCCTTCGCGATCACCTCCGCAGTGCGCGAGGCGATCGGTCCGGATGCCCTGCTCAGCTACCGCATCTCCCTGTTGGACCTGGTGCCCGGCGGGCAGACCTGGACGGAGACCACGGCCCTCGCCCAGGGCCTCACCGCACGCGGGGTGGACGTGCTGTCCACCGGCATCGGCTGGCACGAGGCCCGGGTCCCGACCATCGTGACCTCCGTGCCTCGCGCCGCCTTCACCCAGCAGACCAGCCTGCTGCGCGAGCTGGTCGACGTACCCGTCGTCGCCTCGAACCGGATCCACGACCCTGCCGTCGCCGAGCAGGTCCTCGCCGATGGCCAGGCCGACCTGATCTCCATGGCCCGCCCGCTGCTGGCCGACCCGAACCTGCCCGCCAAGCTCGCCGACGGCCGCGCCTCCCAGGTGGTCGCCTGCATCTCGTGCAACCAGGCCTGCCTGGACAAGGTGTTCGACGGCAAGCGCGCCAGCTGCCTGGTCAACCCCCGCGCCGGCCACGAGACCGAGCTGGTGCTGCGCCCCGTCACCCAGCGTCGGGCGCGCAAGGTGGCCGTCGTCGGCGCCGGCCCGGCCGGACTCGAGGCCGCCCTCGCCGCCGCCGAGCGCGGCCACGTCGTCACGCTGTTCGAGGCCACCGGCGAGATCGGCGGCCAGCTGCGTCTGGCCGCGCGCATCCCCGGCAAGGAGGACTACGCACAGGCGCTCCAGTCCTGGCGGATGCGCCTCGCCGCGGCCGGGGTCGGGATGCGTCTGGACCTCCGCCCCAACGCGGAGGACCTGCTCGGCTTCCACGACGTCATCATCGCCACCGGGGTCACCCCGCGCGAGCTGGACCTCCCGGGCGCCGGTTCCGCAGCGGTTGACGGCGCCGACGGCCCGACGGTGATCAGCTATGCCGACCTGCTCGAGGGCCGCGCCGAGGCGGGCCGACGGGTCGCGATCATCGGCGCCGGCGGCATCGGCGTGGACGTCGCGGAGTTCCTCACCTCCGCCCGACCCTCCCCCACCCTCGATGTCGCCGCCTGGCGTACGCACTGGGGCGTCGTCGATGCCGATGCCCACCGCGGCGGCGTGATCCCCCGCCCGGACGGCGACCCGGACGACGGCCGGCTGTCCCGCGAGGTCCACCTGCTGCAGCGCAAGGAGACCCGGATCGGCGCCGGACTGGGCCGCACCACTGGCTGGGTGCACCGCGCCGAGCTGCGCCACGCGGGGATCATCCAGCACAAGGGCGTGACCTACCAGCGGATCGACGCCGAGGGCCTGCACATCCTCGAGGACGGCGCCGAGCGCGTGCTCGAGGTCGACACGGTCGTGGTCTGCGCCGGGCAGGTCAGCGTGAACGCCCTGGCCGACGAGATCCGCGGCGCTCGTGCGGGCCGCACGCCCCGGGTGCACGTGATCGGCGGCGCCGACGTCGCCGCCGAGCTCGACGCCGAGCGTGCCATCCGGCAGGCTGTGGAGGTCGCGGCGGGCCTATGATCCCGCCGACCGTTGACCTGTGAGAGAGGATCCCACCCATGAGCACCGCAGCTGAGAACGACCACCTCGACCGTGCCATCGACCTGGCCGCCGCCAACGTGGCCGAGGGAGGCGGGCCGTTCGGGGCGGTGCTCCTCACCGCCGACGGGCGCGGCTTCGACGGGGTCAACCGGGTCACCGCGGACCACGACCCCACCGCGCACGCCGAGGTCCTGGCGATCCGGGCGGCCTGCACGGAGCTGGGGACGCACGAGCTGCCCGGGGCGGTGCTCTATGCGAGCTGCGAGCCCTGCCCGATGTGCCTGGCCAGCGCGCTGTGGGCACGGATCGACACGGTGGTGTTCGCCGCCGATCGCGAGGACGCGGCGCAGGCGGGCTTCGACGACGCCGCGTTCTACGGGTACTTCGACACCCCCGGATCCGACGACCTGCTGCGCACCGAGCAGCACCGTCGGGCGGGCGCGGCCGCGCCGTTCACCGCCTGGCGCGACCACGAGGACCGCGCGGAGTACTGAACAGCTGACCTACTGACCCTCGAGCACCTCGCGGGCGATCGGCCCTGCCGTGGTCGAGCCGTAGCTGCCGTCCTCGACGAAGGCGACGACGACCAGATCGCCCTGGGCGACGATCACCCACGAGTGGAGCTTGAGCTCGCCGTCCTCGTTCGTCCACTCCGCGGTGCCGGTCTTGCCGATCACCGGCTCGCCCGGGAGGTCCGCGAACTCGTCGAGGCTGCCGTAGGTGACGACGCCGCGCAGCAGCTCCTGCATCTGCGCGGTCTCGTCGGCCGTCAGCGGGTTCGGCACCTCGGGCGCCGCCGTCTCGTCGTCGGCGAGGATCCGGGGATGGACGGTGCTGCCCTGCTGCACGCTCGCGAGGACCACAGCCATCGACAGCGGCGAGGTCAGCACGCGGCCCTGGCCCATCATCGCCGCGGCGTGCTCGGTGCCCGTGTCCTCGGGGTCGACGGACCCCATGAACGCCTCGAGGCCCTTCGGGGCCTCCTGGCCGATGCCGAGCGTGGTCGCGGCATCGGCGAGAGCGGGCTGGTCCACTGTGTCGTACTGCAGCAGCAGCGCCGTGTTGCAGGAGTGCGCGATGACGTCCCGCAGCGGCATCGGCCCGAACAGGCCCGGATTCATCGAATCGGCGTTCTTGAAGCTGCGCCCCTCGACGGTCGCGGTCTCCGGGCACTGCAGCTCGGTATCCGGGGTGACGCCCTCGCGCAGCAGGGACAGAGCGGTCACCGCCTTGAAGGTCGAACCGGGTGCGTACTGGCCGACCAGCCCGATGGGATAGCTCTGCCCCGTCGGCCCGAGCGCCGAGGCGAGCACATCGCCGGTCGACGGCTTCAGCGCGATCACGGCGGCCGGGGCATCCTGGTCGGCGATCGCCTCCGTGGCGCGTCGCTGCAGCCCGTCGTCGAGCGTGGTGCGCACCTCGGTGCCGTCGCTCGCCTCGACCTTGTGCAGGGACCGCTCGGCGTCCGCGTCGGGGTCGACGGCGACCACGTTGACGCCGGCGCTGCCCACGAGGGCGTCATGCTCGGCGGCGACGACACCGCCGGTGGCGACGAGGTCCCCGGCGACGATCTCGCCGTCGGAGCCGTCGACGTCCTCCTTCGTGGCCTCCCGCAGCGACCCCAGCACGCCCGGGGCATAGTCGCGCTCGACGGCCAGCGGCTGGCTCTTCTCGAGCGCCCGGTAGCCCGGGACCTCCTCGGCCGTGGCCAGCGGGTAGTCCCCGAGGTCCTCGACGCGGATCGTGAGCGCGGGGACGAACGCCTCGGGTCCGTTGCCCGCGACGGAGCTCGCGTAGTTGTCCTCGTCGATCCCGAGGTGCCCGGCGAGCGCCCGTGCGGCGTCGTCCAGCTCGGACTCCTCGAGCTGCGCCTTGTCCAGACCGATCACCTGCACGTCGTGGGGACCGTAGAGGATGTTCCCGTCGCGGTCGGTGACCGTTCCCATCGTCGGGTCGAGGCGCTTCAGGTCCAGGTGGTCACGGGCGCTGAGGTCAGGAGCGAACACCGTGGGGGCGAGCTGCGCGGCCCAGCCGTCCTCGCCGCGCCGCAGCACCGCTTCCGTGGTGTACTCCCAGGTCCCGGCGTCCTGCGGGAGGGTCCAGGTCCACTGCAGGGTCGCGGTGCGGGACCCGTCCTCAGCGTCTCCGGCGTCGACCAGCTCGACCTGCGGGGGCGTCTCGACCGCCTCGAGCAGCGGGCCGAGGACCCGCTCGTGCTCGGTCGCGGCGGCCGAGGCCGAGAGGTCCTCGAGCGCCACCTCGGCGAAGTCCCCCTCCGGGAGCGCATCCGCCAGGGCCTGGGCCTCCTCGGCGCCGTCCCCGAAGCGATCACGCCACAGGAGCACACCGACCACGAGGGCCACGATCACGACGGCGGCGAGGGCGATGAGCAGGGGTCCGCGGCGTCGCGGGCGGGAGGAAGCATGGTCCATGGGACCATCGTCCCACCTAGACTCGGGCCATGTCCCGCGTGCTGCACACCGCCCAGGCCCTCGTCGACATCGTCGTCGAGGTCGAGGACCTCCCCCCGCGCGGCGGCAACGCCAATGCGCTGAGCGAGCAGTGGTACGCCGGAGGAGCGGTGACCACGCTGGTCGCGGCCTCCCGCACCGGCGCCGAGGCGGTGCACGGCGGCGCGCACGGCGCCGGCCCCCACGGGGACCTGATCCGCGAGGCACTCGCGACCGACGGCGTGGGCCTCTCCGACGAGGTGCGTCCCGACTCCGACACCGGGTACTGCGTGGTCATGCTCGAGCCGTCGGCCGAACGCACCTTCCTGACCGTCTACGGCGCGGAGCGCGAGATCACCGCGGCGTCCCTCGCGACCCTCGACCCACAGCCCGGCGACCTGCTGTGCCTGTCCGGGTACAGCCTGTTCGAGCCGACGCGCGACCCGCTGCTGGCGTTCCTCGAGACGGTGCCCGAGGGCGTCGAGGTGGTGCTGGATCCGGGCGCGCCGTTTGCGACCTTCCCCCGCGAGGTGCAGGAGAGGGTGCTCGCGCGCACCACCGTGTGGACCTCGAACGCGGACGAGGCCCGCGCGCTGACCGGGCTCGAGTCGCTCCAGGACACCCCGGAGGCGCTGCGCCGACGGATCGGCAGCCATGCCGTGGTGATCGTGCGCGACGGCGACCGGGGCTGCCTCGTGTTCCATCACGGCCGTGGCACCGAGATCCCCGCCTTCCCGCAGGAGGCCGTGGACACCAACGGGGCGGGCGACACCCACACCGGCGTGCTCCTGGCCGAGCGCGCGCTCGGGGCCGACTGGGAGTCCGCGGCCACCCGGGCCAACGCCGCCGCCGGGATCGCCGTGACCCGGAGGGGGCCGCAGAGCGCGCCCACCCGCGCGGAGGTCGACGCCTTCCTGGCATGACGCCCACCCGATGCCCAGCGCCCGGCCCTACGATGGCCTGGCACGACGAGAAGACAGCGGCGAGAGGATCGCGCAGTGACCACGAGCTTCCATGACTTCCGGGCCACCACGGTCGATGGCGAGCTCCAGGAGATGAGCAGATACCGCGGGCGGCTGGTGCTGGTCACCAACATCGCGACGCAGTGCACCTTCACCCCGCAGCTCCGCGGCCTGCAGGCCCTCCAGGACCAGTACGGCGAGCACGGCTTCACGGTGCTCGGCTTCCCGTCGGACCAGTTCCACCAGGATCCCGGGACGGACCAGGACACCCACGACGTCTGCACCTCGACCTACGACGTCACCTTCCCGCTGTTCTCCAAGATCGACGTCAACGGTCCCCTCGCGCACCCGCTGTGGCAGTGGATGTGCGCCCAGAAGGGCGGGGTGATGGGCGGTCGCATCGCCTGGAACTTCACGAAGTTCCTGATCGACGGCGACGGCCAGGTGCTGCGCCGCTACGCCCCGCCGGTGCCCCCGGTGCGGATCGCCCGACGGATAGAGACCGACCTCGGTCTGCGGTAACCGCACAGGCCCACCCTGTAGCGTGGGACACAACTACGTCCCACTGGAAAGGGGTCCCTCATGGAAGGCGCAGTCATCTTCCTCGTCGTCGCGGTCGTCGTGATCGTGGTCGTGATCATCCTGGCAGCTCTGCTGTTCGGTGGTCTGCGCACGTCGGTCCTGTTCACCGTGCACTCGCGCGAAGCCGTGATCGTGGAGCGCTTCGGCAAGTTCAGGCGCGTCGCGCACGCCGGCCTGAACTTCAAGGCACCGTTCGTCGACAACACCACCCGGCCGATCTCGCTGCGCGTGCAGCAGCTCGAGGTCAACATCGAGTCCAAGACCAAGGACAACGTGTTCGTCAACGTGCCCGTCGCGGTGCAGTACGTGATCAAGGAGGAGCAGGTCGTCGACGCGTACTACAAGCTCTCCAACGCCGAGGCGCAGATCCGCTCCTATGTGTTCGACACCGTGCGCTCCGCCCTGTCGGCCCTCGAGCTGGACGCGGCCTTCGAATCGAAGGACGATATCGCCCGCAGCGTGGAGAGCACCCTCTCGGCCCGCATGCAGGAGTTCGGCTTCAACATCATCAACACCCTGGTCCAGGACATCTCCCCCGACCAGCGCGTGCGCGACTCGATGAACTCCATCAACGCCGCCCAGCGCGACCGCGTCGCCGCCCAGTCGCTCGCCGAGGCGGACAAGATCAAGCGCGTCACCCAGGCCGAGGCCGAGGCCGAGTCCAAGCGCCTCCAGGGTGAGGGCGTCGCCGCCCAGCGCAAGGCGATCGCCCTGGGCATCGCCGAGCAGTACGAGATGCTCCGCAAGGTCGGCATAGAGAACTCCGCCGAGCAGCTGCTGCTGATGACGCAGTACTTCGACACCATGCAGGACGTGGCGCGCAACGCCCGGTCCAACGTGCTCTACCTGCCCTCGAACCCGGGTGCAGTGGGCTCCATGGGTGACGAGATCCGCACCGCCATGCTGCAGTCGCAGGCGGCCGCGGAGGCGAGCAAGGACGCCGATGTGGCCGACGCCGATTCGCGCAAGCGCGTCTCCGCCGAGCAGCTGAAGCAGCAGGAGCAGGAACGCGCCGAGCGTGCCCGCTCCGCGGCCGAGCAGAAGGCCCGCCAGGCGCAGCAGCAGGCCCAGAACGGTGGGCAGCACCGCGGCGGTCCCGGCACGCCGCCGTGGGCGCATCCCGGATCCGCGAACCAGGGCTGATCCGTCGTCGAGGGCCCGGGGTGCTGCACGCACTCCGGGCCCTCAGCGTTCCCCAGAGAGAAGGACTCCGATGAACCGCCCGAACATCATCCTGGTGTGCGTCGACGAGATGCGGGCCGACGCCATGGGCGCGGCCGGCAACGAGCACATCGACACCCCGAACCTCGATGACCTCGCGCGCGGCGGCTACCGCTTCACGCGGGCCTATTCGGCGACGCCCACGTGCGTGCCCGCCCGGGTCGCGATGTTCACCGGGAAGTCCCCCGACCTGCACGGCCGCTACGGCTACCGCGAGGGTATCTCCTTCCCGGACGCGTACCCGGTCACGCTGCAGTCGACGCTGCGCGATGCCGGGTACCAGGCGTTCGGGGTCGGCAAGATGCACGTCTTCCCCGACCGTGCCCGCTGCGGCTTCGACGACGTGCAGCTGCACGACGGGTTCCTGCACACCTCGCGGAGGCTGAGCGGCGGGCCGTCGGCGGCGATCGACGACTATGTCGACTTCCTGCGCCGCGAGACCGGGGACCCGCGGGCCGACTACCAGGAGACAGGGATCGGCTGCAATGCGATGACCGCCCGGCCCTGGGAGCGTGAGGAGCGGCTGCATCCCACCCGCTGGGTGGCCGATGAGTCGTTCCGGATGCTCGAGCGGCGCGACCCCACACGCCCCTTCTTCCTGTACATGTCGTTCCATCGGCCGCATGCCCCCTTCGATCCGCCGCAGTGGCTGTGGGACAAGTACCGCGGCCGCGAGTTCCCGCCGAGGCCGCTGGGCGACTGGGTGGAGCGGTTCGACGAGCACCGCCGCGACTTCGCCTCCGAGGCCGAGTTCGGGGCGCAGAAGGAGACCACCCATCAGCAGGTGCGCGCGGGCTACTACGGCTCGATCGAGTTCATCGACCTGCAGCTGAACCGGCTGCGGGAGACGCTCTCGGACCACGCTCTGCTCGAGGACACGATCATCGTGTTCGTCTCCGACCACGGCGACATGATGGGCGACCACGACATGTACCGGAAGTCCGTGGGCTACGAGGGCTCCGCGCGGGTGCCGCTCGTGGTGCACGTGCCGCCGCGTCACCGCGAAGGGTGGGGCGCGCCGGGCGAGGTCGAATCGATCGCCGAGCTGCGCGATCTGATGCCCACGCTGCTGGGGCTCGCGGGCGTCGAGGTGCCGGGCGGGGTCGACGGGATGAGCCTGCGCCCCGGGGGCCCGGTGCGCGAGCATCTGCACGGGGAGCATCTGATCGGCTCGCTGGGCAGGCACTCGATGCAGTGGATCCGCTCGCAGCGGCACAAGTACGTGTGGTTCTCCGGGGATGGCCATGAGCAGCTGTTCGACCTGGTCGAGGACCCGCAGGAACTGCGGGATCTCGCCGCGGATCCAGGAGCGGCCGACGAGCTGGCCCGGCACCGGGAGATCCTGGTGCGGGAGCTGAGCGGGCGGGAGGAGGGCTTCGTCGCGGACGGCGAGCTGGTCGCGGGCCGGCCGGTGCAGTCCGAGGCGACGTGGGTGCGGGAGTTCGCGCGGCTCTGAGTCCGTCGAAAGTCGTGTGTTCTCCGTCGGATGGTCCCTCAACCGGAGGTGCGTTCCGCGCCCCGGGACCGATGCGGCCCACACGCAGATCCGCTGGACTGGGGTCATGAGTGATCCCTCCTCCTCCCCTGTGGTTCCGTCCTCCGCCGCCCCTCCCTCCGACGACTACTCCGCCGAGAAGCGCATCGGCCGCCTCGTCGCGGTGACGCTGGGCTGGTGGGCGCACGGCGGCGTGCGCCTGTTGCTCGCGATCGCGCTGCTGTACTACGGCTTCGCGAAGATCGTGCTCGGGCAGTTCGGGGTGGCGGACATGGGCGATGCGCTGGTGACCCAGGGCGAGATGAGCCCGATGGGGATGCTCTGGCGCATGGTCGCCTTCTCCCCGCTGTTCCAGGTGCTCGGCGGGGTCGCGGAGGCTGGCGCCGCACTCGCCCTGCTGTGGCGAAGGTCGGTGCCGCTGGGTGCGCTGATCGCCGCGGCTGACATGTCCCTCGTGCTCGTGCTGAACCTCGGCTACGACGTGCCGGTCAAGCAGATCGCCCTGGCGCTGCTGATCATGTCGGTCCTCGTGCTGATCCCCTGGATGCCGCGACTGGCCAGGACGTTCATCGGCCGGGGCGAGATCCCGCGCGGACCGCTGCCCACCCTGGTCCCGTGGCGACCGCTGGCCCGGGTCCTGGACGTGCTGGGGCCGATCGCCGCCCTCGTGCTGGTGGGTCTGGTGGGCTGGGGCGTCAGCTCGATGTACCCCGAGCGCACCACCGACGAGTCCGCTCCCGCCGGGGTGTGGGAGGTGCAGGAGGACGCCGCCGAGCCCGCCGCGCAGCTGAGCGAGGACACACGATGGAGCGCGCTCTCCTTCGGCGAGGTCGCCTACGACGGCGCCGCCGCCGTGCAGATCCGCCAGGCGGACGGGGAGCTGCTGACCGGCCGCTACGAGCGCCTCGGGGAGGGCACGGTCGAGCTGTCGCTGCGGCCGCTGCGTGCGCCGGGGCAGACGCTCGCGGAGCACACGGAGATCGAGCCGACGACGATCACCCTGCAGATCGACGAGCAGGTCGACGGCACGCTGCGCGTGAGCGGCGAGGGCCAGGAGCTGGTACTCGCCCCGGACGACTCAGGCTCGGTCTACTACGACCGCGGCTTCAGCTGGGGAGTGCGTGCGGACGATCCGTTCAACCGCTGATCGCGCCGGCCGTAGCATCGCCCCATGCGACCACACCGCCGCTACGGCATCCTCTGCCTGCTCGCCGCGGCGTGCTGGGCGCTCACGGTGGTGATGGTGGTCGTCGGCCTCCTGGTCGGCGTCTACTCCGCATTCCTGGGGGCCTCCGCCGTGCTGACCCCCTCCCCGTCGGACGAACGGGACGGGCAGTTGGCATTCGGCGTGCTCATCGCGGTGACCGTGGGAGCCGCGGCGCTGGCGGTGCTCACGCTGGTGCTCGACGCCGTGGTGGGCGTGATGTCGATGCGCCGGATCGGCGGAAGGGCGCATCCTGCGGCGGTGCCGGTGATCTCCCTGGTCGCGGTCGCCGTGTCCACCGTCGTGCCGGTGCTGATCACGACACTCGCCCTCACCGCCGGGGCGCTCGAACTGCAGCAGGCCGCCGTCGGGGCCTGGTGGCTGCTCGCCGGGACGCTCGTGCTGCTCGCTCCGTGGGCCCGCACTGCCCAACTGATCGGCGGGATCATCGAGACCGCGTCGCCGCGATCGCAGCCCCCCGATGTCGGCCCCCTCCCCTAGTCTGGGGCGGGACGCGACGACGGAGGAGCCCAGATGCAGATCGAGTTCGGCTGGTCGCTGGACGGCACCGCCTGGGCGGATGGTGCCGGTGCGACCGGGACCGTGCGGATGGGGCCCCGCGGCCTCGTGCAGCTGCTGCAGACCCGGCTCGCGCTGACCCGCCCGTCGGTCGATCCCGCGGTGCGGACCGCGCAGTACGCGCGCGCGATCGCCGCCGCGGACCACGAGTGGGCACGGGCCTCGTTCGACGTCGATCCCTGGTCGACCGCGAGCACGATGCTGTCCTGGCGCGATGCGGCCGTGACGGCCGGGGCCACGCTGCGTCGGGCGCCCGGACTGCCGGCCCGGATCGATGCCCTGTGCGCGATCGAGCAGGAGGCCGACATCGCCCCCGGCGCGGCCGACGACCTGCGGGAGATCATCGACCTGCTCGCGGAGCTCGCCGTCTCGCCCTGGCCGCTGGGCATCGAGCAGGTCCTCTGCCACGAGGAACCGGCGACCCTCCCCGGGCTGTGGCCGCAGCTGCTGGAACTGCTGGCCGGGGCCGGGGTGGAGGTGCGCCCGGCAGGCGAGATGCCGGCCGGACGACCCGAGCTGGTGCTGCTCGAGGCCGACGACGAATGGACGGCCGCGGAGACCGCCGCGCGGTTCCTCGCCGGGCGCGACGGAGACCCGGTCCATGTCCTCGCCACGGAGGACACGATCCTGCTGGACCAGGAGCTTCACCGCCGCGGCGTGGCCGCGATCGGGGTGGCGGGAGCCTCCGCGGACCGCACCAGCCTGCAGATCCTCCCGCTGTACCTCTCGATCGCGATCGCCCCGGTGGACGTGCAGCAGCTCGGGGCGTTCCTGGACCTGCGCGTGCTCGATGCCCCGGAGTCCGACCGCGAGCCGATCGGCCTGGTGCCCTCACGGGTGCGTCGCCGTTTCCTCGATGCGCTGGCCGCCGAGCCCGGCACCGGCGGTCCAGCCTGGGAGGCTGTGCTCTCCGAGCTCGCCGCCGATCCCGAGGAGGTCGCCGCCCTCGAGATCGCCCGAGCGGTCTCGGCGCTGGTCACGCACCCGCTCGACCCGGAGCAGCTGACGCCCCCGCGGCTGCGGGTCGCCACCGCCTGGCTCGGGGAACGGCTGCACGCCCTCGGGCAGGGCGATCCGGGGCTGGTGCGGGCGAGCGCCCATCTGCAGACGGTCCTGGCGGTGCTCGACACCCTCGGCGATGATCATCTGCTGGGCGCGCGAGAGCTCTCCCAGATCGTCGAGGCCTCCGCCGGGCGCGCCGCCTCTCCGGTCGCCCGGCCCGAGGCGACCGATGCCTGGACCGCCTGCACCCGCCCGGCGCAGCTGCGCCCGCGCGGTGGGGACGTGCTGTGGTGGGGCGCGGACAGACAGGACCCGCAGACCGGCGTGACCTGGGACGCCGTCGAGATCGCGGCGCTCGAGGGCCTCGGGGGGCGTCTCGTGGAACCTGCCGCTCTGGCCGCTCTCGAGACCGATGCGGGACTGCGCGGGCTGCTCGGCACCGGACGGCTGATCGTGGTCCGCACCCGCGGCCGCGCCGAGAAGGCCACCGCTCCCCACTCCCTGCTCGCCCACCTCGCGGCAGAGCGGGCCGCGCCCGGGGAGGACGTCGCGAAGGTGCTCGAGCAGTTCCGGGTGGATCCGCGCACAGCGGTCGGAGACGGGGTCTGGGAGCTCGCGGGGTCGCGTCGGCTGCTGAGCGTTCCTGCGCTCGTCGGCCCGGCGGAGCCTGCGCAGGATCTCACCAAGCGCACCGGCCCGGCACCGCATCTGGTGCCGACCGCGCTGAGCTACTCCCAGGCGGAGAACCTGCTGGGCTGCCGGCAGAAGTGGACGTATCGCACGGGGCTCGGGATCCGTCCCGCCTCGGTCGCGAGCGTGCCCAGCGGCAACCAGATGATCGGCACCCTCGTGCACACCGTGGTCGAGGAGCTGGTGAACACCCGTCGGGAGCAGGGCGGTGCGCCCTCCGCCGAGGAGATCTCGACGATGCTCGAGCGGCTCGTCCCCCAGCTGGCCTCCGAGCTGCTGCTGCCCGGCCGGGAGGTCGAGCTGACCACGATGCGCGAGACCGCCGTGCGCTCCCTGGTCGAGTTCTTCGGCCGCCTCGCGGAGGCCGGGCTCGTGATCACCTCCGTGGAGTCCCGCTTCGAGGAGCCGCTGACGCTGCATCTGGAGCGCGGGGACCTCGAGGTGCCGTTCCTGGGCTACCGCGACGTGCTCGCCGACGACGCCGCCGGGAAGCCTACCGTGATCGACCTGAAGTGGACCTCAGCGGCCAAGAAGTACCCTGAGCTGTTCGACGCCGGGGAAGCGCTGCAGCTGGCCTCCTATGCATGGTCGCTGCATGACGACTCGGCCGACGTCGGGTATTTCCTGCTCAAGCAGGGCGAGTTCGTCTCCGCGAACCCGGCGCTGGACCCGCACGGCCGGCCCACGCTGGACATCGCCGGGGCGTGGTCGAGAACGGTCGGAGGGATCACCGAGGCGCTCGACGCGATCGGCGAGGGCACCGTCACGGCGCAGTCCGGGCAGATCCTGCGCGACGCCGGGCAGGGGCTCGGCACCCCGCGCACCGAGGCGAAGAAGACCTACGCGGCGGCGCAGGAGGAGGCGCGGGCCGGCGGCGGGATCGTGGTCGACGCCCGCTGCGACTACTGCGACTTCTCCCTGCTGTGCGGCCTGAGAGGCGATGCATCATGAGCTTCACCCTGATCAACGCCTCGGCCGGGTCCGGCAAGACGTACACCCTGACCCGGCTGCTCGCGGAGCGCCTCGAGGCCGGGCTGGACCCCTCGCAGGTCATCGCCACGACGTTCACCGTCAAAGCGGCCGACGAGCTCTCCCAGCGGGTGCGCTCCACGCTCCTGGACCGCCAGCAGGTCGAGGCGGCGCGCGGCATCGACAGCGCTCTGATCAGCACCGTGAACTCCGTCGCCGGGCGCCTGGTGACCGAGTACGCGCTGGACGCGGGCATCTCCCCGCAGGTGCAGGTGCTCGACGACACGACCCAGAAGGCTGCGTTCGCCGCGGCGATCGACCGCACCGCTGCCGCGGCCGGGGTGCGCTGGGCGGCGATGCTCGCCCGCACCGAGCACGACGGCGACGAGAAGGACAACGGCTTCGTGCAGAGGAAGCAGGCCTGGCGGGGCCGGGTGAAGGACGTCGCGGACGCCGCCCGCACCAACCTGCTCGGCGCCGAGCAGCTGCGTGCCGCCGCAACCGTGTCCTGGGAGGAGCTCCGGGAGGCGGCCCGGCTGCCCGAGCCCGGAGAGGATCTGCGAGGCCGCTGGCTGCACGAGCTGGGGCGGCGGATCGACGGGTTCGCGGAGGATCTGGCCGCGTCGGTCGACGAGACCGGGGAGGGGGTGAAGGGCGGGCCGATCTCGCCGCGGAGCGTGAACAGGGCCCGGGGCGACCTCGAGGCGCTGCGCCGGCTCGAGCGGACCCTGCGCGATCGGGAGCGGGCACCGTGGTCGAGCTGGCTGAAGCTGGCCGGCGGAAGGTACGGTGCCCCGGCGAATCGGGCCCTGGAGCCGCTCGCGATCGAGGTGGGCGAGGGCTTCGCGCAGAATCCTGCCTGGCAGCAGGACCTCCGCGATCTCATCGCGCTCGTGCTCGACGTCGCCGCGGACTCGCTGGACGCCTACGAGACCTACAAGCGCGAGCTGGGTCTGATCGACTTCATCGACCAGGAGGTGCAGGCGCTGCGCCTGCTGCAGGGTTCGCCGCGGGTGCGTGAATCCATCGCCTCGCGCTACCGCCTCCTCGCGGTCGACGAGTTCCAGGACACCTCCCCCGTGCAGCTGGCCCTGTTCCTCGAGCTCTCCCAGCTCATCGAGGAGAAGATCTGGGTGGGCGACCCCAAGCAGGCGATCTACGGCTTCCGTGACGCCGACCCGCGCCTGATGCAGGACATCATCCGTGCGCTCGAGGGGGGAGAAACCGTGTTCGGGACCGGCGAGGTGGAGAACCTCTCCCACTCCTGGCGCTCGCAGAAGCTGCTCGTGGATTTCACCAACGCCCTGTTCACCCCGGTGTTCGCGCCCGACGGCGAGGGCCTGGAGCGGGTGCGGCTCCAGATCCCCGCGCAGCGGGAGGTGGAGGCCGGCGGCGGCACGCTCGAGGTGTGGGAGGCGACGAAGAACGACCGCCGCGTGGTCTCCGCGCAGAAGCATGCGGCGATGATCGCCGAACAGATCCGGCGCCGGATCGACGAGGGTGCGTTCACCGCGGGATCGACCTCGGTGCTGGTGCGCAGCAACACCCAGCGGGCCTCCGTGGTCGCCGCCCTGCAGGAGCGCGGGGTGCCCACCGCCGGCGCCGCCCATCCGCTGCTCGCGACGAGGGAGGCGCAGATGGTGCGTGCGGCGCTCGCGGTGACCCTCGACGGCTCCGACACCCTGGCGCTGACCGAGCTGGTGACGCTGCTGAGCGATCACGGCGCGCACGAGGACTGGTTCACGCAGCTGATGGCGGCGTCGGACCGCGAGGCGCGCAGGGCCGTGTTCGCGAGGTGGTGGGAGGATCCTGTGCTGGCCGGGCTGCGCGAGGTGCGGCGGGCCTGCATCGGCTTCACGCCGGTGGAGATGATCAGCGCGCTGATCGACGCGCTGGACCTGCCGCAGCGGATCAAGCGCTGGAGTGGGCAGGGCTCCCGCCGCCGCACCCTGGATGCGCTGCGGGCGATGGCGCAGGAGACCACGCAGCGGCGTCGGGCGGAGGGCTCCCCCATCACGCTGACCGGCCTGCGCGCCGAGCTCGACGCCTGGACGGAGGGACCGGACCTCTCCGCCCTGCCCGAGGCGGTCTGGGTGGGCACTATCCATGGCGCCAAGGGCCTGGAATGGGATCACGTCGTCGCCTACCTCGGCGCACCCCCGAAGGAGCGCGACCACTCCAGCGGCGTGCTCGTGGTCTCCCCCGGGGCGCTCGACGTCACCGCCCCGCTCGCCGGCCGCAGCCTGCGGTTCTGGCCGAAGGTCGCCGCCCCGGCGGAGGTCGCGGAGAACCTCGCGGCCTCGGGGTTCGCGAACCGCCGGCGCGATGCCGAGGCGGAGGAGTCCGGGCGGCTGCACTACGTGGCCCTCACCCGCGCCGCCCGCACCTCGGTGCTCGCCGTGCCCGGCACCTCGACGGTGCTGGACACCCTCATCGAGACCCCGCCGCTGGTGAGCTGGTCCGACGACGCCCTCACCGTGCACGGCACCGAGGGCACGCTGCCGGCGAGGGTGAGCACGGTGAACGTCGACGACCTGCTGGACGAGATCCCGGCGCAGCTGCCGCGCCGGGCCGATCCGCTCGCGGCGACCGACGTGCCGCTGCGCCCGGCACCGGACGCCGCTGCCCGGGTGTCGGCCCGGTTCCAGGCGTCCGGCGTCGGCTCGGGAGAGACGCTCGGGGAGGTCGCCGAGCCGCGGAGCATCGGACCGGTGCTCGTGCGCGGGGGCGGCCCGCAGTGGGAGCGCGTGGGAGAGGCGGTGCACGCCTATCTCGGCCTGCCGCTCGAGCATCTCTCGCCGGAGCAGCGGCTCGCGGCCGCGGAGCGCCTGCTGCAGCGCTGGGTGGTGACCCGGACGGTCGACGCCCAGGTGCTGCTGGACGCCGGGGAGGCGTGGGCGCGCTTCGTGGACTCGGAGTTCCCCGGGGCCGCGCAGCTCACCGAGCAGCCGATCACCTGGTGGAACGAGGACTCGCAGGTCATGGAGGGATGGATCGACACCCTGCTGCGCCTGCCCTCGGGCGAGATCGTGCTCGTGGACCACAAGGCGTATCCGGGTGATGACCCCGTGGGGCACGTGCGTCGGCACTACCTGGGCCAGATGAGCACCTATGCGCAGGCGCTGGCCGCCGCCGGCCGCGCGCCGGACCGGATCCTGATGCACCTGCCGCTGCGGGGAGAGATCGTCGAGGTGAGGGTTCATGGGCAGGAGCACTGAGGCGATCGCTCCCGAGGAGGCCGTGTCCAGGGCTCTGCTGCTGGTCGACGAGGCGCGGCGGTCGGGCACCCGGCGGTTGCTCGGGATCGCCGGGGCGCCCGGCGCCGGGAAGTCCACGCTCACGCAGCTGCTGGAGGAGCGGCTGCCGGAGAGCTCCTGCGTGGTGGTGCCGATGGATGGGTTCCACCTGGCGGATGTGGCGCTGGAGCGGCTGGGCCGAGCGGACCGCAAGGGGGCGCCGGACACCTTCGACGCCGGCGGCTATGTGGCGCTGCTGCAGCGGATCCGCTCCGCGATGCCGCAGGATCCGTCCGTGTGGGCGCCGATGTTCGAGCGCGAGCTCGAGCAGCCCCTGGCCGGCGCCATCGAGGTGGACGCGCAGGTGCCGCTCGTGATCACCGAGGGCAACTACCTGCTCTCCGACGACGGCGCCTTCGCGCAGGTGCCTGCGCTGCTGGATGCCCGCTGGTTCATCGAGGTGCCCGACGCGCTGCGGCACGAGCGGCTGATCGCCCGTCACGTGCAGTACGGGAAGTCCCCGCAGGCTGCGCGCGAGTGGACGCTGGGACCCGACGAGACGAACGCCCGCCGGGTCGCAGCGACCCGCGACCGCGCCGATGCCGTCGTGGACCTCACGGCCCGCTGACCACCGACCGCAGCACCGACCCGTCAGCTGCGGGCGAGGAGGGCCTTCACGAAGGTGGTGGAGCGCTCACGCAGCCCCTCGATCCGCATCTCGCGGTGGTAGGCCAGCAGCGCCGGGTCCTCGGTGCGCAGCTCGTAGGGCTGCGGGGGCCGGCGCACGTGGCGCGAGCAGCTGAAGTCCGCGCACACGGACGTGCCGATCGAGTTGCCGCGCCGGCCGGGAGCACCGGCGAGCGGGGCGACGAACGAGGCGGCATGCAGGCCGTCGACCACGTCCTCGCACCAGGCGCACATCATCTTGCGGCCCGGCGGGTTCTCGGCGCCGCGCAGAAGCAGCACCACGAGCTCGTCGTCCACCTCGAGGGCGACGTAGTGCTGGCGGGGCCGCTTGGCGTCCTGCCAGCCGAGATAGTCCAGCCCGGAGAAGTCGATCGACTCGAGGTCGGGCAGGGCCGCGCGCTTCGCCTCGCCCTTGCTGGCGTTGACGAAGGCGTTGCGGATCTGGGATTCGGTCAGGGTTTTCATGGGGGTGTCCTCACGATGGGCATGCCGGCCCACGGCCGATGGCACGGCCGAGCTGTGGAGGGCATGCGGGGATGGAGCGATGGCGGATGCGGCCGTGCCGCGTCACACCGAGAAGGCCCGGTGGGCCGCCTCGCTCCCTGCATGCTGGGTGCGCATGCTCATCTCCTCGCTGCATCGTGGTGCCGCGCCCATGACGGGCGCCGACCGCGGACACGCTACGCCTGCGTCCCCGCGGGGACAAGCACATTGTGCGCTGCGACGCTCACCGCAGCGGCGGCGCCGTCCCGATCGAGCCGGTGCGGGCGAACACCTGCTCCAGCTCGACGGTCTCCGGGCCTGCGCCCGCCTCCTTCGCCGCGACCCAGATCGCGAGGGTTCTGAGGCGGTGATGGTCGGCCTGCGGGCCGACGATGAGCTCGAGCCTGCACCACGTGTCGGTGAGGGGCCGCTCACCGACACGTGGTGCAGGCTCGACCCGTTCCGCAGGCGCGCGGGCGGGGCGGGGCGCCGTGCGGGGGGGGGGCGGGCCCGGGGCGGGAGTGGGGCAGCGGGGCAGCGGGCCCCGCCCGGCGGCCCCGCTCGGATCAGGCGATGATCTGGTTCAGCAGCTCGAGGTCCTCGGCGCCAAGCTCGAGGGCGATGGCGCCGGCGGAATCGGTGATCGACTCGGGGCGGCTCGCCCCCGGGATCGGGACGACGTGCTCGCCGAGCGAGAGCTCCCAGGCCAGGACGACCTGCTGCGGGCTCACCCCGTGGGCTTCGGCGATGGCCTGGATCTGCGGGAACCGCTCCCCCACGGCGCTCGCGCCGCCGCCGGTGCCGCCCAGCGGCGACCACGGCACGAAGGCGATGCCGTGCTCGCCGCAATGCTCGAGCTCGCGCTTGGAGGTGTGGAAGAAGGTGGGTGAGAACTGGTTCTGCACCGCGGCGAGGCCTCCCTCTCCGAGGACCTCGAGGGCCACGTCGATCTCCTCGACGTTCGCGTTGGAGATCCCGATCTCCCGGATCAGGCCCTCCTCCTTCAGCGCGGCGAGCGCCTCGATGCCCTCGGCGTAGCGGATGCTGCGGTCCGGGCGGTGCCAGTAGTAGAGGTCCACCGACTCGATCCCGAGGTTCGCCAGGGACTTCTCGAGGGCGGAGCGCAGGTACTCGGCGGTGCCGTTGCGGCCGCCCACCTCGCCCTCGGAGCGGGTGATGCCGCCCTTGGTGGCGAGGACCACCGAGGAGCGGTCCCCGTCCCAGGTGCGCAGCCCCTCGGCCACGGCCTTCTCGTTGTGGCCCATGGTGTCCCAGGTGGGGGCGTAGATGTCGGCGGTGTCGAGGAAGGTGACACCGGCATCGAGCGACGCGTGGATCGTGGCGTTCGCACGATCCTCCGGCGCGGGTTCGCCGCGTCCCATCGACAGGGGCATGGCGCCGAGGCCCAGGGCGGAGACGGTCAGGGAGCCGATACGGCGAGTGGGTGCAGTCATACGGAAAGCCTATGCCGTCGGCGTGGCCCAGGTCACGAGCTGTCCGCCGTCAGCCGAAGCCGGCATCGGTGAGCAGCTCCTCCGACCACTGGGCGAACACGCCGTCGAGGCCGGTGCGGTGCGTGGCGTCCGCGACCGTGCGGGCGATCGCCCCGGGGGCATCGAGGTGGAGCATCACCGGCCCCGCCGGCCCGTCCTCGGCGGTCGCCGCAGGGCGACGGCCGAGCTGGATCACGCTGTCCAGGACGCGATGGGGGCCGAGCACGCCCGCCGCGGGGCTGTCGCCGGAGAGCTCGAGGTCCTCGAGATGCAGCGGGGACGCTTCGGCATCACGGACGTGCAGGCGGTTCCTGATCTGGCCGCCGCGCTCGCCCGTACGGCCCAGCACGAGGGTCTCGCGCAGGCAGAGCGCGGCCCCGTCGTCGAGCGTCGCCGTCATGTCGCGGTCCACGGCCGCACCGGCGGCGATCACGAAGGGATGCGCCCGCCACACCAGGGTCGCCCCGCGGTCCAGCCGGATCCGCACGTCGAAACGGCTGCGCCTGCCGTCGGTCGGGTAGGCGACCATGCCGCCCACGTCCTCCAGATCGAGGGTGCAGCGGGCCCCGACGTGGACGTCGACGCCGAGATGGTCACCTCCGACCAGCGTCGCCCCGCCGGCGACCAGCGCGACCTGCGCGCCGGTCGCATGGCGCTCGATCGTGCGCGCCTGGAGCAGCCCCGGGGTGATCGCCACCCGGACGGGACCGCGCTCGGCGCGCAGGATGCTGATCCGTGTCATCCGGCGTGGACGTGCTCGTGCTCGTGCTCATGGGGGTGGTCGTGGGGGTGGTCGTGCTCGTGGGGGTGGTCCTCGTCCTCGGCGTGGAAGTGCGGCGCCATCGGCCCCGGGTCCTGCGGAGCGTGGGTGCCCGCGGTGTGGGCGGCCAGGATCTCGAGCACCCAGCCGCGCAGGGCGGCGACGGTGTCCTCCTGATGGCGGGAGACGCCCAGCACGGGGCCGCCCTCGCGGGCCTCGGCGGCGTCGGCGAGCATCAGCTCGACGTCCACGCCCACGTGGGGGGCCAGGTCGACCTTGTTGACCACCAGCAGGTCGGCGCGGCCGATGCCTGGGCCGCCCTTGCGGGCCACGTCGCCGCCGCCGGCGACATCGAGCACGAAGATCTGCGCGTCCACGAGCGCCGGGGAGAAGGTCGCGGTGAGGTTGTCCCCACCGGACTCGACGAGCACGAGGTCCAGCGGGTCGAAGTCGGCCTCGAGCTCCTCGACCGCGGCGAGGTTGGCGGTGACGTCGTCGCGGATCGCGGTGTGCGGGCAGGCGCCGGTCTCGACCGCCCGGATGCGCTCGGGCTCGAGCACTCCCGCCGAGCGCAGGAAGCGGGCGTCCTCGTCGGTGTAGATGTCGTTGGTGATCACGCCGATGCGGATCTCGCCGGCCAGGGCGCGGCAGATCGTCGCGATCAGGGAGCTCTTGCCGGTGCCGACGGGGCCGGCGACCCCGAGTCGCAGCGAACGCTGCGGGGCCACGGATATTGGGGCGGTGTTCTCAGGCACGGAAGAGCCTCCTCGGCAGGGTCGACTGGGCCTCGGCCCAGCCTTCGGTCAGCGGTGCCCCGGTGCACGGGATGTGCACCGGGTCCTCGAGCGCGGCGAGCTCCGCCACGCGGGGTTCCAGGAGCGCGCAGGCCTCGAGCACGAGGGCTGCGGCGGAGCGCGGATCGCCGGGCTCGAGCTTGAGCAGGGCGGCGGCGACGGTCTGCGCATCGTCGTAGGCGACCAGGCGCACGAGGTCCTCGGCCGCGAGGCCCGCCGCCGCTGCGACCAGGCCGAGCACGAGCGGACGCGGCCAGGGCCTCTCGCGCGAGATCGGGGCCGGGACGGCGCCGGGCCACAGCACGTCGGCGAGCCGTCGCAGGCCGTCCCCGAGGGCGCACGCCACCTCACGCTGGGCGCGGCTGGGGGTGCGCGCGGCCCATTCACGCAGCAGGGGCTCGAGAGCCTCCGGAGCAGGGGCCCGCTCGGCGTCGAGCGCGATCCGCCGCGCCACGACCGCGGCCCCCGCCTCGACCTCGGTGACGGTGCGCTGGCGGGAGGCGAGGTAGGCCGCGACGGCCGACGGCGCGAGACCGTCGCGGAGCGCCGCCTCCAGGGCGTTCGAGCTGACGTGGGCGCCGGCGGGCAGCCGGGAGTCCGCGAGCAGCATCGCAACTGTCGTGGACGCGGGAGATACAGGGGGCGCGGGGAATACAGGGGTCGTGGGCACGGCGCTCAGAACATCTGGTAGAGCTGGGCGAGCGGCACGGTGCGGGCGGGCCGGGGTTCGACCAGCTCCCCGTCGATCCGGATCTCGAAGGTGTCGGGGCGGATGTCGATCTGCGGCAGGGCGTCGTTGTTGCGCAGGTCGGCCTTGGTGACTTCCCGGGTCGGGGCGACGGGCAGGAGCTCCCGGCGCAGTCCGAGGCGGTCGCGCAGTCCGTCGTCGATCGCCGACGGCGCGACGAAGGAGACGGAGAGGTCCGCGCCGATCGCGTCCCCGAACGTGGGCCTCATGAGCACGGGCTGCGGCGTGGGGATCGAGGCGTTCGGATCGCCCAGGGCCGCCCAGGCGATCGCGCCGCCCTTGAGCACGAGCGCCGGTCGCACCCCGAAGAAGCGCGGGTCCCACAGCACCAGATCGGCCAGCTTCCCGGGCTCCACGGAACCGATGTGCGCGTCGACGCCGTGGGCGATCGCGGGGTTGATCGTGTACTTCGCGACGTAGCGCCGGGCCCGCTCGTTGTCGGCCGGGAGGGAACCGCCCAGGGAGCCGACGCGGTCCTTCATGACATGGGCGACCTGCCAGGTGCGCGTGATGACCTCGCCGATGCGACCCATCGCCTGGGCGTCGGAGGAGGTGATCGACAGGGCTCCCAGATCGTGCAGGAGGTCCTCGGCGGCGATCGTCGAGGCGCGGATGCGGGACTCCGCGAAGGCGAGGTCCTCGGGGACCGAGGCCTTGAGATGGTGGCAGACCATGAGCATGTCGAGATGCTCGGCGACGGTGTTCACGGTGTGCGGCAGGGTCGGGTTCGTCGACCCCGGCAGCACATGGGGCAGCGAGGCGATCTCGAGGATGTCCGGTGCATGGCCGCCGCCGGCGCCCTCGATGTGGAAGGCGTGGATCGTGCGCCCGCCGATCGCGGCGATCGTGGACTCGACGAAGCCGGATTCGTTGAGGGAATCCGAGTGCAGGGCCACCTGCAGGCCGTGCTCGCCGGCCGCCCGCAGCGAGGCGTCGATCGCGGCGGGCGTCGCGCCCCAGTCCTCGTGGACCTTGTACCCGGCGGCGCCGGCGAGCGCCTGCTCGGCGAGGCCCTCCGCGGAGACCGTGTTGCCCTTGCCCAGCAGGAGCACGTTCACGGGCAGATCGTCCAGAGCCTGGAGCATGGTCCCGAGGTGCCAGGCGCCGGGGGTGACCGTGGTGGCGCGGCTGCCCTCGGAGGGGCCGGTGCCGCCTCCGCCGATGGTGGTGGTGCCGGTGGCGAGCGCCTCGTGGATCTGCGACGGGGAGAGCAGATGGACGTGGGTGTCGAAGGCCCCGGCGGTGAGGATCCTCCCCTCACCGGCGATGATGTCGGTCGACGGGCCGATCCTCAGGGCGGGATGGATCCCGTCGGAGACATCGGGGTTGCCGGCCTTCCCGAGCGCGACGATGCGACCGTCGCGCAGGCCGACGTCGGCCCGCACGACTCCCCACCAGTCCAGGACGATCGCGTTGGTGATGACCGTGTCCGGGGCGCCCTCGGCGCGGGTCGTCGTCCCCTGGCCCATCGACTCGCGGATCGACTTGCCGCCTCCGAAGACGGCCTCCTCCCCGCCGAAGGTGCGATCCTCCTCGACCTCGATCCACAGGTCGGTGTCGCCGAGCCGGATCTGATCACCGGTGGTGGGGCCGTAGAGCGCGGCGTATCGCGCGGAGCTGATGACGGCCATGGATCAGACCGCCTTCCCGTGAGGATCGTGGGGAGCACGGATCTGGATCCCGGGCACGTGTGCGGCGCCGCCGAGGCGCACCAGCGGCAGCTCCCGCGAGGCGCCCGGCTCGAAGCGCAGGGAGGTGCCGGCGGGGATGTCGAGACGGAAGCCCTGAGCGGCCTCGCGATCCAGGACGAGCGACGCGTTCACGTCGGGAAGATGGATGTGCGACCCGATCTGGATGGGGCGGTCCCCGGTGTTCTCGAGGACCAGCACCAGACGGTCCTCCTCCCGGTCCCGCACGTTGAGCACCCGGTCGCCGGGGCGCACCCGGATCGCGCCGGGTCCCGCCGGCGCGCTCTCTGCCTCCGTCATGGGGCCCTCTCAGTCGATCGGATGGTGGATCGTGACGAGCTTGCGGCCGTCGGGGAACGTCGCTTCGACCTGCACGTCGGTGAGCATCGCGGAGACGCCCTCCATGACCTGGTCCCGGCTGAGCACCTCGCGGCCGCTCACCATGAGCTCCTCGACGCGGCGACCGTCGCGGGCGCGCTCGATCACCCAGGTGGACAGCAGCGCCACGGCCTCGGGATGGTTCAGCTGCACGCCGCGCTCGAGACGGTCGCGGGCCACCATCCCCGCGACGGACAGCATCAGCTTCTCGGTGTCACCGGGAGTGAAGCGCATGGCTCACTCCTCCGGCAGCACGTGCTCGCCCGTGCGGTCGGTGGCCAGGGCCAGGGAGCTGAGGTACTGCTTCTCGCCGTTCGGGCCGGGCTTCGCCGAGGCGATCATGTCGGGGCGCTCGAACTCCAGCCCGGTGACGCAGCACGTGAGCGTCTCCCCGGAGGGGTTGCCGTCCTCGTCGTACATCGGCAGGTCGATGCCGTCGTCGGTGCGGCGCAGGTAGTACCGGCCCTGGGTGATGACCGCCATGAGCGGGGTCGCCACCACGGCGATGCCGACGGCGAACAGCGGGGAGTAGGGCTGGACGGCGGCGCCGAAGGCCCCGAAGAAGATCGCGATCGAGATGCCGCCGGCGAGCGCCATCGCGACCAGACCCACCGGGTTCCAGTTGTAGAGCATCCCGCGGCGGAACTCGGGCTTCTTCGGCGAGAGTCCCAGGAGGTGCTTGTTGATGACGATGTCCGAGGCGACCACCAGGATCCAGGACATGGCGAGGTTCGCGTAGAAGCTCAGGATCCCGTTGAGGAAGTCGAACATGTTCGCCTCCATCAGCACCAGGGCGATGCCGAGGTTCACCCCGAGGAACACCAGGCGCCCGGGATAGCGGCGCGTGAGCCGTGTATAGGCGTTGGTCCAGGCCAGCGAGCCGGAGTAGGCGTTGGTGACGTTGATCTTCACCTGGGAGATGACCACCAGCACGACGGCGAGGAGGAGGGCCAGCCAGGCGGGCATGAGCTGCTGGTAGGTGACCAGGAACTGCTGGACGGGCTCGTTGGCGAACTCGCGGGCGCCGGGCACCGTGGCGACCAGGTAGATCGCGAGGAACATGCCGAGGATCTGCTTGGTGGCTCCGAAGAGCACCCAGCCGGGCCCGCCCAGGATGGTGGAGGCCCACCACCGGCGCCGGTTCTGCGCGGTGCGCGGGGGCATGAACCGCAGGTAGTCGATCTGTTCCGCGATCTGCGCGATGAGCGAGAGGCACACGCCGGCGGCGAGCATCGCGGAGGCGAAGCTGACTCCTCCGCCGCCCTCCCCGGTGTGCGCGAAGAAGTTCTGCACCGACTCGGGGTGGGAGACGACGAGGTAGACGACGGGGATGACCATCAGGACCAGCCACACCGGGGTCGTGGCGACCTGCAGCTTCGCGAGCACCTTCATGCCGTAGATGACCAGGGGGAAGATCAGCAGAGTCGAGATCAGGTACCCGATCCAGCGCGGGATCCCCAGGCCCAGGAAGAGGCCCTGCGCCATGATCGAGCCCTCGAGGGCGAAGAAGATGAAGGTGAACGACGCGAAGATGACGTTGGTGATGACCGAGCCGTAGTACCCGAAGCCGGCGCCGCGGGTGATGAGGTCGAGGTCGAGGTTGTAGCGGGCCGCGTAATAGGCCAACGGGAACCCGCTGAGGAAGATGATCGCGGCGGCGACGAGGATGCCGATGATCCCGTTGAGCGTGCCGTGGGTCAGGCCGATGTTCGCGCCGATGGAGAAGTCCGCGAGGTAGGCGATGCCGCCCAGGGCGCTCGTCGCGACGACACCCGGCCCCCACCTGCGGTACGAGCGCGGGGCGAATCGGAGGGTGTAGTCCTCGAGGCTCTCGTTGGTCGCGGCGCGCGCATCGGCGGGGAGTCCGGGGGCTTCGGGACTGGGTCTGGCGTCAAGGCTCACGGCAGCGCTCCGTTCGGTGGGGGCAGGCCAGAGGCCTGTTCGGGACACCGGAACCGTAGGGCGCAGGGTCCGTCGACGTCTTCGCCGGACGTCGCCGTGACCCGTTCGTGACCAGCCGTCTCAGCGCTGGATCAGCGCGGGCGGGTCGATTCCCGGTCGATGATCCGGGAGCGCAGCAGGGTCGTCGAGGGCTCCTCCTCGGGATCGGTCATGCGCTGGCCGAGCATGCGAGCCGCGGCCCGGGCGGTCGCCCGCACCGGCTGGTGCACCACGGAGACCGACGGGGTGACCAGGCGGGTCCACAGGTCGTCGTCGGTGGCGAGCAGGGCCGGGGCGTCCTGGACGCCGCGCATCGACTCGAAGGCGCCGGCGGACATCCGGTTGTTGGTCACGTAGACGCAGTCGGCCTCGCCGGCGGCGAGGATCTGCGCCATCAGCTCGCGCCCGGACTCCAGATGCAGGTCGCCGCGGGCGATCACGGAGTCCGGGGCCGCGACTCCCAGCTCGCGCCACGCGGCGAGATGGCCGACGACGCGCTCCTCGGTGGTGCGCAGATCGGAGGGCCCGGTGAGCACCGCCGGGGCGCGGAAGCCGCGCTCGTGGAGATGCCGGGCGGCCTGCCTGCCCGCCTCGATGTTGTCGGTCGCGACCAGGTCCGTCGCGGCGCCGTCGATCCAGCGGTCCACGAGCACCACGGGGATGCCGGCATCGGTGAGGGGCGACAGATCGGTGCGGGCGCCGTGCACCGGGACCAGCAGCACCCCGGCGACATGGCGGCCCACCAGCTGGGCGAAGCAGTCCCGCTCGAGGTCGAGGTCGTCCTCCGTGTGGGCGACCGTCACCGAGTAGTGGTCGGCGCGCACGATCCGCTCCACCTCGCTGATGATCTGCGTGAAGTAGGGGTTCTCCGCATCGGGGGTCACCACCGCGATCTGCGCGGTCCCGCCGCGGCGCAGGGAGCGCCCCAGCGCATTGGGGACGTACCCGGTGGTGCGCACCGCGACACGCACCCGTCGGGCGAGGTCCCGGTCGACCGAGGCGACGCCGTTGACGACCCGGGACACCGTCGCCGAGGACACGCCGGCGGCGGCGGCCACATCCATGATCGTGGGTCTCTGCGACACCGCGGTCCTCCCTGCTGATGGGCGCCGCTCAGGCGCGGACGGGACCTGCGGGGCTGTGCGGGCCGGCGCCGGATCCGAGGTGGACCTCCATGCCGTCGAAGGTCGGCGGCTCGGGACGCGTGGTCACCGGACGGTCGAGGTAGAAGATCGCGGTGGAGGCGATGTCGTCGCGCAGCGGCAGGTAGCGGCCGGCGCTCTTCCAGCCCAGGGCCTGGATGTCCACGCGAGGCAGACCGGTGGTGAAGTGGATCGGGTCGGCCACGTGCCAGCGGTACATGCCGAAGCGCTGCTGGGCAATGTAAAGCCCGTCGGGCCGGATCACCTGCGGCATGCCCAGGTACGGCGTGGAGAAGGCCGTGTAGCCCTCGCCGGGGATGTCGAAGTTCCAGGCGCCGCCGAAGTAGTCCTCGGTGCCGGTGCCGGCGATGGTCGGGAAGCCGCCGTCGGGCTGGTCGTCGTCGAGGTAGAACTTGATCTCACCCTCGCCCCACCAGCCGTTGGAGTGCACGCCCCAGGCGATGTAGGTGCCCACGTACTGGCCCTGCCCCTCAATGCCCTCGAGCAGCACGTGCTCGGTGGCCTCCGGGAGCGGGTTCGAGCGGCGCCACTGCGCGTGGAAGTAGGCGTCCTCACGGTGGTCGCCGCCGAGCTCGTAGGTCACCTGGTAGTAGACCCGGGCGTCCTGGTCCGAGGTGTTCTCCAGCGTGAGGCGAGCGCCCTCCCGGAACGGCATCGGCCAGTAGGAGTTGAAGCCGCCGTGCGGGTTCGCGGCGACCATCTGCGAGTCGACCTGCGCGAACACGCCCCAGCCATTGGCGAAGAAGTCGCCGTAGGGCACCTCGACCGCGGGCTCCTCGGCGCCGTCCCAGTAGGCGCGCACCACGAGCTGGCGCCAGTGGTCGGTGTGGGTGGTGATCCAGATGTGGGTGATGACCCCGGCCGAATCGATGTCGGCGAGGGTGAAGGTCTCCCCCGCCTTGACGTCGACGCTCGGAGACACCTTCCAGCCCTGGCCGAGGTCGCGGGCGGCGTCGGCACCGGTGCCCTCGGTGGCGCGGCCGCCTCCGCCGACAGAGCCGTCGACGTTCTCGGGGCTGATCGAACGGGTCTGGACGGGTCGCAGCGCGGCGAGGTCTCGGGCGGGGTGGGTCACGGGGTACTCCCAGAAGATCGGCGATGATCAGGAAACGTTTACCGGCACGATACGGAGCGGGGCGACCGGCGTCAACGGTCCGCGACCTGGCACTGGTCGTTGACACCTTCGGCACCCCGGACTACGTTGGCGCGCAAACGATTACCGACCGAGGCGAAGAGGCGTCGAGTCGGGATCGATCGGCACATCGGACACCCTCGACAACGTCGCTGAGCGGTGGCCCCGACGTCTGGCCGGCATGGTCCCGAGCCCAGCGCCTCCGCGCATCCAGCACGTCCACCCAGCAGCGGAGCTGATCGGCCCGACGCAGCTCCTCCCCCGACATGGCAGCACCGACGCAAGGAGCAGCACCATGAAACGACGCACCCTCCTCACGGCGACCGCGGCGTCCGCAGCCGCGGCATCCCTCGCCGCCTGCGGCAGCGGCACGCCCGGTGAGTCCAAGGACGATGCCGCTGAGGCCGACGGACGCACCCCGATCGAGTTCTGGCATCGCACCTTCACCCCCTTCGAGAACGAGTGGTACGCCGGGATCGTCTCCTCGTACAACGACGCCCAGGAGAAGTTCTTCGTCAAGGACGTCGAGGTCCCCGCAGACGCCTGGGACCAGCGGGTGAAATCCGCCCAGGCCGCGGGCACCATGCCGGATGTGTACACGGACCCCTCCACGATGGACGAGGGCGCGCGGCTGGGACAGTTCCTCGCCCTCGACGACCTGCTGGACGCCGAGCAGCTCGAGAACCTCACCGACCAGGCGAAGGAGCTCGTGACCGTGGACGGGAAGGTCTACGGCTACCCGCTGCTGCTCGAGCCGCAGTCCGCCCTGTTCTGGAACAAGGACATGTTCGAGGCGGCCGGGCTGGACCCTGAGAAGCCGCCGACCTCCTGGGATGAGCTCTACGCGACCTGCGAGAAGCTCCTGCCCACCCTGCCCGACGGGGCGTTCGCGCTGACCACAGCCGGCGATCAGGACACCTTCGCCTGGGCGACGGTCGGCCAGCAGTTCCAGGTCGCGGGCCACTTCCCGATCACCGACGACTGGTCAGAGGCCGATGCCGAGGATGCCCAGTACGAGGAGCTGCTGGGCTTCTACAAGACCCTGCGCGAGAAGTGATACATCCCCAAGCAGCCGCTCGGCGCCTATGTCGAGGCGAAGGCGTACGGCGAACAGAAGTGCGCCATGATGACCTCCGGGTCCTGGGCCTTCAGCGAGATCGCCTCGGACTACGACGACCTCCTGGGCGTCACCGGCATCGCGCCCTTCCCCACGAGCGACGGCGACCTGTCCGCCTCCGTGGCGACGCTGGGCAACTTCAAGTGGGTCATCGACGCGAAGACCGATCAGCCGGATGGCGCGGCGGACTTCCTGTCCTGGTGCCTCGCCGGGGACGTCGCGAATCTGGTGCCCTTCTTCGTGGGCACCCAGTTCACGAAGGCGCCCGCCCGGCCCGACGTCGCCGACGCCGTGCAGGCCGCGCCCGAAGCGGCGGATGCCCCGTGGTCCGCCGTGGTCAGCGAGGACATCGCACCGGCGTCGGTCCCCACCCCGTCCTACCCCTGGGACATCCTGCTCGCCATGGGCAAGGCTCTGGAGAAGGGCATGAACGGCGAGGATCCCGCGAAGGCGCTGAGCGGCGCGAACGGCGAGATCCAGAAGGTCATCGACCGCGAGGAGCTCGCGGGCAAGGCACCCAGGGACTGACCGGTGGCGACGAGCTCCCCGACGGCGCAGGGCTCCCCCGCTCCCCTGCACTCCCACCCGCCCCGCGACACCCGCATCGCCCTGCTGATGCTGGCGCCGGTGCTGATCCTGCTGACGATCTTCGTCATCGTGCCCACGATCTCTGCGATCTACCTGAGCTTTTTCAACTGGAGCTTCTACCAGGAATCGGAGTTCGTGGGTCTGCGGAACTTCGTCAATGTGCTCACCGATCCGGAATTCCGGGCGGCGATCCGGCGCGGCCTCCTCTTCGTGCTCATGACTCTCCCCGTTCAGCTGCTGCTGTCCTTCCTCATCGCGAGCTTCGTGACCGGGGTGGGGCGACGCCTGGCCACGACCCTGAAGATCGCCGTCTACATCCCCACGATCATCTCCGCCGTGATCACCTCGATCACCTTCGCCCTCATCTACGAGTACTCCGGCGGGCTGCTGAACGCGGCCGTCGGGCTGGTGGGGATCGAGGACCAGGCGTGGATCGGCGACGTGCGCCTCGCGCTGCCGGCGATCGCGGTGCCAGCGATCTGGATGGGGCTGGGACTGATGACCCTGATCATGATCGCGGCGATGCTCGACGTGCCGGAGAGCTTCTACGAGGCCGCGCAGCTCGAGGGTGCGAATTGGTGGCAGCGCACCCGGTACATCACCATCCCCCAGATGAAGAACGTACTGCTGTACCTGCTGATCACGGGCTTCGTGGCCGCGATCCAGCAGTACGAGCTGCCGCTGGTGATGACCGGTGGCGGGCCGCTGGACTCCACCACGCTGCCCAACCTCTTCATCTTCAACCACTTCCGCGGGGACACCTATCAGGGCTATTCGATCGCGGCGGCGCTGCTGCTGTTCCTCGTGTTGGGAGCGGTCTCCGCCCTGATCTTCCGCGTGCTGAACTCCGAGAAACTGGTGGACTGATGACCGTGCCCCTGGAGACCTCCCGGCGCCTCGCGCCGGCCTCACCGGTCTCTCCTTCGCAGCCACGACGCCGGCCTCTGACCGTGCGCCGGGTGCTCACCGCGATCATCCGCACCGTCGTCGCGATCGTCATCGTCACCGCCGCCCTCTTCCCGTTGGCGTGGATGGCCATCGCCGGATTCAAGTCGAAGCAGGAGGTGGTGCGCACCCCGTTCCAGTTCTTCCCCGAGGTGTGGCGACTGGAGAACTACCAGCAGATCCTCGCCGACCCCGCCTTCGTGCGGACCCTGGCGATCACCGGTTTCGGCGCGGTGCTGTTCACCCTGCTGAGCCTCACGGTGAACTCCTTCGCCGCCTACGCCTTCGCCCGGCTCGAGTTCGCCTTCAAGCGCACGCTGTGGGTGGTGGTCATCTCCACGATGTTCATCCCCGGCATGACGATCCTGCTGACCAGCTTCATCGTGGTCACGAAGCTGCACATGCTGGACACCCTCGCGGTGCTGATCCTGCCCGGCGCGGCCGCGGCGGCCCACGTGTTCTTCATCCGGCAGTTCTATCTGAACATCCCCCGCAGCCTCGAGGAGGCCGCGATGATCGACGGCTGCGGGAAGTTCGGGATCTTCCTGCGACTGTTCGTGCCGCTGTCGAAACCGCCCTTCGTGGTCGTGGGCATCACGTCATTCCTGGTGTTCTGGAACGCCTACGTGTGGCCTGTCATGACGATCACGAGCCCGGATCTCTACCAGGTCCAGCAGTACCTGGCGACCTTCCGCTCCGAGCGTTCCAGCGAACTGGCGCTGCTCATGGCGGGCTCGACGCTCGCCGCGGCACCGGTGATCATCCTGTTCCTGATCTTCCAGCGACAGATCATCGCGAACATCAAGATGGCCGGGCTGAAGTAGTCCGAACGCTCCAAACCAGGGCGACCAGCGAGCCGTACCGTGCGACTCCCGGAGCCGGGCACAGGCACAGACGCGATTCGCCGATGTTCGACTGGCCGATGGTGAGGTGAGCTGTCCATATCGCCAGCTCGCCTCACCATCGGCCCGTGCGTGCCGCCGCCCGCACCCTCCGAGCCGCCGCTGCGTCCGATGACCCATCCGGGGCAGCCGGGACACGCAGGACCCTTCGCGACCCGAGCAGCGGCGTCCGTCGTGCGAACTCGCGCGTCCGCCTGTGGCCTATCGACCCCCGTGTCCCCTGGATACGGTGACGGACCGGGCCGTACCGTCGCCGCTCGGGGAAAGGTCGATGATGAGTGCTCTCCTCCCAGCCGGAACGACGGCGTTCCCGGGGTGCCGCCATGATTGATCGCCGAGAGTTCCTGCGCGCCCTCACCGCCGGGGGCACGGTCTCCGTGGCCGGCGGTGCCATCACGGGATGCACGAATCGACCCACCGGATCCGACCGGGATCCGAACACGGTGACCCTGTGGGGCATCTGGGCGAGCGACGTGGACAAGGAAGCCGAGGTCATCGAGGCGTTCACGCAGCAGAATCCCGGCATCACCGTGTCCGTCTCGCAGGTGCCCAGCAGCTCGCAGGGCGATGCGTCCTCGGTGATCACGGCTGTCCGCGGACGCACGGGACCGGACGTCTATTTCATGGGACGGTTCAGCGGTGCCGAGATGGCGTCCCTGGGCCTGCTCGAACCGCTCGACGAGCTGATCCGCGAGTACGAAGGCGTCGAGCCCGAGGAGTTCATGGCGAACTGGGTGAAGTTCTCGACGGACGAGGTGCTCTACGACGGCCAGTGGTACGGGCTCCCGCTGGATACGGACACCCGGGCCATGTACTACAACACGGACCTCACCGACGAGGCGGGGATCGATCCCCAGCTGCTGGACCCGGCGAACGGCCCCATGACGCTGGACCAGATGTGGGAGATCAGCGACGCCTTCGACATCCAGGACGAGCAGGGAAACTACGAGCGGATCACCTGGATCCCCTGGGACGGCGAGGCCTCGCTGCTGATGTGGGCGATGGCCTCCGGCGTCACGTTCTTCGACAACAGCACCTGCAGCATGACGCTCGACTCCCCAGAGATGCTGGCCGTCGCGACGGAGTATGCGAGCTGGGTGGATCGGCTCGACTTCCCCCGCGTCGACGCCTTCAAGGCGACCTACCAGCCGCCGAACGCCCCGCCGACGCAGACCTCGTTCTTCTCCGAGCGGCAGATGTTCCAGATCTCCGGCCCCTGGGGAGTGCAGTCCCAGAGCGACTACAAACCGGACATGCGCTACGGGGTGACCCACGTTCCGATCGCCGATGGCAGCGACGACCCCTTCACCTGGGCAGGCGGCTTCGGTCTGGCGATGCCGAAGGGGTCGAGCAGGTCCGAGGCGGCCTGGAAGCTCATGGCGTTCTACGCCGGATACGAGGGGCAGCGGATCCTCATGCCGCAGATCTCCCGGATCCCGACGAGCATGGATGCCGTCCAGGACCCCGAGGCCTGGGATCCGAGCATCGAGTTCTTCGTCGAGATCATGGAGTTCGCCCGCTCCCGCCCGCCGCTTCCCGTCGGCACGAAGCTCTGGGACGCCATGATGATGATGCAGGACAGCCTCAACCAGAGATCACGCACCCCGGAGGAAGCGGTCCGGTTCGCCCAGGACTACGTGGACCCCACGATGCAGCAGTTCTGTCCGGTCAGGCTCCCGGAGGGGTTCGGGGAACCGGACCCCGACTTCAGCCTCTGAACCGTCGCCGGACCCGTCGGGCCACCGTGTTCAGTTCCCGAGCTTCGACAGGGCCGAGCCCTTGTGCGCGGCGACGTGGTCGGTCGTGTCGCTGCGGATCTCGTACTGGGGCTCATCCGCGCTCGCGCGACGGGTGTGCCCCTTGTAGTCAAAATCGGCGGTATGGACCGCGGTGATGGTTCCTGAGACCTGCCCGGCCTCGGAGTTCCAGCTCACGTGGTCGCCGACGGCGAATTCCGTGCTCATGTCCGATCTCCTCCCTGCCGGGGTGCGCCCCCGGTCATCGTGTCGTGGGGCCGTTCGTGCTCGTCGAGCCACTGCTCGTAGGTCTGGCCGACGGTCGGCACCTCGGGGCCGGGCAGCATGCCGCCACGGGACATCGACTCGCTGGCCGGAGCGCCTGTGACGGGGGTGGCGTCCCCGCGTGCGGCGAGCAGGCGCCGGGCCTGGTCCAGGGTGTTCTCGACCTGAGGTCCGGCGATCTGGAGCAGCTCGTCGGGCTGCTCGGCGAGCGCCGTGCGCAGCAGCAGGGCGGCGACCGCGCGGGTGTCGACGGGCTGCGAGGGGGCCTCCATGACCTGCAGACCCTCGCCGTCGCGCACGAGCATGTTCCCCACGAAGTCGTGGAACTGCGTGGCACGCACGATCACGGTGCCCGGGCAGTGCTCGCGCGCGGCCTGCTCATGCGCGAGCTGGGCACGGTAGAAGCCGTAGTCCTGCATCCCGTCGATGCCCACGATCGAGGTGACCACCGTGCGCGTCACGCCGGCTCGGCGTGCCGCGTCACCGAGGCCGCTCATCGCCTCGTGGAACCACTCCGTCGCCTGCTCGGCCTCGAGGGTGGGCGGCTTGAAGCAGTCGATGACGAGCTGGACGCCGCGGAGCGCCTCGTCGAGGCCCTCACCCGTGACGATGTCGACGCCGCGGGAGCGGGCGATCTCCCGCACCTCGAGCCCCTCGGCGCGGGCCACCTCGACGACTGTCCTCCCGAGCGTGCCTGTCGCGCCGACGACGGCGATGAGCTGGGGCATCTCAGCTCCTCTCCGACGCTGACCGCCGACTCCGGGGTGTCTGGGATCGTACGCCCACAGACGGGACCCTCACCAGCGCTCTCGGACCACGGCGACCAGGGAGTCGCGGAACCGGCGCCGATGCTCCCCCAGCAGCGGCAGGCTCGGGTCATGGGGCCATCGGGCGGCGTCGACGAAGAAGGCGAGGATTCCGGTCAGCACATCGGTGCCCACCTGCCGGGGCAGACCGTGCCGGTCAAGCACGGCGTCCACACGGTCGTTCACGCGCAGCGTGCCGTCGGGGTCCGGGACCGAGGCGAGCAGCTGGAGGGCGTCGGCGATGCGGCTGCCTCGCGAGGCCCAGGCCCAGTCGACGAGGCTCACCTCCCCCTCTGTGGTGAGCAGGATGTTGTCCGCGCGCACGTCGGCATGGCACAGCGTGTCCCCGTCGAGCGCGCCGATGCCCCGCCTCGCCGCCTCGCGCAGCTCGTCGAGCCGCTCGGCGATCCACGGGTCGAGATCCGTCGGCGGATCCTCGGCGACCCGGTCGAAGCCGAGCATGTCGGGGCCGAGCGACTCCGCGACGCTGCGCAGGCCCGGGACGGGGCACGGGGTGGCCGCGGCCTGCAGCTCGTCGAGCGCTGCGAGCACCCGATTGAGCTGCGTCGCGGTCCAGGGCTCGGCCGGGAGGACCCCGGGCGCCACCTCGGTGACCAGCACGAACCAGTCCTCGTGGTCGAAGGCCGCGACCAGCGGCGGGACCGGGGCGGAGGCGGGGATGGTCGCGAGCGCGGCGGCCTCGGAACGGTTCAGGGCCATCGAACCGGGATTGTCGCGCTCGCGCACCGCCTTGACGAAGAGCCGACGCCCGGCCTGCGAGCGAAGGATCTCGGCGCTGCTCGACGAGAAACCTCCGCGACAGGACTGCGTGGACACCACGGCTCCGCCGAGCAGCTCCTCGAGGCGCGCACGGAGCGGGTCGGGGAAGTCGGTCCAGGTCAGCCGGTGCGTCATGGGCACACCCTTCCACGCGGCCGACCCGACGGCACGGGATTTTCCGCCGGTACGCTCGGGGCATGCGCATCCGAGCAGCCGCCGTCGTCGTCCGCGACGGGTCGGTGCTGGTGATCGGCCGACGGACGTCCGGCCGGGAGTATGCGGTGCTGCCGGGCGGCGGCGTCGAGCGGGGCGAGAGCGTCCAGGAGGCCTGCCTGCGGGAGCTGCAGGAGGAGACCGGTCTGATCGGGCGCGACCCGCAGGAGCTGGAGATCCGCTCCGATCCCGCGGCGAGGTACTTCGCGGTGACGGTCGCGGACGGTCCGCTGCGTCTCGGCGGGCCGGAGGTCGAGCGGTCATCGGACGAGAACGTCTACACGCCCCGCTGGGTGGAGATCGCCCAGCTCGCGGACATCGGGCTGGTTCCGGAGGGCGCGGTCGTCGCCGTGACGGCGGCCCTGCGGCGCCACGGCGCCTGACTCCGAGCGGGAGCGCCGGCGGCTCAGCGCCGAGGCCGCGCGCCCGTCGGCCGACGCGATCCGGCGATCCGTCGGCCGGCGTCAGCCGCCCAGATGCAGGCCGAAGCCGGGATCGTCCGGCAGTGTGATGGCCCCGTCGTGCAGCGTGTAGCCGGTCGCGTCAACGCCCTCGGTGCGGCCGGGGACCGCCTCGACGACGGGGATGGTGCCGAGCCCGGCGGCGAGCTGCGCGGCGTAGAGGGTCTTCAGCGGGTGGCCCCAGGCGTGGGGCGAGGCGAGCACGCCCGCCTCGCGGACTCGCGGCATGATGCGGCGCCAGGCGGTGAAGCCGAAGGACAGCACGTCCATGAGCAGCACGTCCAGCAGGCCTGCCGCGGCGAGGTCGAGCACCTGCTCCACGTCGGGGTCGAACTCGCCGTCGGCCACCAGGACCCGCGAACCGGTCCGGTTCAGGTGCTCGCGCACCGCGCGGAGACCCTCGGCGTGCTCGGCGAAGGGCTCCTCGATCCAGTACAGGTCGCACTCCTGGACAGCGTCGAGGAACCGGATCGTGCGCTCCGGGCTGTAGCCGTCGTTCATGTCCACGAGCAGTCGCGCCTCGGGGTAGGCGTCGCGCACCGCACGGACCACCTCCACGTCCCGGGCGAAGCCCTCGTCGGCCGGCATCCACAGGTTGCCCCGGCCGATCTTGAGCTTGAAGGCGCGGTAGCCGGCGTCCCAGTCGGCCGCGCAGGCCGTGAGCACGCCGTCGAGGCCGCGCGGGCTCTCCTCGGGGTCGAGGTCGTCGAAGTAGATCGCCCCGGAGTAGCAGGCCACGGGCACGGTGCCGTGCCCGCCGAGCATCGCGTGCACCGGCACGCCCAGGATCCGCCCGGCGAGGTCGTGGAGGGCGATGTCCAGGGGCAGGGCAGCAGGGTCGATCACCCCGAGAGCAGGGTCGAAGAGCTCTTCGAGGGGTCGGCCGACGCAGGCGGCGAGGTCGGGCTCCGGTCCCTCGTAGAGTCCCCAGCCGCTGGCACCGGCGTCGGTGCGCACGGTGATCGCGAGGACGTCGGGCCCGTCGCCGTGGGCCCCGAGCCGGGCGTTGCGGCCGATCGTGCGGGGGTACCTGCTGCGCACGCGGGTGGAGTCGACGGCGGCGATCCAGTGCCCGGCGAGGGCGCCGGTTCCGGGCAGGTCGGTGGGGAGGTCTGCGGGCACGGGGGCTCCTCGTCGAGCGGTCCGGTGGGGACGGGGCGGGACGGGAGAACGCTCGCCCGCCGGGTTCGAGCTTAGTGCGGGGCGGGGCCGACGTATATGGCTCCGCCCCGTGGAATCGAGCGACCCTGGCGACCCGGACGCCCCGGTCCGCAGCCCCTCAGGTCCGCACCTCGAGCGGGCGGATGGTGAGCCCGCCCCTCCCCCAGCCGCCGCCGGTGGTCCAGGTGCGCGGTCCGTCCACGACGATCTCCGCGCAGTGCTCGTCGAGGTCGACGTCGAGGGAGCCGGAGTCCTCGAAGTGCAGCGGATCGGTGGAGTAGTAGGCGAGGGTCCTGTCGTACTGGGTGGACTCGCAGACGAACAGCACCCAGCCCTCGCCGGCACGGATCACGAAGGGCGATTCGGTGGGGCCGCCCACGGTCCCCGACTGCGTCGAGCGATAGGCGACGACAGGCTCGGACCAGGTCAGGAGGTCCTCGGAGGTGCGCACGGCGACCTCGTGGAAGCCACCGTCCGGCGCGGAGGTGCGCGTGTAGTACAGCAGCCAGCGCACGCCGTCGCGGATCACCATGGGATCTCGAGCGTCGAAGCCGTCGGTGAACAGCGGCGGCTCGTGGCGGGTCCAGCTGAACAGGTCCTCGCTGGTCGCGAGCGTCAACCGGTAGGAGGTGTGGTCGGCGGTGCCTCCGGCGTAGAACATCCAGTAGCGACCCTCATGCTCGATCACGTGCGGGGCCCAGACGTGGGTCTCGCCGAGATCCGGCCGTGCGGGGAGGACAGAGTCGTGGACCGTCCAGGGGGCGCCCTCGAGGTCTGCTGCGGTGGCGTGGAGGAAGAGGTCCTCGTGCAGCGGGTCGGCGGGCTCGGGGTGCCAGATGCCGAAGGCGTGCCAGGTGCCGTCGGCGGCACGGATCAGCGTGTGGTCGTTGACGTACCAGGGTTCCTCCGGGCGCGGGGAGGCGTCGAGCAGGCGCCGCTTCTCGCCGGGGACCAGGCGGACGGGTGCTGCGGGGGCGGGGTTCGTGGGCGCAGGAGGTGCGGGCACAGGGGCTCCTCATCGAGCGGGTGCGGTCGCGGCGGAAGCAGCAGCTCCTGCCTCCGCCGACCCTAACCGGCGCGGGACTGCAGCGCGACCGAGGTGAACACGGCGCCCTGGGCGTCGCGGGCGCGGTATACGTACTCCTGGTCGGTGATCACACGACCGGAGCCGCCGGCCTCGATGACCTGCACATCCTCGCCGCACACGATCTCCAGGGCGCCGTCGATCACGTGGATCATGACACCCGGCGAGGGCACGCCGGAGCCGCCCAGCCGCTGGTCCTCGCCCACCAGCTTCCACTTCCAGGTCTCGACGGAGAGGCCCTCGGTGTCGATCGCATCGAGCAGCACGGACCAGCTGCCGCCCTCGGTGGACCACACCTCGACCCCGTCGGGCGGGGCGTCGGCGCCCACTCCCATGAGCGCGGCGAAGGTGGTCCCCAGCCCGGCGGCCACGCGATCCAGGGTCGAGACGGAAGGGTTGGCCTGGCCCAGTTCGATCTGGGTGAGCATGCGGCGGCTGACGTCGCTGCGCTCGGCCAGGGCGGCGACGCTGAGGTCGAGCTCCTGGCGGGCCGCACGGATGCGGTCGCCGAGCTGCTCGACGACGGCGGGGCGCATTCCTCCGGTCATGGCGACGAGCTTAGCGGGAGTGATGGGAACTATATTGCGCATCCTGGTCGATGAGCACTATGTTGCTCATAGCGAGCGGGCTCGCACCGCGCGACCCCGCCTCGTCCCGCTCTGCCCCGTCCTGCCTCGAAGGAGGTCACCCATGCGTCGCCCCACCACCGATGTGCGCCTGCTGCGCTGGTTCGCCTCCTCCGGGCTCTTCGCCGTGCCGCAGGCCGCCGCCCCGATCGCCTTCGCGCTCATCGCGCTGCCGCTGACCGGGGATGCCGCCAGCGGTGCCGCGATGATGCTCGCGATGACCCTCGCCCAGGTGATCGGCGCCGTGCCGATCACCCGCTTCGGCCGCCGCTTCTCGCCGCTCCCCTTCGTGCGCACGCTCATCGGCCTGCGCGCCCTCGCCCTGGTCGGGATCGCGGTGCTCGCCGCGACCGACGCCCCCTTCGCCCTCGTGGTCGGCGGTGCGGCCGCGGCCGGCCTGGTCAACGGCGCGGCCTTCGGGACCCTGCGTGCCGTGCTCAACCACCTCGTGCCCGTCTCGCGCCTGCCGCGCGCCCTCGGCGTCGCCGCCACCCTGAACGAGGTGACCTTCGTGGCCTCGCCCGTGCTCGCGGCCGCACTCGGCGGGATCTCTCCCCAGGCCGCCGTCTGGGCGATGGTGCTGCTGGGCGTCGGGCCCCTGTTCCTGCTGCCCCGCGTCGCGAGCGCCACCGCTCCCGGCCCGGAGCACCGTCGCAGCCGCCTGCGCCTGACCCCGATCATCGCCCTGTGGTTGGTGTGCGCAGCGGCGAGCGCGGCCGCGATCTCCGCGATCGAGATCGGCGCGGTCTCGATGGCCGTCTCCTTCGGCCTGCCGGCCGCCTGGGGCGTCGTGTTCCCCGTGGCCCTGTGCGTGACCTCGATCTGCGGCGGGATCTGGGTGAGCGTGCGCAACCGCGTGCCCCGCCGGCGCACCGTGCTCGCCTGGCTCGCCGTGACCGGTCTCGGCGTCGCCTCCGTGGGGCTGGGCCATTCGGTGACCGCCACCGTCGTGGGCGCCCTGCTCGTGGGCTCCGTGCTCGCCCCGCTGGCGACCTACTACTCGCTGGTCCTGGATCGCCTGGTCGAGCCCGAGCACCGCGCCGAGGTCTTCGCGCAGCTGCGCACCGCGAGCGCGCTGGGCATCATCCTCTCCAGCGCGCTGATCTCCCTGGTCTCGCTCGAGGCCACGTTCACCGTGGTCATCGCCCTGATGGGCGCGGTGCTGCTGCTCGCCGGCGGCGTGTTCACCCGGGCCTGGGTGCAGGGGCGCCGGCGCCGCCTCGCCCGCGAGGCCGACGCGCTGCGTGCTCACGATGCGCTGCGGACGGACGCGGTGCGCGAGTCCGACGCGACCGAGGAGCCCGTCGGCAGCTCGGTGTGAGTACACGATTGCTGACGTCCCGGTGACTCCGTAGGGTGGTCGGAGAACCTGCGTGATCCTCCAGCTTTCGTCGTCGAGGAGCTCCGAGACGATCACGACCCCGCACGCCGCCGTGCGGGGGCACCGAGGACCCGAGGAGGTCCGCCATGCTGTCCCGTTCCACCTTCCTGCACGGGTCCGCAGCCCTGGCCGGGCTCGGCGCGACGACGACGACGACGGCCGCCTGCGGCGCGGAGGAGGTGCCCGACGCCGGCACCGCCGCCACCGAGAAGGACTCGTCCTTCGGCCCCGTCCCGGCGGAGGCCTGCCCCCGCATCGAGCGGATGCCGCCGATCACGGGCCCCGGGGTGACCGACCGTTTCCGCATGGCCGCCACGGATCTCGGCGCCCCCGCCGTGGCTCCCGATGGACGGATCCTGTTCGTCTTCGGCGACACCTTCGAGGAGCCCGTGGTGGGAGGTGGCTTCTGGCGCTCCCCCGTCGGCCTCTTCGCCGATCCCGACCATCCTCTGGACGAAGGGATCTCCTGGACCTCCGCCGTCGGCGGGGAGATCGCCGAGCAGCTCGTGCCCTACGAGCACGACGAGGACCCGGTCTCCACGATCCTGCCCGGGGACGTGCTCACCGTGGGCGAGACGATGTACCTGTGGATGATGGTCAACCACGGCTTCGGCACCGTCGCCGGCACCGAGATCTGGACCTCCGAGGACTCCGGGAAGAGCTGGGAGCGCACCGCGGAGATGTTCCCCGGCGACCACGCAGGCGGGCTCATGCAGCAGTGCACCTGGTCGACCCACCCCGAGGACGGCTTCGTGTATCTGCTGACCACGGGCTTCCAGCGGGACAAGGGCGTGATCCTCTCACGGGTCGAGGCCGGCTCGATCCTGGACCCCGAGGCGTACGAGACCTTCAGCGGCGACGGCACCTGGGGCGGCGACGGGGTCACCGTGCTGGACGGCGCGATCGGCGAGATGTGCCTGCGGCTCGTGGAGGACCAGTGGGTCCTCACCTATTTCGACGCCGGGAACTACCGGGTGGACGTCCTCGCCGCCGACTCCCCCATCGCGATCGCGGGCGCGACACCCTCGACCCTGCTGCACGGCGGCGACTGGGGCGAGGAGGCGCACGACGTCGTCGCCCAGCTGTACGGGCCCTTCATCGTGCCGGGCTCCACGCTCGAGGTCATGCACCTGGTGTGCTCGCAGTGGCGCACCGGCCCGGACTGGCCGTATCACGTGGAGCAGTTCCGCATCGAGGACCCCCTGGGACGGCGCTGCGGGGAGGGCTGAACCGCCCCGCAGCGCCCTCATGCTGCCAGTGGACCGTCTGTCAGCGCAGGCCGTGCCCGAGCGGGAACGCCTCCCCCGTGCCGTCGGCCGTGGGGATCGCGACCGGGAGCTTCCCGCGGAGGTTCACGGCGCCCGCGACCACGCCGGCCACGGCCCGGAGGTTGCAGTCGGAGTTGCCGTAGGCGGCCATCGACGCCGCGACCTCGCCGACGTGCACCACGTCGTAGGGATTGCGCAGCGAGGCGTGCAGCACAGGGACGTCTCCCCCGGCGAGCTTCTCGACCGTCGCGACCTGCGAGGCGGGGGTGGTGAATCCCGAGGACGAGGTGAACACGAGCACCGCGTCGACGCCGCGGGCGGCCGCTTCGGCCTCTGCCTCGGCGCCCGCCGTCATCGTGCGACCGTCGCTGAGCATGACCAGGGAGTTCGCCTCCAGCCCGTGCTCACGCAGGGCGGCCACGGCCACATTGAGCTTCGCAGCGGTGCCGACCCCGGTGACCAGCACCGTGGAGCCGGCGGCGAGGGGCAGGATCCCGGAGTCGTCCGTGATCAGGGTGACCGCGTCATCGGCGATCGCCTGGGCGCTTCCCACCGAGCGCTTCGTGCCGATCGTCGAGGCGGCCGTCGCGGCATCGACCTGGACCTCGTCGAACAGCCCGCGGCGCAGCTTCTGGGCGAGGATCCGGCGTACCGACTCCTCCACGCGCTCCTCGGTGATCTCCCCCGAGGCGACCGCCTCGCGCACGCCGTCCATCGCGACCACGAGATCGGGCGGCATGAGCATCTGATCGGCGCCGGCGAGGATCGCCTCGACCGGCACCCGGTCGTCGCCGAACAGGGTGCGCACGCCCTCCATGGCGAGCGAATCGGTGACGATCACGCCCTCGTAGCCGAGCTCCTCGCGCAGCAGTCCGGTGAGGATCGGGTGCGAGAGGGTGGCGGGTCGGCCCGAGTCGTCGAGTGCCGGGACCACGATGTGGGCGGTCATGATGACGTCCACGCCCTCGTCGATCGCGGCCAGGAAGGGCGGGAGGTCGATCGCGTCGAGCTCCTCGCGCGTGTGGTCGATGACGGGCAGCCCCAGGTGGGAATCCGTCGCGGTGTCGCCGTGGCCGGGGAAGTGCTTCGCGGCGGCGGAGCAGTTCGCCCCCTGCAGGCCCTTGATCTGGGCGGCGCCCAGGCGGGCGACGGCCGCGGGGTCCGCACCGAGGGAGCGCACCCCGATCACCGGGTTCTGCGCCTCGATGTTCACGTCGACCACCGGGGCGAAGGCCTGGTGGAGGCCGGCGGCCCGCAGCTCGGAACCCACGATGTCCCCGGCCTTGCGCGCGTGGGCCCGCGAGCCGGTCGCGCCCAGAGCCATCTCGCCGGGCAGCGGGGTGGCCGGGGCGGGCAGCCGGTAGACGACCCCGCGCTCCTCGTCGGCGCTGATGATCAGCGGGATGCCGCCGGAGTCCAGGGCTGCGGCCTGGACGTCATTGGACAGGGTCGCGATCTGCTCGATGTCCTGGAGGTTGTCGCTCCAGGTGAAGTAGATCAGCCCGCCCACGTGATGGGTGCGCACGATGTCCGCGATGGTGTCGACGCCGGTCGTGGAGGTGTTCGAGTCGTGGGGCTCGTCGGCCGCGGAGCCGTAGCCGACGGCGACGAAGAGCTGGCCGATCTTCTGGTCCAGGCTCATGCCGGCCATCAGCTCGTCGATCCGTGCGGTCTCGTTGCCGCGCCCGGCAGGAGCGGCATGGGCGGCGGCCGGGAGGGCGACGGCACCGCCGGCCAGGGCCACGGCGAAGGCGCGACGGGACAGGACGGGACTGGTGGATGTGCTGGGACTGCGGGGACTGCTGTTCTCGGGTGTCATGGGAGCTCTCCTGCTCAGTAGCGGCGGTAACGCTGGGTGGTGGCCTCGAAGCGGCGGGATTCGCGGCGCCAGGCGGCGACGATGGCCTGCGCGCCGTCGCCCGCCTCGAGCATCGCGCGGGTGCGCTTGGTGCCGGAGAGCTTGTCGATCCAGCAGACGTCGTCCTCCGTGCGGCAGTCCTCCCCCTCGCGCCAATCGACCTCGTCGACGTTCGCGAACAGGGCGGCGAGCACATGGATGCCGGTGCGCACCGGCTCGTAGGCCGCGGCGTCGGTGACGTGGAGCTGCAGGCCGCCGCAGAACTCGCCGGCGTGCTTGGAGCTGGCGGGCGTGGCGAACATGGGGCGGTAGAGCACACCGGGCAGCTCCGCGGCCTGCAGGTCCGCGATGATCGCGTCGACCTGGGCCTCGGTGATGAAGGGGGCGCCGAACCACAGGAACGGCGTGGTGGTGCCGCGGCCCTCGGAGATGTTGATCGCCTCGATCAGGCCGGTGCCCGCGTAGACCACGGCCGTATCCGGGGTGGGGATGTTCGGGGAGGGCAGCACCCAGGGCAGATCGGCCGACGGCGGAGCCTCGGGGTCGTAGCCGCTCATCTCGATCACCTCGAGGTCCAGGGCCTTGCCCAGGAACTCGCCGTTGAACAGGGAGGCGAGCTCGCCGACGGTCAGGCCGTGGGTCTGCGGGATCTCCTTCAGGCCCACGAAGCTGGACAGCTCCGGCTCGAGCACGAAGCCCTCGATGTCGGTGCCCAGCGGGTTGGGGCGGTCCAGCACCACGAAGCGCTTGTCGTTCTCACCGGCCGCCTCCATCGCGTAGTAGAGGGTCCAGATGTAGGTGTAGAAGCGCGCGCCGATGTCCTGGATGTCGAAGACCAGCACATCCACGTCGGCGAGCATCTCCGGGGTGGGCTTCTGAGTGGCTCCATAGAGAGAGCGCACCGGCAGGCCCGTCTTCTCGTCGATGTAGTCGCCGACGGAGCCGCCGGCCGGCTCCGCGCCGCGCACCCCATGCTCGGGCCCGAACAGCGCGGCCATCGTGTAGCCGCCGCCCTCCTGCGCCTCGACCAGGAGGTCGATCGTGGAGCGCAGCTGCTGGTCGGCGCCGGTGGGGTTGGTGATCAGGCCGACGCGCGCGTCGCGCAGCGACTCCAGGGCTTCCGGGGCGAGGAGGTTCTCGACGCCGAGGGCGAAATCGCCCGAGCCGGAGCCCTTCCCCGTGCCGGCGGGGGCCGCCTGGGCAGCTCCGGCCGTGGCGAGCACGGCGCCCGCGGGGAGGGCGCCGAGCGAGGCCAGGACGCGGCGGCGACCTGGTCTCTTCCCCTCCTGCCCGGTGCGGTCGTGCATGGTCTGAGCGCGGGGCTGAGGGGCAGGGTGCGACACGTCGCGGTCCTCCGTCATCGTCGTCGGATCTGGTCCCGTGCAGGGCGGAGGGGTCCGCACCACGTCGTGCGGCATCCACCGAAACGATTTTCGGCGCTCTGCTCGGAGCCCCGACGCTAACAACGAAGCGACCCGGTGACAACCGTCACACGCGCTCAGCCCTCGTCGTCCCCCACCACGCCCTTGCGCAGCATGACGCAGCCGTACTTGCGGGTCTCCAGGGTGCGCAGCACGGCGAAGACGCTCCGGCCCCGCTCGTAGAAGTCGAAACGGTCGATCCACTCGAGACAGTCGGTCCGGGCCGCCGCGGACTCCTGCAGCTGTGCCTGCACCTCCTCACCGGTGCCGGGCTCCGGCGTCATGAGCGTGACCGAGGGGCCCTCGTACATATCCACGGGCAGCACGGTGCGCACGGCGCGCACCGCCTCGGGCGAGCTCACCGCCAGGTCGATCACGGGCGCCCCCATCGCATGGGAGGGATAGTGCGCGTCGGCGATCAGCAGGGTGTCGTTGTGCCCCATGTGATCGAGGATCCGCAGCAGGTCTCCGGTGAGCAGGGGGTCGATGCCGGTGAGCATGGGTGGGGCCTTTCGGGAGGGTGGGGCGGGCGGACGCCGAGTTCGCGGCGACCTCGCCGTCGGTGCTGGTCCCGGCCCGCGCCACAGCAGGTCCGGATACCGTATGGACTGGCTTGACGGCGTGTCAACGACGCCGCTGGACGGACCTCACTGACGGAGAGAGACCTGGCATGAACGAAATCGAGCACCCCGCTCCTGCGACTCCGACCGCCTGCTGCAGCGCCGGCCGGAGCGCGGTCGAGATGCCGTCGGCCGCACCCTCACACCTCGGGGACCCCGCCGATCAGGGGCCGCACCCGTGGGCGGCGCCCGTCGCGGAGGTGCGCGGCCGCGCCGATCGCGCCGTCGCGATCCCTGCCGGGCCGTTCCGGATGGGCTCGGAGGACCGCGACCGCAACCCCGGCGACGGCGAGTCCCCGGTGCGCACGGTCGACGTCCCGGCCTTCCGGATCGATCCGACCTGCGTGACCAACGCGGAGTTCGCGGCCTTCGTCGACGAGACCGGATATGTCACCGAGGCGGAGGAGTTCGGCTGGTCGTTCGTGTTCGCCCCGCTGCTCGAGAAGGACCTGCGCCGAGCGAGCCGCAAGCCGCCCGGCACCCCCTGGTGGCGAGCGGTCGACGGGGCCCGCTGGGACCAGCCCGAGGGCCCGGGGTCCGACGTGGGAGCGTCTGACGTGGGAGAGTCCGGCGCTGGAGGCCGCGCCGATCATCCCGTCGTGCACGTCTCGCTGCGGGACGCGGAGGCCTTCGCGACCTGGTGCGGGATGCGTCTGCCCCGGGAGGCGGAATGGGAGAAGGCAGCCCGCGGTGGCCTGGACCAGGCGCGATTCGCCTGGGGCGATGAGCTCACGCCGGACGGCGAGCACCGCTGCAACATCTGGCAGGGCGCCTTCCCCGTGCGGAACACGCAGGAGGACGGCTTTGTCGCGACGGCGCCCGTGCGGTCCTTCCCACCCAACGGGTTCGGGCTGTACGAGGTGGCGGGGAACGTGTGGGAGTGGTGCAGCGACAACTGGTCCACCGGCGATGCGCCCTCGCTCGACGGTGACGTGCGGGTGATGCGCGGCGGCTCATACCTGTGCCACGACTCGTACTGCAACCGCTACCGGGTCGCGGCCCGCAGCTCGACGGCCGCGGAGGACGCGAGCGGCAACAAGGGATTCCGCCTCGCGGCCGATGCCTGAACATGCTGCGGCATGTCCCGATTCCGGGAGGATCTACCCTCATGCCCGGCAGGAGGGCTAGTAGATGCCTGGCAAGAGGGCTAGTAGATGCCTGGCAAGAGGACTAGTAGATGCCTGGCAAGAGGACTATTATGAACCGTAGCACCTGCTAGCGACGTGTTGGGAGGAGATCCATGGCGCTCGACGACACGTCATCGACCACCGGCTATCTACGGCGGTACGTGGACGATGAATTGGACGCTCTGCTGCCAGAGCTGGCAGCTATTGCCGTCGACGGCCCCAAAGGGGTCGGGAAGACGGCGACCGCTTCGCGGCGCGCCGGAACAACCCTCCCTCTGGACGACCCCGCCGTCCGACAGCTCGTGGCCGCCGATCCGTCCTTTCAACTCCGTCGCAGCGAAACCGTTCTGATCGATGAGTGGCAGCACCTCCCGGAGGTCTGGGATGTGGTCCGCCGAGCAGTGGACTCCAGGACAAACCACACGTACCTGCTCACCGGGAGCGCGACACCCAGAGACGGCGTGGACACACATTCTGGGGCCGGACGGATCATCTCGTTGCGACAGCGACCGCTGAGCCTCTCCGAACGACGAGGAACCTCACCGACCGTCCGCATCCAGGACCTCTTCGAGCCCGAGGTCACGATCGCAGGGGCGACGGATCTGACCCTCGCGGACTATGCGCGGGAGATCTGCTCCTCAGGGCTGCCCGATATCACTGACCTCTCGCAGAGAGCTCGGCGCTACGCCCTCGACAGCTACGTACGGAACATCATCGATCGAGACATCGTCGACCAGGGCGTTTCGCTTCGAAAGCCGGCAACCCTTCGAGCATGGATGGCGGCCTATGCCGCGGCCTCGTCGACAACGACCGAATACGTGAAGATCTTGGACGCTGCCACGTCCGACGAAAGCAACAAGCCGGCGAAGGCAACCACGCTCGCCTATCGCGATGTGCTGACGAAGATCTGGATCCTCGACCCCGTGCCAGCCTGGCTCCCGTCGATGTCACCTCTGTCGCGACTGGTCCAGGCACCCAAACATCAGCTCGCGGATCCTGCCCTCGCCGCCACGCTCCTGAATGTGTCGGAACAGAATCTCCTGAGCGGGACTCAGGGCTCCGGAGAGCTGTTCGGCAATCTCCTCGAGTCACTGGCGACACTGACGGTGCGCAGTGCCGGAGCGGCCGCCGAGGCCCAGACCTACCATCTGCGCACTCGGGGCGGGGATCACGAAGTCGACCTGATCCTCGAGCGCTTCGACGGGGCGGTCATCGCTTTCGAGGTCAAGCTCGCGCGTTCAGTCGACGATCACGACGTCCGCCACCTTCACTGGCTGGGTGACACGATCGGGGACCGACTGAAGAACAAGGTCATTCTGACGACAGGAACCACCGCCTATCGCCGCAAAGACGGTGTCGCTGTCGTGCCTCTGGCACTCCTGGGCTGACAGCGATGAGCCCAACCGTCAGCCCCAGCGTGAGCCGATAGTTCAGGCAGGGCCTGCGCTCCATCGTCGCTTGAGCTCGGCGACGTGATCGCCAAGGGCCACCTCCATGTCGATCTCCGGATCCAGCAGCCACTGCACCTGGAGGCCGTCCATCAGCGCCACCGTGGAGCGCGCGATGCGGTCCGCTGGGGCGTCGGGCTGCATGTGACCGTCGCGCTGCGCGACGCGGACGGCGTCGGCGAGCGTCCCGACGACGGCTGCGTAGTGGCCCTTCAGCCATTCGTGCGCGGGGTGCTCGGAAGTCGCGGCCTCCCCCATCATCGTCGTGTACAGGAGCACGAGCTGGCGCCGCTCCATGTTCAGCCAGGCCACATGCACCAGGTGGTCGAAATCGGCCCAGGGGCCGTCCCCGAACTCCTCCCGAGGGAAGCTGTCCACCGTGTCACGGTGTTCGAGGACCGCGCCGAGCAGGGCCTTCTTCGAGGGGAAGTGATGGACGAGCCCGGACGGCGAGATCCCTGCGGCGGCCGCGACCTGCGCCATCGAGGTCGCCGCGAAGCCCTGCCGCGCGATGAGGTCGATCGCCGCCCGCATCGCGCTCTCGCGCACCACAGCGGAGTCCTGCCCGCGGGGCCGACCGGGCCGACGGCGGGCGGGGCGGGAGTCCTGGCCGGTGGCGCTCATCGGTCGCGGGGTCTCCTTCGGGAAGTGGGAGCAGGACGGCCGGAACAGATCGCTCCGTCCCGGCCGTCGATGTCAGGCGATCACTATTTCACGCCGCGGATGAACATCGTGAGGATCGCGCCGGCCACCGCGGAGATCGCAGCGGCGACGAGCAGCGCCGTGAAGTCCGTGCCGCCGCCGAGCTTGGCCAGGAGGAAGCCACCGACCCCGGGGGCGAGGGACTGAGGCAGGGCGTTGGCCATATTGAACACACCCAGATCCTTTCCAGTCTTCTCGCGGTCCGGGAGCACCTCGAACACGAGGGCGAGGTCGACGGCGAGGTACATGCCGTAGGCGATCCCCATGATCGCCTCGCAGACGTAGAACCCGGTCACGGTGTCCGCGTGGAGGAGACCGTAGGTGCCGATGGCGAAGACGAGGATCGAGACGGCGACCATGACCTTGCGCCTGCCGAGCTTGTCGGAGATCCAGCCGGCCAGCAGGCCCGCGACCATCGAGGCCACGGTGTAGATCGTGACGCCGACGGCGACAGCGGCCGCCGCGGCACCGGCGGCGAGACCGAGGTGGTTGGTCATGTAGAACAGCCGGAAGGTGATGAAGAGGTAGGAGGCCAGGATGATCAGGAAGCGGCCCCACCAGGCCAGGCCGAAGTCCGGGTACGTCACGGGGTTCGTCCAGAAGGTCGTGACCAGCTCCCGCAGATTGAACGGGTAGCGGTTCTCCTTGAGGACCGGCTCGGGCAGCATCAGTGCGTACGCCACGACCAGGATCAGTCCGAGCACCGCCGGGACCATGAAGAGCAGGAGCATGTTGGTGGAGAACGCCGCGCTCAGCCAGGTCGCGACCATGATGGCCGAGTTCTGGGCGATCCCGATCAGGCCGGAGGTCTTGCCGTACTGCTCGGAGGGCAGCTGGTCCGCGACGGATGCGAGGAACGCGGCGAAGCCGAGGTTCGCGCAGGCCTGGGCGAGGAACCACCCGATCGCCATCATCAGCGGGCCGGTGGCGAGCGCGATGAGCAGGAGCGAGAGCGTCAGGCCGATGATTCCGAGGACGATCCACGGTCGACGCCTGCCCAGGCCGGAGGTGGTGCGATCCGAGATCCGCCCGCCGACCGCATTGAAGATCACTGCGGCGAGCGCGCCGGGGGCGATGACCATCGCCGTCATCGCGACCTGTTCGGCAGGGTCCGTGGTCAGGCTCTGAGCCTTCATCTGGATCGAGACCGTGGCCGGCCCGAGCAGCGCGACGAAGATTCCGAACTGCGCCAGGACGAGTCCGGCGATGAACCAGACGGGTCGCTTGGCCTCGGGCTTGATCCCGAGGTGCGGGATCGGGAGCTCGGGACCGATGAGGTTCGGGCTTCCCTGGAGGTCGATGGTCGGGTCCGGGGCGAAACCGGTCCCGCTTGAGGGTGTCGTCACGGATGGACTCCTTCGTCATGTGCCGCATGTGCGTCGTTGCCGGCCGCTCGGAGCAGCCACGACGAGCATTATTAGTTCCACCGCACTAATAAGTCGAGCCGATACCGACCACTGGTCATTAAGTGGCGCGAAGGCGAGCCTGCAGCCAGGCATTCTGGCCATCGGCAGTGGTGTGAATCACAGTGCCGGCATGCTCCTGGCTGCAGTGGACATGGACAGGCGGCCCCGGCGGACGGACGAGCGGACGGGTACCGGTACGAGGATTCGTCAGCAGGCGTGGCACCAGCGCCCTGGAGAGGCTGAGCCCACGCCTGGTGACAAAAGTTCGTACGCCCGGTCGGGCCCGGGCCAGGGCTCGGGTCCGGCAGCCGGCGCCAGGCGGTCGGCGGCGCGGCGGCCGGTGGCGTGCGGCGGGCGTCAGGCGGCGCGGCGGCCCGTGGCGAGGTCGAGAAGGTGGTCGATGACCCCGTCGCCGCTGGCGCGCAGACCGTTGTGCTCGTACTCGCTGGTCACCCAGGGCGTCACGCCGCTGAGCAGCTCCGCCGTGGCCAGGGAGTACTGGCGCGGCACGTAGGCGTCGTCGTAGTAGACGGCGGCCGCGCCGGGCACGTCGGCCGCGCGCAGGGCGTCCTCGTCGTAGAGCCGGGGCCACTCGTGCTCGGCGAGCAGGTCGGCGGCCTCGGCCCAGGGCATGAATTCCGGGTCCTCCGCGAACAGGTCGCGGTGGATGTGCTCACCGCCCAGCAGGGTCGGATCCTGGCGCACCGCCTCGGGCATCATGCGGTCGGCGGTCCAGCGGGTGGCCACGCCGTCGGCCCAGCAGCTCTCGTGGATCACGGCGTACAGCGGGTTGCGGCCGCTGAAGGGCAGGGCGGCCGCGAGGTCATGGAGGAAGGCCGGTGATGTCGGCTCGAGATCCAGCAGGTAGTGCAGGCGTTCCTGGCCTCCGGAGGCTCCGAGCAGATGGCCCAGGCGGCGCAGGCGCTCCACGCCCACGCTCTGCCCGTCGGCCAGGCGCAGCTGCCCGCCCGCGGCGAGATCGGAGAGGGCGCGCAGGCGATCGCGGTCTCCGGGGAAACGTGCCCAGTAGCGCTCGCTGCGGGCGATCATGCCGTCCCAGGTGGTGGCGTAGACGGTGTCCATGTCCGGGCCGAGCGTCGGCAGTCCGCCCGTGAACAGGGCCTTGTCGACGCTGCCGGCGTGGGCGCTGAGGTAGCGCAGGGTGGTGAAGCCACCGAAGGACTGCCCCAGCAGCGACCAGATCGACGCCCCGAGATGCTCGCGCAGAAGCTCCGCGTCGTGCGCGATCGCGTCGGCCCGGAAGTGGGTGAGATAGGCGGCCTGCTGTGCAGGGCTCGCCGCGCGGAGGGTGGTCGCGCCGTCGATTGCTCCCTCGGGCAGGGGCGCATCCAGGCCGACGGGCGTGGAGCGGCCGGTGCCGCGCTGGTCGAGCATGACCACGCGGTGATCGCGCAGGGCGCGGGCGAGCCACGGCGGGGACCCGGCCTCCAACGGGCGCGGCGCCTCGGATCCCGGGCCGCCCTGGAGGTAGACGAGGAAGGGTCGGTCCTGGCCGTCGGGCTCCGCGACGATGCGGGCGAACAGCTCCAGGGTCGGCGAGGCGGGGTCGGCATGGTCCAGCGGGACCGGCAGGGTGACGTCGCGCAGGTGCAGGCCGGGCAGGGTCCAGGTGGTGGAGGGCATCGGGCTCATTCGTCGAGGTGGGTGGTGGCGCCGGGGAAGAACTCCCAGTCGAAGGTGTGCTTCTCGCCGGCTCGTTCACCGCGCCGACGAGCGGCGTCGATCACCACGGCGGAGATGCGGGCGAACACGTCGTCCACCCCGTAGTAGCTGATCGGGCCGAAGTACTCGGATTCTGCGGGCACATCGCCGATGGCGATGATCTCGAGGTCGTCGGGGACGTTCAGGCCCAGCCGCTCGGCGGCGAACTGGAGGGCCACAGCCTGATAGCCGGTGAAGCAGATGACGGCGCGGGGGCGATCGGGCGCCACCAGCCACTCCAGGCTCGACAGATAGGTGTCGCGGCCGCTCTCCGGGGTGAGGCGGAGCAGTCGTTCGGGCGCCTCGTCCCCATGCTCCTGAGCCGCATCGAGGAAGGCGAGGGTTCGGGGATGGTTGATCGTGCCGGGGATCCGGCTCGCCAGATCAGGGGCCAGCAGGTGCACGGTCTCGTGGCGGGCCCGCAGCCGGGCGTAGGCCTTGGCGATCGCGCAGTAGGGCGTCGAGGAGATGACGTCGAACCCCTCGGGCTCCATCTTCGCCGTGAAGGCGACGATCCCGGTCTGGACGGCTGCGGCCAGTCGCCGCACCTTCTCGGGACCGTCCTCCTGGAAGTCGACGCTGGTGATGAAGCCGGCGTCTGCCGAGGCGCCCGAGAAGTACTCGCTCCAGCGCTCATCGGCCAGGACCAGGGTGGACAGGTCATACTCGAGCGCATCATCCCTCACCTGCTTGGCCAGCTGCACGCCCCACGGGTCACCGAGGGTGCCGAGCGCGAGCACGATGCCGCCGCCGCGGCCGGTGCGCATCGCCTGAGCGTTGCGGTTGGGCACGTACCCGAGCTCCTCCGCGGCCGCGCGCACCTTCGCCTTGGTGGCGGGCGAGCCGGCGGAGCGGCTGCCGTCGCGGCCGCTGAGCACGAACGAGGCGGTCGCGATGGAGACCCCCGCCGCGCGGGCGACGTCCGAGAGGGTCACCGCCGTGCGGTGGGTGGGGCCGGTGACGCCGTTGCTCATGACTGCAGGACCTCCTGGTCGACGGGGCCTGGACCGACGGGGTGGGCGGGACGGGCGGGATCGCCGGAACTCTGCGGGAATGCCATCGCCCTGCCCCCTCATCGGTCCGCCGCACCCGACGGCCCCGGTGGCGGGGCCGCTGTCCTCGAATGCTACCGCGCAGGCACCAGGTCACGGCCGGGAACCCGCCCGGGTGCCGAGCCGTCCGGGCGCGCTCGGGCCCGCTCAGGGGCTCGTGGGCTCCAGAATGTCGTCGAGGTGGCGCACGAGCACGTCCCGAGCGCGCTGGGGGGACAGCTCCTCGGGGTCCAGTCCGCGCAGCGCCAGGCCGTCCAGCAGTGCCGCCAGGCGATCGATCTCGACCTCCACCTGGACTCCGTCGCGCAGCGCCTGCGCCTGCTCGAGCCCGGCGAGGATCCGTGCGATGACCATCACCATCCCCCGACGGAGCCGGGCGACCTGCGGGCCGACGCTCGGATCCGTGCGCGCCGCGACGGTGAACTCCAGCGACACCGCCATCTCCGATCGGCGCCGCTCGTCCAGCGGCAGCAGCTCCTCGAGCGCGCGCTGCGCCAGCGCCCGACGGGGCAGAGCCCCGGCCTGCACGGCGGGCAGATCCGCGAGGTGCGCGCGGAACCTGTCCTCGAATCCTGTGGACAGCGCCTCGACGGCCAGCTCCCGGATCTCCTGCTGACTGCCGCAGTAGTGGCGCACGGAGCCGATCGCGAGGCGGGCCTCGGCGGCGATGCTGCGCAGGGAGGCGCGTGCGAGGCCGTCGCGGGCGACGACTACGAACACGGCCTCGACGATGGCGCGACGACGCTCCTCGGGGTCCACGATCTTGGGCATGCCTTTTTATAGCACGCCCTTGCCAGAATCGGCGATTGATTCTACTGTTTTAGCACGTACTTGCCATAACCGGAGAACACGCCGATCCCGTCGGCCGTGCACGGTCCCCGAAGGAGCTCTGTCCATGATCCGCATCCTCGAGCTCGTCGGCCTGCTCGCACCCCTGGCAGGTCTGGCGCTCCTGATCGTCTATCGGCGCACCACGCCCCGCGCCTCCCTGGTCCTCGCGCTCAGCGGGTGCGCGCTCGCGATGCTCGGCGTGCTGGTCGGTTTCCTCGGCCGTCGCGCACTCCCCCTCGGCTCGCTGCACGGCGGAGGGTTCGCCGGGATGGCGGACCTGATGAGCCAGGTGTCCCTGCTCCGGCTGGCCCTGCTCGGAGTCGCGGCTGCGCTCCTCGCGGTCGCAGCGCTGCAGGGGCGCTCTGGTCGTGCTCGGCGTTCCGGTCGGGCCACGGCCCTCCTCTGGCTGGCCGCAGGCGCCGTCCTGCTCGGGATCGGCCTCGTGGTGACGGTCCCCGTGACCGGGCTCGAGCATGAGCTGACCGGGCGAGACCACGAGGGGCTCGCCCTCCTGGCCGGGCTGATCGGGGAGACCGTCGAGTTCGCGACTCTCGGCCTGGGCATCCTCGCGCTGACAGTCGCGGTCACCACGGGCCGTCGGGGCGAGGACGCGGGCACCGGGCGCCGCTCGAGCAGGGACCCCGCGGTCGTCGTCGTGGACTCCGCCCGCTCGGCGTGGGCGACGTTCCGGACGCTGAGGCGCTGAGCATACGGGGCCGGATCTCAGGCGCCCTGGCCGCCGGTCAGCAGGGTCAGGGCGGGGCCGATCGTGTTGAGCAGGATGATCACGCCGATGATGCCCACGACCCAGGAGAAGGCGCTGGTCACATTCTTCACCGCCCACTCGTGCACGCGGTCCAGGAAGGCGTCGGCCCGGGCACCCAGAGCGGCGCGCACTCCACAAAGCCCCGCGCCCGGCACGATCATCACCGCGCAGTAGCCCACCAGCACGAGGGCGCCGCCGCCCAGACCGATCCCCATGTCGGCGATGATCCCCATCGCCGCGAGGTACGGGATCATCGAGGCCGCCTCGACCACCCCCGCCAGCAGCGCCAGGGAGATCAGCAGACCGGGCCGCCCGGACGCCCGTCGGGCGCGATCGGTCCAGCGCCGGGCGGACGCCTCCGGATCCCCGCCGCGCTTGCGCACCGACTTCGGGTCCAGACGGAAGGACCAGACCACCAGCAGCACCCCGGACACGGCGAGCGCGAGCATCACCGCCGGCGAGGCGAGCAGGTACCCGAACGACTCGATCAGCGGGAGCAGCCCGGCCAGCAGCGCGATCCCCAGCAGCAGATAGAAGAGGCCGATCACCGCGAGATAGAGCAGCGTGCGCCCGGCGATGCGCAGCGCCCCTCCCTGACCCACCACGAGCAGGATCACGGGGATCACCAGCGTGCCCATCGAGGTGGAGTCCACGAGGGCGAGCAGGACCAGGCCCAGGGGGCCGGCGGCGTCGGGGAGCGATTCCATGCCCACCATCGTGGTCGCGACATCTCCTGCGGTCCTCCTCCCAAGGTGCCGACTGTGCGCCGGGAGGAGGCGACCCGCACCGGCTCCGCGTAGCCTCGGAGCATGTCTGCAGACCCGTTCGGGACTCCCGAGCGCCCTCGGCTCACGCGCCACGACGCCCTCGCGGCGGCCGGCTACGCGGGGGCGGTCGTCCTGCTCGCGGCGACCGGCGCCAGCAACTCCGGGTTCGTCGGCGGCGCGCTGCGGTGGCCGACCTGGGTCTCGGTGGTGATGCTGCTGATCGCCTGCGTGAGCCTGCTGTGGAGGCGCAGCCGACCAGGGATCACGCTCCTCGTGGCCGGGCCCCTGGCGATCGCGGAGATCGTCGTGGGCGGCCAGATCTCCGCCTACCTGCTGCTGTTCGAGGCGATCTTCGACCCTGTCCTGCACGGCACCAAGCGCCTCGCGCACCTCACCACGGCCCTCGCGATCGGCCTCGGGGTCGTCTCCGTGCTCGCCGCGCTGGTGCTCGGCGCGCCGGGTCCCATCGTGCTGGTGGTGCTGCTGGTGGCCGCGCTCGTGCTGTCCACCCCGCTGCTGTGGGGCTGGGAGGTGCGCCATCACCGCGACGCACGCCTGGGCGCGGAATCCCTCGCCGACCTCGAGCACGAGCTCGCCGCCGCGCGGGCCACCCAGGCCGTGGAGACCGAGCGCCTCACGATCGCCCACGACCTGCACGACGTGATCGCCGGCCACCTCAGCGCGGTCTCCCTCCACACCAACCTCGCCGCCTCCCTCGAACAGCCCGAGGCACGGGACCGTTCCCTGGTCACCGCCCGGGAGTCGGCGCATGCGGCGCTGCGGGACCTGCGCTCGATGATCGGGGTGCTCTCCACCGCGGAGTCCGGCACCCAGCCCACGGTGACCCTGGACTGGCCCTCGCTGACCACGCGCCTGCGCGGACGCGATCCGCAGGCCCGCGTGCAGATCGACCCGGCCGTCACGGATCCTTCGCGCGTGGAGCCCTCCGTGCAGGCGGCCCTGCTGCGCATCGCGGCGGAGGCCTCGACGAACGCCGTGCGGCACGGGCTGGCACCGATCTCCCTCCGCATCGACGTCGGGGCCGACGAGGTCACGCTCGAGCTGCGGAACCGGCGCGCCGAGCGCTCCGTGCCCGGCACCGGCGTGGGCCGCGGCGCCCTCTCCTATCGGGCGACGGCCGTGGGCGGGAGCGCCACCTCCGGTCCGGGTCCCGGTGCGGAGGCCGACGTCTGGCGGGTCCTCGCGCAGCTGCCCGTGCGGGCGCCCAGCGTGGTGGATGCGCCGGAGGACCGGCCGGCGTCCGCGCATCGGGCCCCCTCGACGACACCGGCCCCACCGACGACCACCACAGGACCGACGGTTACGACGACAGAGACGACAGAGACGACTGCCGAGGAGGGCGATCCGCGCACCTCCTCCCACGCCGCCCAGGAGGCCACACCGTGACCGATGCGACCTCGCGCCCCAGACCGCCTGCGCCCACGCAAGCACCCGCACCCGCACCCGCACCCGCACCCGCACCCGCACCCGCACCCGACGAATCGTCGACCTGCCCGATCCGCGTCCTGGTGGCCGACGACCACCCTGCGGTGCGCTCCGGCCTGGTCGCGCTGCTGGACTCCGCGGTGGACATCACCGTCATCGCCGAGGCGGCCGACGGGGACTCCGCCGTCGCCGCCGCCCGCGAGCACCGGCCCGACGTGGTCCTGACCGACGTGCGGATGCCCGGCGCGACCGGTATCGAGATCACCCCGCGCCTGCGCGAGACCGGAGCGAACGTGCTGGTGATCTCCGGATTCGACCTCGACGATTATGTGCTCGGGGCGCTCGCCGCCGGGGCCGACGGCTACCTCGTGAAGTCCGAGGACCCGCAGAGGATCCTCGCCGCGGTGCGCGATGTGCACCGGGGCGACGCCGTGCTCTCCGCCGCGGCGACCCGCGCCGTGGTCGGGGCGCTGCGGGGCCGATCGGCAGCCGACGACCGGGATCGTGGAGAGGCATCGCAGCCATCACCTGATCCGGTCCCGACGTCGGGCCCCGCCTCTGACCGTCGGCCGGTCCCGGGCGACCTCCTCGAGCCCGCCTTCACCCGCCGGGAGGAGGACGTGCTGGCCCTGGTCGCACAGGGGCTCTCCAACCAGCAGATCGCCTCGCAGCTCTTCGTCGAGATCACCACCGTGAAGTCCCACCTCTCCCACGCGCTCCTGAAGCTGCAGCTCGACTCCCGCGTGCAGGCGGCGCTGTGGTGGCGCCAGCACCGCGGATGACCCTTTCGGACGCTCTTCTCTCTCGAGCCTGCAGTGTGTGTCGTTGAGGGCGCTCTCACCGACACACACTGCAGGCTCGACGGAGGGCTGAGCCCCGGCAGGAGGCCTGATCGCGTGCAGGAGGCCTGAGCCCGACGGGAGGGCTGATCCCCGACGGGAGGGCTGGACCCTGACAGGAGGGCTGATCCCCGACAGGAGGGCTGGACCCCGACAGGAGGCCTGATCCCAGACGACGTGCGTCGGCCGGGAATGCGGGAGCACGACCCGGCGTTGGGGGATGCGTACAGCACATTCCCTACGGGGATGCGAGCGCCCCTGAAAGACTTGTCCGGGTCGCGGGCACTGCCCGTCGGCCCCACCGGATGGTGACCTGACTGCTCCGCCCTGCAGCGCGCGGACGTGCAGGTTCCGGCCCTCCGGTCCCTCGATGCAGAAAGCATGCCACCCCTATGACCTCCACCCGTCAGCCCACGGGCGAGTTCCCCGCCGTCGATGCACCCGGCATCGTCTCCGGCGGCTCCGCCTCCGCCGACGCCGAGTACGCCACCCGCGACGGAGCCGACAACCCCGGCACCACGGTGAAGGACGGCCGCGCGCCCACCTCCTACAAGGTCGCCCCGATCATCGCGGTCCTGGTCGTCTCCGCGTTCGTGATGATCCTCAACGAGACCCTGCTGTCCGTCGCGCTGCCCACCCTGATGGCGGACCTGTCGATCACCGCGGTCACCGCCCAGTGGCTCTCCACGGGCTTCATGCTCACGATGGCCGTCGTCATCCCCACCACCGGCTTCCTCATGAAGCGACTGTCGGTGCGCGCCGTGTTCATCACCGCGATGCTGCTGTTCCTGGTCGGCACCGCGATCGCTGTGGCCGCCCCGACCTTCCCCGTGCTCCTGGGAGCCCGCGTGGTCCAGGCCGCCGGCACCGCGATGGTGCTGCCCCTGCTGATGACCACGATCCTCGCGCTCGTGCCGATCACGGCACGCGGCCTGGTGATGGGCCTGGTGGGCGTGGTCATCTCGGCCGCCCCCGCGCTGGGCCCCTCGATCTCCGGGTTCATCCTGGAGCACTGGAGCTGGCACTACCTGTTCGTGATGATGCTGCCGATCATCGTGATCGCCCTGGTCATCGGCCTGATCTTCATGCGCAACTACACCGAGCCCGAGAAGGTGAAGCTGGACGTCACCTCCGTGATCCTCTCCGCGATCGGCTTCGGCGGCGTCATCTACGCACTCGCCTCGATCAGCCAGATCGTGGAGGGCGAGGCCCGCCTGGTGCCGCTGCTCGTGGCCGGCATCGGCGTGCTCTCCCTCGCGGTGTTCGCGAACCGGCAGGTGCGCATGCATTCCCGCGGCAAGGAGCCCCTGCTGGACCTGCGCCCGCTGAAGGTGCGCACCTTCTCGGTGTCCGTGCTGGTGATCCTGCTGGGCTTCGCGACCATGCTCGGCACCGTCGTGGCGCTGCCGCTGTACATGACCGGGTCGCTGGGCATGTCCACCCTCGACGTCGGCCTGGCCATGCTGCCCGGCGCGGCCGCCTCCGGCGTGCTCGGCCCGCTGGTCGGCGCTCTGTTCGACCGCGTGGGTCCGCGCCCGATCGTAGTTCCCGGCGCCGCGCTGATGGCGATCGTGTGCTGGCTCGAGGTGCTCCTGCTCGATGCGGAGTCGAGCCAGGGCCTGATCGTCGCGCTGAACGTCCCGCTGGGCATCGGCATGGCCATGGTCATGACCCCGCTGATGGCACTGTCCCTCGGGGCGCTGCCGCGGTCGCTCTACGGCCACGGCTCGGCGATCCTCAACACCCTGCAGCAGCTGGCCGGCGCGCTGGGCACCGCGGTGTTCATCGCCCTGCTCACGCTGGGCTCAGTTCTCGCGGTCGAATCCGGTGCCACGGCGCAGGCCGCTCAGGCCAGCGGCGCCACGTGGGCCTTCGCCTTCGGCGGCATCATGACCACGATCGCCGTGGTGCTCGCCGCCACGCTCAAGAACAACCCGGCAGAGGTCGAGCAGACCGAGCAGGTCGCCCAGACCGCCTGAGCTGCTCTGGTCGCTGCGCTCCACCCGGCGCGCACGGCCGGCCCCACGAACTTTCGGTCCCCAGCGTGTCCTCACCGCCTCCACGGCGTCGAGGCAGCGCTGGGGACCGAATGTTTTGCAGAGACCGCTGAGTCGGTGCTGCTGCCCTACGCTGGCGCGATGAGCAGGGTGATCTTCATGTGCGGCCCGGCGGGCTCGGGGAAGTCGACCATCGCGCGCCGCTACGAGGCCGACGGGATGGTGCGGCTGTCCGTGGACACCGAGGCCTGGGCCCGCGGCCACCGCACGATGCCGCTGCCCGAGGCCGTGGGCTCCGAGATCATCGCGAAGCTCGAGGAGCGCCTGCTCACGTGCGTGCGCGACGGGCAGGACGTAGTGCTGGACCTGTCGTTCTGGTCGCGGGAGATGCGGGATCACTGGCGGGCGCTGCTCCTCCCGTCGGGCATCACCCCGGAGATCGTGCAGGTGGTCGTCTCCCGAGCGACCGCGCTGGCCCGGATCGAGGCGCGGGCCGAGCAGCACGGCGACGACTTCCGCCTGCCGCGCGCTCTCGCGGAGATCTACTACGACCACTTCGAGCCGCCGACGGACGACGAGGGCCCCATCACCGTGATCCGCACCGACTGAGCCGGCGCGGAGTCGCTACGCTTCGGCGATGAGCTCCTCCCCCACCCTCGAGTCCCTGTTCGGCCTGCGCGGACGCACGGCCCTGGTCACCGGGGGCAGCTCTGGGATAGGTCGCGGGATCGCGGGCGCCCTGGCCGGCGCCGGGGCACGCGTGCTGATCGCGGCCCGCACGCAGAGCGCGATCGACGAGGCCGTCGCAGAGATCCGGGCCGACGGCGGCACCGCCGAGGGCCTCCGCGCAGATCTCTCCACCCGTGCCGGCGCCCACGCCCTGGCCGACGTCGCCGGTGAGGTCGACATCCTGGTGAGCTGCGCAGGCATCAACCTGCGCCCGCCGATGTCGGAGCTGGACGAGCCGACCTGGGACGCGACCATGGCGGTGAACCTCGACGCGCCGTTCGTGCTCGGCCAGCGCCTCGCCCCCGGGATGGCGGAGCGCGGCTACGGCCGCCTGATCCACATCAGCTCGCAACAGGCGCATCGGCCCTTCGGGAACAGCGGGGCGTACGGGGTCTCCAAGGCCGCGGTGGAAGGGCTCGCCCGGGTGCAGGCGGAGGCCTGGTCCTCGCGGGGGGTCACCGCGAACGTGCTGATCCCGGGCTTCGTGCGCACGCCCCTGAACCGCGAGACGATCTCCGATCCGGCAGTCATCGACGCCCTCGCGGCCCGGACCGTTGTCGGCCGGAACGGATTGCCTGAGGACTTCGCAGCCGCCGCGGTGTTCCTCGCCGGACCGGGTTCGGCCTATGTCACGGGCCAGTCGATCGCCGTGGACGGCGGCTTCTCGGTGCATTGAGCCGGATGCTCCTCGCCGGTGATCGGCCTCAGGAGAGCAGTCCCAGCTGGTCGGCGACGGCCACCGCCCGCTCCCTCTCCGCGCCGCGCAGCCCGAGCAGCGGACGGGGCAGGCACGGCGCGTCGACCAGAGCGAGATGCTCGGCGAGAGCCGCGGAGACGCGCAGGCTGCCGAGCTGAGCGACCAGGTCCCACAGCGGGGCCAGGCGGGCCGATGCGGCAAGGGCGTCGTCGGCCCTCCCGTCGAGCGCGGACCGCGCGATGGCGGACATCGCCTGCGGGATCGTGCCGCCCACGGCGGTGAACCAGGCATCGCAGCCGGCCAGCAGCCCGGACGCTGCAAAGCCGTCGCCGGAGATGCCGATGCGCACGTGCTCGGGGATCACGGCCCGCATCGCCCGCACCCGCTCGCGCGCTGCATCGACTCCCTGGGTGATCGGCGGGATCTTGATCGCGTCGACGTGCGGGAGGTTCGCAATGTGCGCGTAGAGATCCATCGAGAACGTGACGTGCGTGGTCGCGGGGTTGTCGTAGACGACCAGCGGCACCGAGAGCTCGGCGGTGACGTCCTCGTAGAGCGCGGCCACGTCGTCCTGTGTGAGGGCCTGGTAGCTCATCGGGGCGAGCAGCACGGCGTCGGCCCCGGCCTGCTGGGCGTCCTCCGCGAGGGCCAGCACCTGCGAGGTGCGCAGAGCTCCGATGCCCGCGATCACCGGGATGCCGGCCGCGCGGTCCACGCTCGCCTCGACGACGGCGCGGCGCTCGGCGCGGTCGAGGTAGGCGTAGGAACCCGTCGAGCCGAGGGCCCCGATCGAGTCGACGCGGGCTGCGACGAGGCGATCGATCAACCCTCTGTAGGCCGCGAGATCGACCTGGTCATCGCGCAGCGGGGTGAGCGGGAAGGCGCTGAGGCCGGAGAACATGCGGGCTCCTGGGCGACGGATGGAGAACGGATCGTGGACGCTACACGCGAGGGGAGGATGGCCGGTGATCCGGAGAAATTGTCAAGACCTGTGGATCGGTGTTCCGCTACCCGACCGAGGAGTTGCTGGCCGGCGCTGTGAGCGCCGGTCACTCG
>NZ_BAAAIR010000035.1:0-71845 GCF_039526165.1 Brachybacterium tyrofermentans
CCAACCGACTCCCCCTCTGACCACCCGGCAGAAGGACTGATCGACCGGCCCCTTACACAGAAAACTTGACACCTCCTCCGGAGGCCTTCAACTGCTCGACCAAATCCTGGCCCGACGGCTCACCGCCCGGCTGCTGCTTCTCGTTGGTCATGGTCATGATTCTTACCGTTCCTCTCGGTACGGCTTACACAGACCATCTGACACGCCCGGCTCGTATCGTGAGCCTCCATCGAGACACCGTCGTCCGAAGGAGCCCGTCCATGTACAACCTCTCCATCGTGCTGGAGGACAGCGCCCACACCCGACCCGATCACACGGCCCTGGTTCTGGGCCCGCTGAGCCTGACCTACGCCCAGGTCGATGCCGCCGCGAACCAGGTCGCCAACCTGCTGGTCTCCCTCGGCGTCGAACCCGGGGACCGGGTAGCGCTGAGCTGCCCCAACCTCCCGCAGTTCCCGATCGTCTACTTCGGAATCCTCAAGGCCGGTGCCGTGGTGGTGCCGCTGAACGTCCTGAACAAGGCGCGCGAGGTCACCTACTTCCTCGACGACGCCGCGGCGAAGGTCTTCTTCTGCTTCGAAGGGACCGAGGAGCTGCCGATCGGCACGTACGGGCACGACGGCGCACAGGCAGCGGCCTCCCAGCCGCACCTCGTGCTGATGACGGCCGACCCGTCGGCCCCGAGCCCGTTCGACGGGGTGCCCACCCTCGCCGAGTCCGTGGCGCAGCAGCCCACCACCTTCTCCACGGTGCAGGCCCGCGAGACCGACACCGCGGTGGTGCTCTACACCTCCGGCACGACCGGGCGTCCCAAAGGCGCCGAGCTCAGCCATTCCAATCAGCTGATGAACGCCCTGACCTGCAACCGCCTGTTCGGTTCGCAGCCGGGGGAGGACACGCACCTGGTGACGCTGCCGCTCTTCCACACCTTCGGGGCGACCGTGAACCTCAACGCAGGATTCTCCATGGGGGCCACGCTGGTGCTGATGCCCCGCTTCGATGCCCGCCAGGCGCTCGAACTCATGACCGCACATCAGGTCACGGTGTTCGCCGGAGTGCCCACCATGTGGTGGGGCCTGCTCCACGCCCTCGACGAGGTCCCCGGGGCCACGGCGATCACGAAGACCCTGCGCCTGGGCATCTCCGAAGGCGCGCCGCTGCCCGTGGAGATCCTGACCGAGGTGCGCGAACGCCTGGGGATCTCGATCATGGAGGGTTACGGGCTCTCCGAGACCTCGCCGGTGGCCTGCTTCTCCCTCGCGGAGAGGCCGCGCCCGGGATCCATCGGGCTGCCGGTGTGGGGCGTCGAGGTCATGCTCATCGACCCCGCGGATCCGGACTGGGCGGAGGTCACCGAGGTCGGCGCCGTGGGCGAGCTCGTGGTGCGCGGCCACAACATCATGACCGGCTACCTGGGACGCCCCGAGGAGACCGCGATGGTGATGCGCGACGGCTGGTTCCGCACCGGCGACCTCGCCAAGCGCGATGAGGAGGGCTTCTACTTCATCGTGGACCGCTCCAAGGACATGATCGTGCGCGGCGGCTACAACGTCTATCCGCGGGAGATCGAGGAGGTGCTGATCTCGCATCCCGAGGTCTCCCTCGCCGCGGTGGTCGGAGTGCCCAGCGAGGAGCACGGCGAGGACATCAAGGCCTTCGTGATCCTCGAACAGGGCGCGAGCGTCACCGTCGAGGAGCTGCGTGCCTGGGGCAAGGAGCAGATGGCCTCTTACAAATACCCCCGCGAGCTGGTCATCCTGGAGGAGCTGCCGATGACGGCGACCGGCAAGATCCTCAAGCGCGAGCTGACGTGACCGTGCCGCGGGCGTGAGCTGACCCGCCCTGACAGCGAACGGGCCGGGACCGGCACCCCTGAGGGTGTCGATCCCGGCCCGGAAGCCCGTCGACGTCAGACGATGATGCGGTCAGACGATGACGGGCGACAACGCGATCAGACGACGACGCGGGTGGCCTCCGCCTCGGTGGGCAGGCCCGCCTCGCTGTAGGCGCGGAAGCCGCCGACCAGATCGGTGGCGTTCTCGAACCCGAGATCCCGCAGGTCACGAGCGGCGAGCGAGGAGTAGTAGCCCTCGTTGCAGACCACGACGATCGTGTCGTCGTGCTCCGGGCCACCGTCCATCCGGTGCGCGCTGCTGGGATCCAGCCGCCACTCGAGCACGAGGCGGTCGATGACGGTCGCTCCGGGGAGGTGGCCCTCGGGCTCACGGGTCGCCGCGGTGCGGATGTCGATGACGTGCGCACCCAGCTCGATCAGGTCGGGCAGCGCGGCCGGCTCGATGCGCTCCACGCCCAGACGGGCGGCGTCGAGGATCTCGTCGATCGTGTGGCGCGCAGGCGACTCGGCCCGGCGCCGACCGGCGCCGGCCTCGGTCATCGGGTGCGTCCCGAGGAGAAGGCCGCGAGGCCGCCGCCGACGGAGCCGTTCCCGGAGCCCTCGGAGCTGGTCGTGTAGCGCGCGGGGGCGCTGTCACGACGGCCGCCGCTGCGTGCGGGACGGCCCTCGCCGCCCTGCCCGCCGCGACCGCCCTGGCCACCGCGCCGGCCGCCGGCCGAGCGCTGGCCGCCACCGGAGCGCTGGCCGCTCTCGGGACGTGCGCCCTGCTCGCCGGAGCCCTGACCGCCCTGGCCGCCGCGACCGCTGCCCTGGCCTCCGCGACCACCCTGACCGCCCTGGCCGCCTCGGCCACCGCGACCGCCCTGACCGCCACGGCCGCCGCTGGTGCGCTCGGGGCGCTCGGCGGGCTCGGGGGAACGGGGCTCGTGCATCTCGGTGCGCTCGCCGGGGGCGAGCTGCGTGAGCACGGCAGAGGAGGGGTTGACCTGCGAGTGGTAGGTCGGCTTGATGCCGGCCTTGCGCATCAGGTCGCTCACGTCGCGCTTCTGATCAGAGGTCTGCACGGTGATGACGGTGCCCGACTCACCGGCGCGGGCGGTACGGCCCGAGCGGTGCAGGTACGCCTTGTGCTCGACGGGCGGGTCGGCGTGGACCACGAGGGCCACTTCGTCGACGTGGATGCCGCGGGCGGCGATGTCGGTGCAGACCATGGTGGTCGCCTCACCGGAGCCGAAGGCCTCGAGGTTCCGCGTGCGAGCGTTCTGCGAGAGGTTGCCGTGGAGATCCACAGCATCCACACCGCGGGCGGCGAGCTTGCGGGCGAGGTTCTTCGCGCCGTACTTGGTGCGGGTGAACATGATCGTGCGGCCGGGTGCGGCGGCGAGGTCGCGCAGCACGTCGAAGCGCGCATTGCCGTCGACCTCGAGCACGTGGTGCTCCATGGTGCCGACGGGGCTGGAGGCCGGATCCGCCGAGTGGGTGACGGGCTCGTGCAGGAACTGCTTGACGAGCTTGTTGACTCCCGAGTCGAGGGTCGCGGAGAACAGCATCCGCTGGCCCTTGGGCGGGGTCTTGTCGAGGATCTTGCGGACCATGGGCAGGAAGCCCATGTCAGCCATGTGGTCTGCCTCGTCGATCACGGTGATCTCGACGCCGCCGAGGTCCACGTGACCCTGTCCCATCAGGTCCAGCAGGCGACCGGGGCAGGCGACGAGCACGTCGACGCCGCTGGCCAGGGCCTTGACCTGAGGGTTCTGGCCGACGCCGCCGAAGACGACGGTGCTGCGCAGGCTGGTGGCCGCCGCGAGCGGCACCAGGGAATCGGCGAGCTGCGAGGCGAGCTCGCGGGTGGGGGCGAGGATGAGCGAGCGCGGCCTACGGGGGGCGCGGCGCTTGGGCTCGGCGATCAGGCGTGCCACCAGGGGCAGCAGGAAGGCGTAGCTCTTGCCGGAGCCCGTGCGGCCCCGGCCCAGGATGTCGCGACCGGTCAGGGAGTCCGGCAGGGTCGCGGCCTGGATGGGGGTGGGCTGGGTGATGCCCTGGGGCGCAAGAGCGTCGACCAGGACAGAGGGCACGCCGAGGCGTACGAAATCGGGGGAGGTCACGGAGATCCGTTCTGAAGATGCAGATCCCGCCCGATGCGTCCGGTGCCCAGGCGCTGCCGTGGCAGCGGCTCAGAGGCTGCGCTGTCACCACTGAGAGGTGGGACCTGTGCCGCGGCGGGATGACGGCACGCAAGCGCAACGGTAGACCGGGCTCCCTCCTGGGGGAATGATCGACGCGCAGGATGTGAGATACCACTGCCGCCACCCCCGTCGGCCCCGCCTGCAGGTGACCTGCGCGACGCGCACCGAGGGATCTTCTGCACCGGATCGCGTCCGCGTCGCAGCCCGGATCGCGTCCGCGTCGGAGCCCTGATCGAGTCCGCGTCGCAGCCCTGATCGAGCCCGCGTCGGAGCCCGGATCGCGCCCGCGCCGGCGTGCTGGCGGGAGCCGGTATCCTTCCCACGTGAGACGGTGGGGACGGGGGCGACGCCCCCTGGTGACAGGACGGACGAGGAGCGAGCGATGGCACGCAGAGTGAGCATCAAGGACGTCGCCCAGCGCGCGGGGGTGTCTTGGAAGACGGTCTCGAACGTGGTCAACGAGCGCCCTGTGGTGCGCGCCGACACCCGGGAGAAGGTGCTCGCGGCGATCGACGAGCTCGGGTACGTGCCCAACCACATCGGCCGAGATCTGCGCGGCGGCCCCACGAGGTCGATCGCCCTGGTGGTCCCCGAGCTCCAGAACCCCTACTTCGCCCGCCTCGCCGAGCGCATGCAGGCCGCCGCCCGCGAGCGCGGCTACACGGTGAGCGTGGAAGTGTCCCTGCACAGCGCCGAGGTGGAGCGGGCCCACGTGCGCGGCCGCACCGCCCGCCCCGTCGACGCGGTGGTCATCTCGCCCTCCGCGCTCGAGCCCTCCGATCTCCTGGACCGTCGCTCGGGGCCGCCGGTGGTGCTGCTGGGGGAGAGCCTCACGGCCGCTCCGAACGTCGTGCACGTGGCGATCGACAACGTCTCCTCCGCGGCGGATGTGGTCCGCCATCTCGTCGGCACCGGCCATCGGCGCCTGCTGTTCCTCGGTGCCGAGGGGGCAGTGCGCTCGACCGGCACGGACCGTCTGGCCGGGTTCACGGCGGCGAGCCGCTTCGCCGAGCTCCCGCTGGAGGACGCTCTGATCCGGGCCACCGGCGCCTGGGACCGGGAGTCCGGGCGCGAGGAGGTGCTCCGCGCGCTGGAGGAGGGCATCGCCTTCGACGCGGTGGTCGCCGGCAACGACCTGCTGGCGATCGGCGCGCTCGCCGCCCTGCGGGAGCGGGGACTGCGGGTCCCGGACGACGTCGCCGTCGTGGGCTGGGACGACATGGTCGAGGCCGCCTGGACCGTCCCCACCCTGACCTCGGTCGCCCCGGACCTCGACGCCCTCGTCGCGGCCGCCCTCGCCGCCGCGATCTCCGGCGCAGAGCGGGGAACCGAGCAGGATGCCGAGCGGGATGCCGGCCAGGCCGCCGCGGGCGCCGACGACAGCGGGAAGCGCGGGGCGAGCCGAACGGGTGGGGCGGAGACCGTGATCGCCCATCGGCTGATCGTGCGGGAATCCACCCGGGCGTGATCGCCCACCGGTTGATCAAGTCGGAGCCCCCCGGGCCGTGATCGGCGGGAGTCCACCCGAGCGCGACCGTCGGCCGGGCGAAGGCCCTGAGAATCCTCGGTTCCCACGTTGCAATCAGGGGTCGGGTGCGCTTGACTGGATCCTGACCGATCCGTACCGGCGCCTCGAGTGCGCCGGAGACTCAGCGCCGAGCACCACCGATCCCAGGAGCCGTTCGTGAACGCCCAGACCCCCGAACTCCCGGAGCACCTCAGCTCCCTGTTCTCCCGCGCCGACGAGCTCGCCGCACTGCTCGACGCCCCGCTGTCCGCGGTGACGGACGTGCCCCGCCCCGAGCATCCGCGCCCCCAGCTGCATCGCCCCACCTGGCTCACGCTGAACGGCACCTGGCAGTTCGAGATCGACCAGGGTGATTCCGGCCGGGACCGCGGACTGCTCGAGCGCGACCTGGACTCCGAGATCCTCGTGCCCTTCGCCCCGGAGACCGAGGCCTCCGGGATCGGGAACCGCGACTTCCTCGAGGCCGTCTGGTACCGCCGCACCGTCACCGTTCCCGCCGACTGGGAGGGGCTGCGCCCGATTCTGCGCTTCGAGGCCGTGGATCAGGATGCGACCGTCTGGGCGAACGGGGTCGAGGTGGCCCGCCACCGCGGCGGCTTCACCGGATTCTCGGCCGATCTCTCGATCGTCCCCGCCGTCGGCCCCGGCGCGGAGGTCGAGATCGTGGTGCGCGCCCGCGATCCCCACGGCGTCCCGCAGGCCCGCGGCAAGCAGTCCCACGAGTTCAAGCCCACCGCCGCGAACTACCACCGCACCACCGGCATCTGGCAGAGCGTGTGGCTCGAGGGCGTCCCGGCCGACGAGATCCGCTCGCTGCGCGTGCTGCCCTCGCTCGGCGGCCGCTCCTTCGCCCTGGACGTGCCGCTCTCGCGCACCACCGCCGGCACCCGCCTCGAGGTCGTCGCCTCCGTGCCCGGCGGGGACGAGGTGGCCCGGGCCGCGGTGCGCGCCGATCTGGACCTGGCCCCGCACCTGGAGCTCGCGATCCCCGAGGACGACGTGCGCGTCTGGGGCCCCGGCACGCCCGAGCTCTACGCCCTCACCGTGCGACTGCTCGGCGCGGACGGCGCCGTGCTCGACGAGGTCCGCTCGTATGCGGGCCTGCGCTCGACCTCGCTGCGCGACCACGAGTTCCGGATCAACGGCGAGAAGGTCTTCCAGCGCCTGGTGCTCGACCAGGGCTACTGGGAGGAGTCCTTCATGACCTCCCCGACGGACGCCGCGATGACCACCGACATCCGCCTCTCCCTCGAGGCGGGCTTCAACGGCGCCCGGCTCCACCAGAAGGTCTTCGAGCAGCGCATGCACTTCTGGTCGGACCTGCACGGCTACCTCACCTGGGGCGAGTTCGGCGACTGGGGCGTCCACGGCTTCGGGCCGGACGGGGACAACCAGCAACCCCCGGCGACCTTCGTCGGCCAGTGGGTCGAGGCGGTCCAGCGCGACCTCAACCATCCCTCGATCATCGGCTGGTGCCCGCTGAACGAGACCCATCAGCTGATGCACGACCGCATCACCCAGCTCGACGCGGTCACCCAGGCGATGTATGACGCGACCAAGCTCGCCGACCCCACCCGCCCGGTGCTCGACGCCTCCGGCTACTCCCACAGGGTGCGCGGGGCGGACGTCTACGACTCCCATTCGTATGAGCAGGACCCGGAGCGCTTCCGCGAGGAGCAGTCCGGCCTCGCCGCCGGCGAGCCCTTCGCGAACCGGCGCGACCTCGGGCCCGACGAGATGCCCTTCGCGGACGGCGCCTTCTCCCTTCCCTACGCCGGTCAGCCCTACTTCGTCTCGGAGTACGGCGGCATCTGGTGGAACGAGGAGGAGGCGCGCAAGGCCGAGGAGGCCGACCGCGCCGGGAACAATGCCGCCGAGTCCTGGGGCTACGGCCAGCGGATCCGCAGCGAGGAGGAGCTCTACACGCGCTTCGAGGGCCTCACCCGGGTGCTGCTCGAGGACCCGCTCATGTTCGCCTACTGCTACACGCAGATGACCGACGTGTTCCAGGAGAAGAACGGCATCGTCGACTTCGAGCGCGGCCGCAAGCTCGATCTGGCACGACTGCGCGCCGTCCAGGAGAAGGCTGCCGCCTTCGAGCAGGAGGCCTGATACCGCGCGGGATCCTCTCTCGAGGGCCCGCTCGCTGACGCCGGGATCGCCCGGAGCACCACGGATAATCCCGTGACGCCCCGGGCGATCTCCTCCACGATGGGGCCATGGTCGATCAATCACGCCTGTGGGACGCCCGCACTGCCGCCGAGTACGACACCCCTGGGGAGGGCATGTTCGCCCCGGAGGTGCTGGGGCCGACGGCCGCCACCCTGGCGGGGCTCGCCGCCGGCGGCAGCGCCCTCGAGCTCGCGATCGGCACGGGCCGTGTCGCGATCGCCCTGCACGAGGCGGGCGTCGCCGTGACCGGCATCGAGCTGTCCGAGGCGATGATCGCCCGACTGCGCGAGAAGGTCGACGCCACGGAGATCCCGGTCGTCGCCGGCGATATGACCACCGCACGGGCGGGGGAGGGCTACTCCCTCGTCTACCTGGTGTTCAACACGATCTCGAACCTGCTCACCCAGGAGGAGCAGGTCGAGTGCTTCCGCAACGCCGCGCGCCACCTCGCTCCGGGCGGCTGCTTCGTGATCGAGCTGATGGTGCCGGACCTGCGCTCCCTCACCCCGGGGACCGGAGGGACGCTCGAGCACTCCGAGCCCGGCTACCTGCTGGTCGACACCTATGACACCCTGCGCCAGGTCCTCGTGTCCCATCACGTGCGCTTCGACCCCGAGGTGGACGGGTCCCGCGAGGCGAGCATCGGCCGCACGCCGCAGCGGTACATCTGGCCCGCCGAGCTCGATCTGATGGCGCAGCTGGCGGGCTTCACGCTCGAGAGCCGCTGGGCGGACTGGGACCGTGCCGAGTTCACCGCGGAGTCGGGCAGCCACGTGAGCGTGTACCGGCTCCCTACACTTGACCGGTGACCTCCACGACCAACGCCCTGCCCCCTACCTCTCTGACCTGGACCCCGCTGACCCTCGAGGACGTCCCTGCCCTCACCGCCCTGCTGAACCGCGTGGACGTTGTCGAGCAGTCCGGCGAGCCGGCCGAGGAGCCGAGCATCCGCGAATGGCTCTCGATGCCCGACCTCGACCTCGCCCGGGATTCCGTGGCGGTGCGCGAGGGGGAGGAGCTGCTCGGCTTCTGCGCCGTCGACGTCTCGACCGCCCCCGACTCGGAGGGGCGGGTGCGCTGCCAGCTCATGGGCACCGTCGACCCCGCTCGCCGCCGCCAGGGCCTGGGAACGGAGCTGTTCACCTGGGCCGAGGCCCGCGCCGCCCAGCTCGCCGCCGAGCGTCACCCCGACGTCGCGATCGCCGTGTTCCGCGTCTCCGGAGGCCGGGACCCCGAGGTCGACGGACAGGCGGACGCCGCGACGGAAGCACAGGCGAACGCACCGACGGACGCCCCGCTCACCGGTGGCGCCGAGGTGCGCCCGCTCCTCGCCCAGCGCGGCTACCAGCGCGCCCGCAGCTGGCTGACCATGGTGCGCGAGCTGCCCGGAGCGGCTCTCCCGACGGTCGATCTGCCGGGGGTGCGGGTCAGCGCCCCGGAGGATTCGGAGCGAGAAGCCACCCGCCTCGCCCACCTCGATGCGTTCGCCGACCATTGGGGATCGGCCCCGGTGACTGCGGAGCGCTGGAACATCTGGTGGTCCTCCCACACCTCGCGGCGTGAGCTCTCGAGCGTCGCGGTGGACGCCGACGGGTCCGTGCTCGGCTACGTGATCACCTCCGAGGACAAGCCCGGGGTGCTGCACATCGCCCTGGTGGGCACGCGCCCGTCGGCCCGCGGTCGCGGCATCGCCCGCGCAGTTCTCGCGCGGACCCTCGAGGCGGCATCGCAGGCCGGGTACTCGAGCGCCGAGCTCGAGGTCGACGCCGAATCGCTCACCGGCGCGACCCGCCTCTACGACGCCCTCGGCTTCGTGCGCGAGAGCGTCTACGCGACCTATGAGAAGCCGGTCGCCTGACAGCTGCCCTCGCCGTCCCGGCGTCCGGACTTCGACTGCTCCGCGTGACGTCACCGCTCGGCATCGCCTCTGCCAGCACTGCGTGACATCGCCGCGTGACGCCGCCGCTTGACATCACCCGCCCCCACTGTTCATAGTGAATATGAACAGTAGGCTCAGTTGATCGTTCTGGACGACGGGGAGTGGGGCCATGCACATACCGCTGGACCCGTCCGCCCCCGAACCCATCTACGAACAGATCCGCGCCCGCCTCGCCGAGTTGATCCTGCGCGGTGACCTCGCGGCGGGCGAGGCTCTGCCCTCGATCCGCGTCCTCGCCCGTGACCTGCGGGTCAGCGTCATCACCACCACCCGTGCCTACAACGAGCTGGTGGCCGACGGGCTCGTCGACGCGGTGCGCGGCAAGGGTGTCTTCGTCCGGGCCCAGCAGCCCGACCAGGTGCGCAGCCGCGCCCTGGGGCGCGTCGATATGTCCCTCGCCGAGGCCGTCCGCACCGCTCGTACTGCCGGGATCGGCGCCGACGAGCTCCACGACCGACTCACCCACGCCCTCGAGGAGGAGGACCGATGAGCTTCCTGCCCTCTGACCCGTCGTCTGCCCACAACGCCCGCTCGCTTCGACCTGCGCACCTCGATGCGCCCGATGAGCCCGAGGCCGCCGCAGTGGTCGTGCGCGACCTGGCTGTCGAGCTGCCTTCCGACGAGCGTCCGTACGCAGCGCCGATCCGTGCCGTCCGCGACCTCTCCTTCACGGTGCCGACAGGACAGGTGACGGCGATCGTCGGCACCAACGGCGCCGGGAAGACCACGACGCTGCGGGTGCTGAGCGGCGCGGTGCCCTTCTCCGACGGGAGCATCGAGGTGCTCGGCACGTCGCTGGGGCCGGCCACCGTCGGGCTGCCGGACGGCGTCGCCATCGTCCCGGATGCCCCCGCCTACCCAGCACGGTGGACCGCGCGCCACGTCGCTCGGGCGCACAGCTCGACCGCCCGGCACTTTGACCGCGCACGGTTCGACGCGTATCTCGCCGAGCATCGCGTTCCCGCAGGCAGGTCCGTCGGCGGACTCTCCCGGGGGCAGCTCGCCCGACTCGCCGTCGCAGCAGCCCTGGCGCATGACCCCCGTCTGCTCATCCTCGACGAGCCGCTGGCCCGTCTGGATCCGCTGGCCCGCACCGAGATGGTCGATGATCTCCGCACCCTGATGGCACGGGAAGGCCGCACGGTCCTGCTGTCGACCCATGACCTCGACGGCATGGACCGCTTCGTGGACCACCTCATCGTGATCGCTCAGGGTCAAAACGTGCTCGAAGGGGACGTGGAGATGCTGCGCGAGGAGTTCCTCCTGCTCGAACAGGACAGTGCCGGACCGGGGATGGACGGCGACAGCATCGCCTCGCCGATGATCGGTGCCGTCACGACCGGGGGTACCACGCGTGCTCTGGTGCATCTCGAGGAGGCCGCGGGGCTGCCCCCAGGGGCCGATCTCCGTCGCCCCGGTGTGAGTGAACTCGTCACGCATTGGTTGCGCGCCGCGACGGCAACGCGTCGTCCCGACCCGAGGAAAGACGCGGCATGACCACGACCAGACAGGCCTTCATCGCGGACCTGCGCCTGAACAGCGGACGATTCGGCACCAGCATGCTGCTGTGCGTGCTGAGCCTCGCCGCCGCCGCTGTGCTGACGGACGCGCTCACGACGGTGCTCCCGATCTGGGCGGCGCTGGCCTGGTACCGCTACGGCAGGGCGGACACGCTCGAGCGCGAGGAGCTCCGCGCAGGTCTCGGCCTCTCGCGCGCTGACCGGGTGCGAGGGAGGTCGGCGGTGATCGCCGTGGAGACCACCGCCCTGATCGTCACCGCGGCTGCTGCGACGCTGCTCTCCACGGCAGTGGGACGGGAACCGGTCAGCGGCGCAGGGCCGACGTTCACGGTCTCCGGTGCACCGTCGCTCTCGCCGCTCCTCGTCGTCCCGGTGGGAACCCTGTACTCCGGGACCGTGATGCTCGTCGTCGCGATCTTCGTCGGTGGCGAGTGCGTCACGCGCCGGCCGGGTCGAGGGATGCTCCTGACCTCATTGGCCGTCTACTTCTGCGCCGGTCTGCTCGGTGCCGTCGTCATCGGGCCCCTGATGACCTTCGATGTGCTCGGCAGCGGGGGCGGGCCGTCGCTGATCGCCGCGGCTGCGATCCTTGTGCTCGCCATCGTGCTGCTGTCCCTGCTGCTGAGACGGCGCGTGCGCGCCTGGATCGCTCAGCTCGACTCGGGCCTCCCGACGCATCTGGCGGTGACGGCATGACCCGTCCGATGCAGAGCTCGACGCATCCCAGGAGGCTCGCGTGAGTCAATTCCCTCCCGCTCTCGCTCCCGCCGCCCGGGTCGACAACCTGGCGGTGGATATCCCGCACCCCCGCGGCCGCTTACGTGCCCCGATCCGAGCTCTCGAGGATGTCAGCCTCACGGCACCGAGGGGGCGCGCCACGGCGCTGGTCGGCACGAACGGCGCAGGGAAGACGACACTGCTGCGCACGCTTACCGGCATCCTGCGGCCAGCGACCGGAATCGTCGAGGTCCTAGGTAGCTCCATCGGCCCGGCGGCGTGCGCGATCACGCCCTGGGTCGGTGTCGTGCCGGATGAGCCCGTCTTCCCCGAGGAGTGGACGGCGCGCGATGTGATCGCGCTGCGCCGACGACTGGGTGACCGTTTCGATGCCGACGGCTTCACCCGGATGCTCAGGGAACACCGTATCCGCCCGAACGCGATGATCTCGTCCCTGTCCGCTGGGCTGGCCACCCAATTCTCGATCGCTCACGCTCTCTCCGCTGATCCTCGGTTCCTCATCCTGGACGAACCGTTCGCGCGGCTCGATCCGCTCGCCCGAACCGACCTGCTGGACACTCTGCGCGGATTTCTCGCAGAAGAGCAGGATCGCTCGATCCTGATCTCCACTCACGATCTCGACGGGATGGATCGCTTCATCGACCACCTCGTGGTGCTGCACGCGGGCCGCACGGTGCTCGAGGGCGACGTCGACGAGCTCGTCGAGAGCCACGTCGTCGCCATGTACCCCTCTGGCGCTCCTTCCGTACCCAGCGGGGCGCGCACTGTCGGGGGCGACGGTGCCCGGGAGGCGCTGATCGCCGTCGAGGACGCCGTCGGTCTCCCTCCTGGGACCGCGCTGCGGGAGCCGACCCTGCCTGAGATCGTCAGCCTCACCCTCGCCGCCCGGAGCGGCCGCCACGACACGGAGGCTCTCGCGTGACCGCCACACTGCGCGGGACTTCCGGGGCACCGCCGAACCGCGCCCTCCGCCTCGAGCTCACCCTCCAACGCCCGTTGTTGTGGGGAAGCGGTGTCGTCGCGCTGGCGGTCCTGCTCCTCGCGGTCGGACAGCTCGCGCGGCTTGGCATCGTGCCTATCCTGCTCGCAGTCGCCGTGCCCGTCGCAGCAGGTCCCCGGGATCCGATGAGGGAGAGCGTGCTGCGGGGGACGCTCGGCATCTCTCGGGCCGCCCACGTGCGTGCCCGAGTGCGCTTCGTGCTGCTCGCACAGATGGCCTTGCTGCTCGTCGCGGCCGTCACGGTCCTGCTCGGCCCGCACGGCGGCGTGGTGGAGCCCGCGACCCTCGGACGGATCGAGGTGGCCGGATACTTCCTGCCCGCACCGACCCTTTACTACTGGCAGGACCTGGCGGTATGGGTGCCGGCTGTGATGTGGTCGCATCTCTGGGTGGGCCGTGACGCGCTGAGCAGCTCGTCGACGGTGGTGTGGGGCCGGGCTCTGCTGTCGTATTTCGGGATGTACCTCCTCGTGACCTTCGCGATCTACGGGGTGCAGATGCTCGTCCTGGTGCTCGGGACGGTGCTCGGTCGACAGGGCGCTGCGGAACCCGCGTCGTCCGTCGCATTCGTTCCCGTGGCAGTGGTGGCGATCGCTGGCGGCCTGCTCGTCCTGCATCAGCGCTCGAGGGTCTGGGCGCGTACGGCCTGAGCGCTCCGGTCGGCTGCGCGGTCGCTCACCGGCTCGGTGGCGTCTCCGGAAGGGCTGGTGTGATCGTCCCGGCGCGCACCGACCGGGCTGCGGGAGGATGGCCCCATGAGAGCAGTACGCTACGACGCCTTCGGTGAGCAGCCGTCCCTGGTCGGGGTCCCCGACCCCGAGTGCCCACCCCGCGGCGCGGTTGTGACCGTCCACGCCACCGGGGTGTGCCGCAGCGACTGGCACGCCTGGCAGGGCCATGACGACTCCGTGCACCTCCCGCACATCCCCGGTCACGAGTTCGCCGGCGTCGTCGAGCAGGTCGGCGCCGACGTCACGCGGTTCGCGCCGGGGGACCGGGTCACCGCACCGTTCATCCTCTCCTGCGGACGCTGCGAGCAGTGCCTCGCCGGAGCGCCCCAGGTGTGCCCGGACCAGCACCAGCCCGGCTTCGACCTGCCCGGATCCTGGGCCGAGCAGGTCGTGGTCATCGAGGCGGACCACAACCTCGTCGCCCTGCCGGACGGCATCGACATGACCCTCGCCGCCGGCCTCGGCTGCCGCGTCGGCACGGCCTATCACGCCGTGCTCACCCAGGCCCGCGTGGGCGCCGGGGAGAGCGTCGCCGTGTTCGGCTGCGGCGGACTGGGCCTCGCCTGCGTGATGGTCGCCCTCGCCGCGGGCGCCGACGTGGTCGCGATCGACGTCTCCGAGCACGCGCTCGCGGCCGCCGCCGAGCTCGGCGCGACGGCCCTCGCGTCGGGCCCCGACATCGTCGAGCGGGTGCGCGAGGCCACCGGCGGCGGTGCCCACGTCACCCTCGATGCCCTGGGCTCCGCGGCGACAGCCCGCACGGCGATCAGCTCGCTGCGCCCCCGTGGCAGGCACGTCCAGGTGGGCCTGCTGCTGGGCGAGGACGCGGACCCCGCCCTGCCGATGGGGCAGGTGATCGGGCAGGAGCTGCAGATCCTCGGCAGCCACGGCCTCGCCGTCGCCGAGTACCGCGACCTGCTCGCCGACATCGCGAGCGGACGCCTGGACCTCGGCCGCACCGTCGGCCGGATCCTGGACCTCGAGGACCTGCCCGCGGCGATGCTCGCCATGGACCAGCCGCCCACGACCGCCGGGATGACCGTGGCCCGCCTGCGCTGACGAGCGGCGACGCCGCAGCACGACGACGCGCCACGAGAGGAACCCCGCATCGGACGGCGCACGGCGCGGCCACGTGCAGGGACGTCGGCCCGCTGTGGAACGATTGGTCCATGACCATCACTGCTGCCGCCGACGGCTCCGCCCTGGGCAATCCCGGCCCGGCCGGCTGGGCCTGGTACATCGACGATTCCACCTGGCGCGCGGGCGGCTGGCCCCACGGCACCAACAACATGGGCGAGCTCAAGGCCGTGCTGGACCTGCTCGAGGCCACCGCCGTCGACGCCGATCAGCACCTGCACATCCTGTGCGACAGCCAGTACGTCATCAACTCGGTCACGAAGTGGATGCCGGGCTGGAAGCGCAAGGGCTGGCGCAAGAAGGACGGCAAGCCGGTGATGAACGTCGAGCTCCTCCAGGACATCGACCGCGCCCTGGCCGGCCGCAGCGTCGAGTTCGAATGGGTCAAGGGCCACTCCGGGCACGCGATGAACGAAGCGGCGGACGTGCGCGCCAACGCCGCCGCGACCGCTTTCTCCAGGAAGCAGGATCCGCAGGTCGGTCCCGGGTACACGGGCAGCTCCACGGGATCTTCCTCGCCCTCGTCCTCTGCCGCTGCCACTGCCACTGCGCCGGCCGCTGCCCCAGCCTCAGGCGCGGCCTCAACGACCCCGTCCCGCCCCGCCCCGAGCGCGATGCCGGAGGACGACCTCTTCAGCCTGCTGGAGCAGCGCGACCCCGAGCCCGTCGCGACCTCTCGCGGCAGGGCCTCCTGCAGCACCGCCGGTGAGGACACGGTGCTCGCCGCCGACGCCCCTGGCGCGACCGACTTCGAGCAGATCACCGCGCGCGAGCAGGCGCTGCTGTCGGACCTGCTGCGCGCCGACGCCCCCAGCGCCGCCGAGCTGCTCCACCCGGCCTTCACCGAGATCGGTGCGAGCGGTCGCAGCTATGACCGCGACGAGATCCTCGCCCATCTCGCCCCGGTCCCCGGCCTGGAGGCCGATGAGTTCGTCGCCGACGAGCTCGCCCCCGGCATCGTGCTGCTGCAGTACCGGACCACAGGGCCCTCCGGCGGCGTCGCCCGCAGCTCCGTGTGGGTGCGGGAGAAGGGCCGCTGGCTGCTGCGCCACCACCAGGGCACCCCGGCCGACAGGTCCTGATGACCCAGGTCGCCGGCACCGGCTCCGTACCTCTGGCCCGCCGCGCCGGTGGCCCGGACCTCGCCCGCGGCCTGGCTCTGCTCGGCATCGCCCTGGCCAACACGATCGGCTGGCTGCACGGCTCCTCGTGGACCGTGCTCCTCAAGCAGGTCGACGCCACCGTGCCCGACCGGATCGTCGACGTCCTGATCGGTCTCACGGCGGACAACCGCGGCTTCCCGCTGTTCGCGATGCTCTTCGGCTACGGCATCGGCATCATCTACCGCCGCTCGCGCGAGGCCGGGGAGCGCACGGGACACTTCGTGCTGCGCATGCTGCGACGCCACATCGCTCTGCTCGCGATCGGCCTCGCCCACGCGATCCTGCTGTTCAGCGGCGACATCCTCGTCGCCTACGCGATGGTGGGGATGCTCTGCGTGCTGTTCGCGACCCGTCACCGTGCGATCCTGCCGTTCGCCGCGATCCTCGCCCTGCCGGCGCTCGGCGTCTGGGGCTGGGTCGACGGGACGATCGGGCTGTCCGGATCCGACGGCTATGCCTCGGCCGCGGCCCCCGACTATCTGAGCAGCCTGCGCCTGCGCACCGATGAGGCCGGCGCCGAGGTCGCGACCTCCCTGGTCTCCGACATGGGGCTGCTGACCCCGATGGCGATCGGGGCGATCGCCGCCCGGCTGCGACTGTTCGAGGAGGTCGCCGCGAACCGCGATGTGCTCGTGCCGATCGCCCGCTGGGGCCTCGGCCTCGGACTCCTCGGCGCAGTCCCGCTGGTCGCCGTGCTCGTGCTCGACCCCGCCCATCAGCACCTCGACGCGGAGATCGTGCTCGGCAGCCTCGGGGTCCTGCACCAGTACACAGGACTGCTCGGAGCCCTCGGACTCGCCGCGGCGGCCGCTCTCATGTCGGACCACTTCCGACGGCCGGTCGGGGCCGACGGGACAGCCCCGACCGTGCCCGATGCCGCACGAGGCGCCGGGCCCGTCACGGCCCGTCTCGTGCACGGCATCGAGGCCCTGGGTGCGGTCTCGCTGAGCGCCTACATGGGGCAGTCGCTCGTGTTCCTCACTCTGTTCCCGCCCTACACCCTGGACCTCGGGGCCCGGCTCGGCACGGCAGGCACCGCGGTGATCGTGGTGGCCGTGTGGCTGGTGATGATCCCGTGCGCCGTGGCCCTGAAGCGCCGGGGCCGACGGGGGCCGCTCGAAGTGGTGCTGCGCCGTCTGGCAGGCTCGGCCTCACCCCGCGTCGTCCCCGACCGGACCTCGCACCCCAGCACGCTCGGAGGCCACCCATGACCGTCTACGCCGACACCCCGCGCTGGCCGCGGCACGGCACTCTCTGGGGCCACCTGATCTCCGACACCTCCCTGGCCGAGCTGCACCAGGCAGCCGAGCTCGTCGGCCTGCCGCCGCGGTCCTTCGACCTCGACCACTACGACTGGCCCGAAGCAGCACAGCCCCGCCTCGTCGAGGCGGGCGTACACCTCGTCGACAACGGGAAGCTGACCCGGATCCTGATCCGCTCGGGGCTGCGCATCCCGCTCGTCGGCCGCCCCGCGGCACGCGCCCGCCGCAGCGCCGAGCACGCGGCCCAGCTGGGCCTGACGAGCGTTCCGCGGGATCTGATCGTGGGGCTCTGCGGGCATGTCGACCCGCTGCCGCCGGCGGCCGACGCCGCCCCCGCAGCCTTCCGCATGACCCGTGACGACCCGGCGGCGCCGCCCCGTATCGAGGCGCATCAGGAGGCGGGCCGCCTGGCCGCCGCAGAGCTCCTCGACCAGCTCGACGCCCTCGCCCGGGATCAGGGCGGCACGGGATTCATCGGCCAGGTGCTCGCCGACGGGAGCTGACCCGACAGCCGGACGCCGGCGCAGGGCACCCGGCATCGGCTCGGGCCGCCCGACGTCGGCGCAGGGCACCCGCGCACCGGCACCCACTGCTACTTCCGACGATCGTCCCGCTCGGGATCGGTCACCGAACGGACCTGGTCGGGACGGCTCTGTCGTCCCGTTTCGATCTCGGTGCCCGGCAGCTCGACCCAGAAGGTGGAACCGCCCTGAGGGGTCTCCGTCACACCGATGCTGCCGCGGTGCTGCTGCACGATCGTCGCCGCGATCGAGAGGCCCAGGCCCGCGCCGCCGCCCTGGGTCGCCGAGCGCACGCGAGAGGAGTCGGTGCGGTAGAAGCGCTCGAACACCTTCTCACGCTGGTCGTCGTCGATGCCGAGGCCGTGGTCACGGATCTCGATCCGCACCGTCTCGGGGGCCGTGTAGCCCACGGCGATCTCGACCGGCGACCCCTTGGGGGTGTGCCGGTTCGCGTTGCCCACGAGGTTGAGGATGACCTGGCGCAGCGAGGCCTCGTCGCCGAGGACACCGATCGACAGGTGGGGCTGCACCGAGACCGGGGTCCCGGACAGGGACACCACCATGACCTGGCGCTGGGGGTCCAGGGCGCGGAGGTCCTGGGCGGCGTCGAAGAGGGCGTCGGTGAGGTCCACCGGTTCGAGGTCGAGATCGGGGTTCTCGTCCAGGCGCGCCAGGCGCAGCAGGTTCTCGACCAGGGATCCCATCCGTCGGGCCTCGTCCTCGATCCGGCGCATCGCCGAGGCGACGTCCTCGTCGGTGCCCAGCGCCCCCATCCGATACAGCTCTCCGAATCCGCGGATCGCGGCCAAGGGGGTGCGCAGTTCATGGGAGGCGTCGCCGACGAAGCGCCGCATCTTGGCCTCGGAGAGAGTGGCGTGCTCCTCGGACGCGGCCTGCGCCGCGAAGGACTGCTCGATCCTCACCAGCATCTCGTTCAACGACAGGGCGAGGGCGTGGACCTCGTAGCTGGTGTCGGTGACCGGGACGCGCCGGGAGAGGTCACCGCCGGCGATCTGGGAGGCGGTCGCCTCGACATCGTGCAGGGGCTCGAGGGAGCGATGCGTGACATAGCCGCCCAGGCCCATGCCGACCAGCACCACGAGGGTTCCCACCAGCACGATGATCAGCGCCATCTCGTGCATCGTGCGGTCCACCCCGGTCAGCGGCAGCGCGACGTAGACGGCGCCGCTGTCGGGCCCGGGGGTGACCATGGCGACCACGCGCCAGCGGTTCTCCGAGGAGTCCAGAACGGTGAACGGCTGGCCTTCCCTGGCGGTGATCTGCTCTTCGCTCAGATCAGGGAAGGGGACCGTGACCTCGGAGTTCTCGTAGCGGATGACGTCGCGATGGATCACCTGGCCGTTCTCGTCGCGGATCTCCACCGCGTACTCGACCGGGGTGTACGCACTGCTGGGCGCCACGTCCTCCGCGTCCCCGGAGAGCTCCTCCTGGGCGAGGGCGAGCATCTCGCGGGTGCTCGCGTGGAGGTTGTTGTCGACCGACTCGATGAGGGTGCGGTTGAGCAGGAAGAGCGAGAGGCTCCCGGTGATGACGACGCCGACGACCAGCAGCAGCGAGATGAGAGCGACGATCCGTGTCCACAGGGACACGGGCCGCTCAGCACGCAGGGTCGGCAGCGCCAATCGTCAGCTGCCTTCGGCGGCGCGCAGCACGTACCCGATGCCGCGCTTGGTGTGGATCATCGGATCGCCGATGACGTCGATCTTGCGGCGCAGGTAGGAGATGTAGGACTCGACGATCCCGACCTCGCCGGACCAGTCGTAGTCCCAGACGTGATCGAGGATCTGCGTCTTCGAGACCACACGGCCCGCGTTGAGCATGAGGTAGCGCAGGAGCTTGAACTCGGTGGGGGAGAGCTCGATCGTGACGTCTGCCCGGTAGACCTCGTGGGAGTCCTCGTCGAGGCGGAGGTCGCCGACCACCAGGGAGCTGTCGACGGTCGCGTCATGGCCGCCGTGCGTACGGCGCAGGACGGCCCGGATCCGGGCGACGACCTCTTCCAGGCTGAACGGCTTGGTGACGTAGTCGTCCCCGCCGACGGTGAGCCCGGCCACCTTGTCCTGGGTCTCGTCCCGCGCAGTGAGGAAGAGGATCGGGTACTGCTCGCCCCGATCCCGCAGGCGCCGTGTCACGGTGAAGCCGTCCATGTCCGGCAGCATCACGTCGAGGACCACGAGATCGGGCTGATGCTCGGTGGCCTCTCGGATCGCCTCGTTGCCGGTGGAGGCGGTGAACACCTCGAACCCTGCGAAGCGCAGGGAGGTGGCGAGGAGGTCGCGGATGTTCGGCTCGTCGTCGACGACGAGGAGCCGAGCCTCGTAGTCCTGTTCTGCAGTCGTGTTCATGCCCCTACCGTGCTCCTGCAGTGTGGGAATCTGCTGGACGTCTCCTGAGCGAGATCAGCGGACAGCGCGCTGGATCTTCTCCTGCTGCTTGCGCATCTTGCGGATCGTCCAGCTCATCTGGAACATCCGCACCGAGCCCACCAGCGCCATGACCAGCGCGCCGGCGATGGCAGCCAGGAGCATGGCCACACCGAGCGGCAGGTCGAAGGTGGCGTTGAAGTACTCGAAGCTCGCGCTCTGGCTGTTCTGGATCACGAAGATCAGCAGCAGCACCAGCACGATCGCGCCGAGGATCAGGGAGATCCACAGTCCGGCGGTCTTGCCGCCGGAGCGGGGAGCCTCCAGCGGCTCCTCGGCCAGCGTCCGCTCGGCAGGCGTCCGATCAGCAGAGGTGCGCTCGGTGGGCGTCTGGGAGGCGCGGCGGCCGGTGCTCTCGCGCGGGGCGTCGCGGACAGGGTCGGTCACCCCGCCAGCCGGATCGGCGGCGCGGCGGCCGGCGGCCGGGTCCTCCGGGGCACGGTCCGCGGCGGCGGGCTGCGCAGCCTCGGGTGCACGATCGACCGGCTCGCGGTCGAGGGGGTGTCCTGTGTTCTCAGGTCCGGTGCTCATGGTCGCTCCTCGATGTCGGGTCCTGGGGAAGTGTCCCGAGCGGCCTTCGGAGGAAGGTCGCCGCTGAGCACACTCTAGCGATTCCGAGCGTCCGCTCCGGGAACGCTCAGCCCGGGAGTCCTCAGTTCGCAGCGGCCGGTGCGTCCAGCTGGTCGGCGTCCAGGATCGTGTAGGCGTAGCCCTGCTCGGCGAGGAAGCGCTGGCGGTGCGCCGCGAAGTCCTGGTCCTGCGTGTCGCGCATGACGACCGTGTAGAAGTGTGCGGTGCGGCCGTCGGCCTTCGGGCGCAGGAGGCGACCCAGCCGCTGGGCTTCTTCCTGACGAGAACCGAAGGCGCCGCTGACCTGCACGGCGACAGATGCCTCGGGGAGGTCGATCGAGAAGTTCGCGACCTTCGAGACCACCAGGCGGGTGAGCTCTCCGGCGCGGAAGGCGTCGAACAGCTCCTGGCGGCGCCGCACCGGGGTCTTGCCGGTGATGAGCTCGGCGTCGAGATGGGCGGCGAGCTCCTCCAGCTGGTCGATGTACTGCCCGATCACGAGCATTGGCTCGCCCTCGTGCCGAGCGGCGATCCGCTCCACGACGGCGTTCTTGGCCGGATGGGCCGCCCCCAGCCGGGGTCGATCGGCGGCCTCGGCCATCGCGTACGCCATGCGGTCGTCGGCCGGCATCGCGACCCGCACCTCGGTGCAGTCCGCGGGGGCGATGTAGCCCTGGGCCTCGATGTCCTTCCAGGGGGCGTCGTAGCGCTTGGGGCCGATCAGGGAGAACACCTCGCCCTCGCGGCCGTCCTCGCGCACGAGCGTCGCCGTGAGCCCCAGCCGCCGACGGGCCTGCAGATCGGCGGTCATGCGGAAGACGGGCGCGGGCAGCAGATGCACCTCGTCGTACACGATGAGTCCCCAGTCGCGGGCGCTCATGAGCTCGAGGTGGGGATGGATGCCCTTCCGCTTCATCGTGAGCACCTGGTAGGTGGCGATGGTGACGGGACGGATCTCCTTGGTGGCTCCGGAGTACTCGCCGATCTCGTCCTCGGTGAGGTCGGTGCGGCGCAGCAGCTCGCTCTTCCACTGCCGTGCGGAGACCGTGGAGGTGACGAGGATGAGGGTGGTGCGCTGCATCGCCGCCATCGCGGCCGCGCCCACCAGGGTCTTGCCGGCGCCGCAGGGGAGCACGACGACTCCGCTGCCGCCATGGCGGAAGCCGTCCACGGCCTCGGCCTGATAGGGCCGCAGCTGCCAGCCGTCCTCGCGCAGCGCGATGGGATGCGCCTCGCCGTCGACGTACCCGGCCAGGTCCTCCGCCGGCCAGCCGAGCTTGAGGAGCGCCTGCTTCAGGGCTCCGCGCTCGGAGGGGTGCACGAGCACGGTCGACTCGTCGAGACGGTCGCCCAGCATGCCCTGGATCCGCTTCGCCCGCGAGACCTCCTCGAGCACCGCACGGTCCAGGGCGTGGAGCACGAGTCCGTGGGTGGGGTCTGCTCGCAGCTGCAGCCGGCCGTAGCGGTCCATCGTGTCCGCGACATCGATGAGCAGCGAATGGGGGACCGGGTAGCGGGAGTTGTCCACGAGGGCCGCGACCACGGATTCCGCGTCGTACCCGGCGGCGCGCGCGTTCCACAGGCCGAGGTCGGTGATGCGGTAGGTGTGGACGTGCTCGGGGGCCCGTTCGAGCTCGGCGAAGGCGGCGATCGAGGCGCGGGCGGACTGCGCTCCGGGGTGCCCCACCTCGAGCAGGAGGGACTTGTCGCTCTGGACGATGAGGGGGCCGTCGGTCATCCCCTCAGGCTACGCCGCAGGGGCGGGACGACGACGGGCCGACGGGGTGTGCCGGGACACTCCCCGTCGGCCCGTCGGCCCGTCGGCCCGTCGGCCCGTCGGCCCGTCGGCCCATCGGCCTGTCAACCTGCCAGCCCGCCGGCCCGCAGGCCCGTCGACGGCGCGAGACTCAGGCCTTCGCGGGCTCGGGGAGCTCACGGCGGTTCAGCCGCTCGTACATTGCGATCTCGAAGAGGATCACGAAGGGGACCAGGGCGATGACCAGGGGGAAGAAAAAGGCGACGACGGTACCGATCGCGTTGATCAAGATGTACATGATGATCGAGGTCCCGAGGTTGTTCTTGACCAGGGTGAAGCTCTCCTTGATCGCGGCGATCGGCGAGGCGCCGCGAGCCGCCGCCGGGATCGCGAAAATCAGAAGTACGGTGGCAATCAGGCCCGGAATGACGAGCAGCACGGTGCCGATGAGGGTGATCACGCCGACCAGCAGAGCGGTCAGGATGACGCGCAACGGACCGATGAGGGCTTGCCCGATGCTCGGCCGTCCGCCCTCGAGGATGACCTCGGCGGCACGCACTGACCCCGACTGCCACAGCAGCGCAAAGGGCGCGGTGAGCAGGCCAGCACCCAAAGAAATTCCATAGAAGATAAGCACGGCTTCCGCCGGGAGTTCGTCCGTCGGCCCCACGTCGTTTATCAGGGGGAGCGTGGCGAAGATGCCTCCGACGACGCCTCCGACGATGATCACGCAGGCGATAACGCCGTAGATCAGTCCGACGACCAGGAACGGGACCCAGTTGCGCAGCAACCCGTTGCCGGCGAACTTGAGGGCGGCCCCCAGATCTGCGCCGAGGTCCTGCCCAGGAGCGGGAACGCCCGACCCGACCTGGCCATCCTGCAGCCCCCACGCGGCATCCTGCGAGGGGCCGGGCTGGCCCGCCTGGCCCGCAGGCGCCGGCTGCCCGTAGGCCCCGGCGGGAGACGGCTGGCCGTAGGCCGCCGCGGGCGACGCCTGTCCGTAAGGGTCTGCTGCGGAGGGCTGGCCGTAGGACCCGGCTGGGGACGGCTGGCCGTAGTCGCCGGCAGGGGAGGGCTGTCCATGAGGGCTCGCCCCTCCCGGCTGGGCGGACTGTCCGTACGGGGAGGGTTCGTGCGGGGGCGGGGGGACTGTCATGTGTCGGGTCTCTCTCACGGTCGCGGCGTCCCGGCCCGTGCAGGCCGGTCCTCAGGGGCCGAAGCGGCTCGGCTCGCGGCGCCGTTCCGCGGCGCACGCAGGTACACGGTACGGGCGGGGCCGCCCTCGGCGATACCCGACGATCGGACGATCCCGGTCGACGGACGGAGGGAGTCGACCGCCTCGAATCCGTGGAGTACGAAGCGCCCCACGACGTGCTCCCCGGTGCGTCCCAGGCACCGCACCACGGCAAGCCCTGGCACGTGGGCCTACCCCCGAGCGCTTTTCACTAGAATGGGTGGCGATGGACCGGGCCCCGCAGTGCGTCGACGTCCTCGGCGCAGCGGTCCGGCCCGGCTCGACAGTCACCTGATCTGAGGAGAACCCATGGCTAGCTTCGCTCCGTCCCCCGCCGATGTCGCGGACATCGGTGTCACCGGAATGGCGGTGATGGGCTCCAACCTGGCCCGCAACTTCGCCCGCAACGGCTTCAAGGTCGCGCTCCACAACCGCAGCGTCGGCAAGACCGAGAAGGTCATGGACGACCACAGCGCCGACGGGGAGTTCTACCCCTCGGAGTCCATGTCGGACTTCGTCGCCTCGCTGCAGAAGCCGCGCGTCGCGATCATCATGGTCAAGGCCGGCAAGCCGACCGACGCCGTGATCGACGAGCTCGCCTCCCTCATGGAGGAGGGCGACATCATCGTCGACGCCGGGAACGCCCTGTTCGGCGACACCCGCCGTCGTGAGGCCGATCTGCGCGAGAAGGGCCTGCACTTCGTGGGCTCTGGCGTCTCCGGTGGCGAGGAGGGCGCCCTCAACGGCCCCTCGATCATGCCCGGCGGCACCAAGCAGTCCTACGAGCGCCTCGGCCCGATGTTCGAGAAGATCTCCGCGCACGTCGACGGCGAGCCCTGCTGCACCCACGTCGGTGCCGATGGCGCCGGCCACTTCGTGAAGATGGTCCACAACGGCATCGAGTACGCCGACATGCAGGTCATCTCCGAGGCCTACGACCTCATGGCGAAGGCCCTGGGCAAGGGCGCCACCGAGATCGGCGACGTGTTCGCCGAGTGGAACAAGGGCGACCTCGAGTCGTTCCTCATCGAGATCACCGCCGAGGTGCTCCACCACACCGACGTCACCTCCGGCAAGCCGTTCGTGGACGTCATCCTCGACCGCGCCGCCCAGAAGGGCACCGGCGCCTGGACCGTGCAGACGGCTCTGGACCTCGGCGTCCCGGTCACCGGCATCGCCGAGGCCACCTTCGCCCGCTCCGTCTCCGGCTCCACGCCGCAGCGCGAGGCCGGCCGCAAGGTGCTCCCCGCCGAGGCGCAGACCCTCGAGATCGCCGACGAGGCCCAGTTCATCGACGACCTGCAGAAGGCGCTCTACGCCGCGAAGCTGGTCTCGTACTCGCAGGGCTTCGACGAGATCGCCGCGGGCGCCGACGAGTACGGCTGGGACATCGACCTCGGTGCCATGGCTCGCATCTGGCGCGGTGGCTGCATCATCCGTGCCCGCTTCCTGAACCGCATCACCGAGGCCTACGAGCGCGACGCGAAGCTGCCGCTGCTGCTCTCGGACGAGTACTTCACCACCGAGATCGCCAAGTGCATCCCGGCATGGCGTCGCGTGGTGGCCTTCGCGGCCGCGAGCGGCTACCCGGTGCCGGTGTTCGCCTCGACCCTGTCGTACTACGACGCGGTGCGCGCCGAGCGCCTCCCCGCCGCCCTGGTCCAGGCCCAGCGTGACTACTTCGGTGCGCACACCTACCAGCGCGTCGACGCCGAGGGCACCTTCCACGTGGAGTGGTCCGAGGATCGTCGCGAGACCAAGCAGGACTGATCCGCCACGGAGCGGACGGCCGGGCGGGGGCGGGCGTCCGCTCCCNCTGCGAGAGATCGACGGCGCCTCAGCGCCTGGATCCGCAGATCAGTAGGTGTTGACGGAAGCGGTGAAGGCACCGCTCGCGATCATGATGATGATCAGGATGATGTAGAGGACCCAGATGATCGCGAAGACGATCCAGCCCCACTTGTAGAGCTTGTTCGCCAGGGGGAGGTCGGTATCCGCTTTGACCAGGCCCACGATGGCGAGGGCCAGGACGATGAGGTTGCCGCCGCAGAGGATCGAGACGATCAGCTGGACGATCCACTTGGTCTTGTTGACGGGGGCGCCTCCGGTCGGCGCGGCAGGAGCGAAGTTCGGGTCGGTCATGATGGTGGTCCCTTCGAGGTTCCTAAGGGTTGAGTCCCCTGAACGTTTCATCAGTCGCCGCGGAGATCCCGCTCGACGTCAGGAGGAATCATAACCCTGAGAAGACCCTGATGTGCTATGGGGAGAAGTCCCCACGCGCGGTCGGTGATCGCGTCGAGTACGACAAAAAACAGTCTCGCACCGTGTGCTGGCACCGTCGGAGTCGGCGAGCAGGGCGCTGTCCAGTGGTCCGTACTCGGCGAGAACTGACGCTCCTGGACAGTCGTCTTTCAGCTATCATGGACCGAGTATTCAGTCGGCATTCATGGCGTCGTGCGTCACGCAAACTTATTGAGGACAGATATATGACTCAGCAGTTCCAGGAGCCCGGTCAGACGGGGAGTCCTGCTCCAGCGGGTGCCTACAGCGCGTCGAGCCCGAACATGGTCCCAGCACAGTCGGCGCCCGGAGTGGTGGGTGTCGGCTCCGTGGCTGGCCAGGTTGCCGAGTACATCGAGATCCCAGGCAGAGGCGCAGTGAAGATGGCGGCCATGTCGCAGCGGCTCATCGCGAGAATTCTTGACGGCGTGATCCTGGGCATTGTGCTCGGCATTCTCATGGGTGTCGCGATCGCCCTGATCGCCGCCGCCGCGAGTGTTGAGGACGGCAGCGGCGCCGCGGCCGGCGTCGGCTTCCTCGGCTTCCTCGGATTGATGACCCTCGCGATGGTCCTCGTCTACGCTTATGAGGCCGTCATGATCGGCTTCTGGGGAGCGACCGTCGGCAAGATGATCATGAAGGTGAAGGTTGTGAAGCCGCGTGACGGGAACGCGCCGGGTATCGGCTCCGGCATCGTTCGCTACCTGATCCCGGGCATCTGTGCACTGATCCCTTTCATCGGTTGGCTCGGCACCCTGGCTTGCTATGTCTCTCCGACCTTCGATAGCTCAGGCCGTCGCCAGGGTTGGCATGACAAGGTGGCGAACACGGTCGTGGTGAGCACCTCCGTCTGATCGCACGTGTCGCAATGTTCTGACACGTCTTCGATGCGGTGCCGTTCCTTCGGGGACGGCACCGTTTTGTTGTGGTGCACGGTTTGCTTCCGCGCGGATGGCATCGGCAGAAGTCCTTGCGAGGAGTCGGTTTCCGTCAGCCCAGCGTCACCCTGTGCACGAGCACGGTGAACTCCTCGGGGCTCCCCGTCTCGCGGGCCCGCAGCCGGCCGCCCTCGAGGGACAGCGCATGCACCTGCTTCACAACCACTCCGCCGCGTCCGTCGACGATCCCGATCGCGATCTCGCTCTCCTGCGCGATCGCCTCGAGCAGACGGTCGGTGACCGACAGGTCCGTCGCGCCGGCCTCCGCCGCCCGGATCCGGCCGACGGCCTCGAACGCCGGGACCCGCAGATCGGGTCCGTCGACGGTGACCAGGTCCGGGTCGACCGGGCCGCCGGGCAGGGAGTGCGCGAGCTCGGGGCCGGCGGCGCTGCCGTCGGGACCCACCGCCTGCGGGGAGAGCCCGGCCGCGCGCGCCATATGCAGGGCGAAGCCGGGGTCGGAGAGGGTCACGGCGACGGTCGGGGCGAGGCGATGCAGCGACAGCGCCGCCGCCTCGGGAGCGACCTGCAGGAGATCGAGCACCTCGGCGTCCGCCGTGAGCACCGTGGTGGCCCGGGAGATCTGGATCCGTCCGTGACGACGCTGCTCGTCCTGCAGCAGGTAGCTCAGCCCCTGTGGGATCGGGGATCGCGAGGAGCTCTTCAGGAGCGCCAGCAGGGCCTCCGCATCACGCCCCGACCTCAGGGCCCGGCGGACGGAGGCGGTGCTGAACCGCAGCGTGAGCGCGCCTCCGCGGGAGACGACCTCCGCCCAGTCCAGCAGGGGCAGCAGACGCTCTGCGGGCCGTCCCGGGACGACGACGGTGAGATCCGCGTCCAGCAGCACCTCGTCCACCGGGGCGGGGGCCGCTGTGCGCAGTGCTCTGGCGAGGCGGGCATCGGCCTGGGTGACGTCCTCGTCCAGCGCGAGCACCAGCTCCTGGCCGAGCACGGTCAGCGCCCCGTCATCGAGCACGCCGAGCGCTTCGCCCTCCACGAGCAGCGCGGCGGTCTCCTCCTCGATCACGTCGGCGGGGACGAGGGGGAACGCCCAGGCCAGGGAGAGCGCCAGGGAGTCCTCGTCGATGCTGAGACCGGGGCAGGTGCGCAGGGTGCGCAGCAGGCTGCCGCGACGGGTGCGCACGCCGTCACGCCGGGTGAGGTCCGAGAGCAGGGAGCGGTTCGCGCCCGCGGCGTCGGGCGTGCCGACCACGGCTGCGAGGTGGTGGCCGAGCGCCCAGGCCAGGACAAGCTCCGCCCAACGCTGCTCGGCGGCCTGGACGCGGTGGGCGTCCCAGTCCCGGGTGGGATGCCATTCCTGCCCGTCATGGCCGATCAGCCCGGCCTGCCAGGCGGACTGCAGCACGGTGGCGTAGGTGATGGTGGTCGTGCCGGCGCGGTCGGCGAGGCGGCGCAGGTCGCGCTGGGGCAGCCCGCCCTTGCGCAGCACCCCCGGTGGATCCTCGTCGAATCCGCGCACGGTCCCCAGCAGCCGTAGGGCTTCGAAGGCCCGCTCGACGGCCTGGGCGGAGCGGGAGCCGGGGATGCGCTCGGTGAGCGGGGAGCCGCTGGGGGAGGGTCGCAGCGCGGCGTGGCTGCGCCGGACACGGCCGTCGCGGAGCGCCAGCTGGACGGTGCGGGGGATGTGCAGCGTGCCCTCGCCGTCGGCCACGACGATGCCAGCACCCTGCAGGGCGGCGGCGAGGCGTCCGCGGCCCTCCACGGTCGACGGGCCCCAGGCCAGGGTCTCGAGCACCTCGGACAGGGTCTCGCGCGCGGCATCCACCCGGCGTTCCGCCTCGGCCGGTGTCGGGTCGTCCGGGGTGGCAGGGGCGAGGCCCGCCGGGGCGCGGAGACCTTCGCGCAGCGGGCGGATCAGGTGCAGCTCGTCCTCGCCCCAGACCAGGGCGAGGGTGGTCAGGCGCTCGAGGCCGGGGGAGATGGTCGCCGGATCCGAGGAGACCGCCGCCGCGAGGTCCGCCGGTGAGGAACCGTCGTCCAGCACGGCGAGCGCTTCGACCAGATGCAGCTCCGGGAGGGTGAGCGCTCCGAGCGCCCGACGCGCCGAGGTGGCGCCGGCGGCACGGGCCGCGAGGGGGCCCAGCCCCTTGGGAACGGGCGAGGCGAGATCCGGTCGGGCGAGGAGCAGCGCCTCGAGGCGGTCGTCGCCGAACCGTCGCAGGGAGTCCGCGAGGGACCGGATCACAGCGGTCATGGTGCGATCCAGCATAAAGTGAAGACACAGTGCTCGGTGCACGCGGTCCGGATGGATCGTACGGGCCAGCCCCCATAGCCCAATCGGCAGAGGCGGCCGCCTTAAAAGCGGCACAGTGCGGGTTCGAGTCCCGCTGGGGGCACGAGGTTCCCGGAGCGGAACCCGATCAGGTCGTGGAGTCCGACAGGTCCCGGGACCCCGACCGGTCCCAGGAGCGGGACCGTCCAGGGAGCCGGTCCTGCCCGATTCCCGGGGACGACTCGTTCCGGGCCACAATGGAGGGCATGACCGCAGACTCCTCCGCCTCCGATCAGCTCGCCGCCCGCCTCGACGGGGTGCTCGCGCGCCTCGACGACGCCGCAGAGCGCAGCGGGCGCGATGGTCGGGCGATCACCCTGCTGATGGCCACCAAGACGCGCACGCCGCAGGAGATCGCCACGGTGATCGAGATGCTGAGGGAGCGCGGCCGGGAGATCGCCGTGGGGGAGAACCGGGCTCAGGAGATCGCCAAGCACGCCGATCCGCTGCTCGCGGACAACGGGGTGCCGCGGCACTTCATCGGCCGACTCCAGACCAACAAGGCCCGTGACGTGGTCGCGTTCGCCGAGCTGATCCACAGCGTGGACCGCACGGACATCGCCGACGCGCTCGAGCGCCGCGCCGATATGGCCGGCTTGGTGCGCGATGTGCTCGTGCAGGTCAACACCTCGGGGGAGGAGTCCAAGGGAGGATTCGCCCCGACGCTGGAGGCCGTCGGCCCGATTCTCGATCGTCTGCGCGCGAGCGAGCATCTACGGCCCGTGGGCCTGATGACCATCGGCGCCAACACCAGCGACGCGAACCAGGTGCGGGCCTCCCTGCGCGGGCTGCGGGAGCTGCGGGACCAGGCCCGTGAGCAGTGCGATCTGCCGGAGCTCGAGCAGCTGTCGATGGGCATGAGCGGTGATCTCGAGATCGCGGTCGAGGAGGGCGCGACCATCGTGCGCGTGGGCTCGGCGATCTTCGGCGCCCGCGCCTGAGCGGTCGACTACTCCACGAGCCCGTCCAGCTGGCTCATGACGCCGTCCAGGTGGCTCCTGCCGCGGAGCATGCGCGTGAGGCGGCCCTGCGCGGTGCCGCGCGGGCCGGGCTCGGGATGGTGCGCGTAGATCGCGAGCTCCATCGTGAGGTCGTAGACGGCCAACCTCTCGCGCAGGTGCTCGCGCTGGAACAGCTCCGGATAGGCGGCGTGCAGCCACCGGGGGACCTCCGCGAGCGTGGATCGCTCCAGCCCGTGCCCGCCCGGAGTGGGCGGGAACTCCTCGGCCCGCGCGCACCAGCGCAGAAGGGTGTCGAGCTCGGCATCGGCCGCCTGGGCCGACGCCTCCGCGAAGTCGATGAGCCCGGTGACACGCCCCTGGTCGATCATCACATTGGAGCCGTGCAGATCGCCGTGGACGAGCACGGGGCGGTCGTCCGCGAACAACCCCATCCGGTCCTGGATCCAGGCGGCGACGTCCGCGAGCAGGCGTGCGTCATGATCGGGTCGTCGCCGGGCGGCCTCGACCTGCGCCGGCGCAGCGCTGACGACGGGCGGGTGGTACGCGGGCCACGGCTCGCCGGCGAGCGCATCGGCCAACCACGGTGGCCGCAGGTTCTCCGGAACCGGCACCTGATGCAGGGCCCGCAGCGCCGAGCCGAGGCTCTCGATCAGGGCGCGGCGCGCGGACCGGTCCGCCTTCGGCCACGCCGCATGCAGGGTGCGGCCGGGCAGCCGTTCGGAGACGGACCACGGCCCGTCGGGCCCGTCCCCGTGCGCGATGTGCGGAGCGTGGGGGACCTCGGACCCCTCGAGCAGGCCGACGACAGCGGCCTCGTGGCGGTAGGCGTCGCGGAACCGTCCGTCGCTCAGCCGGACCACGTCGTCCTCGCCGACCCACGCCCGGCTGACCCAGCCGTGCGTGGAGAGGTAGGGCCCACGAGCCGGGAGCCCGGCAGCCTCCAGAGTCCTCAGCAATGCCGGATCGACGGCCGGTTCGACGGCGGTCGGCTCGCCCTCGGCCGCCTCACCCACGGGCGTCCTCGTCACCACGTCAGGATCCGGGGCCGACGAGCGCCTGGGGGATCCCGTACTCGTGCTCGAGGACCTCGCAGGCGGCGCCGACGGCGATGAGGTCCGTGCCGCGCGTGGAGAGCATGACCTCGACATGCACCCAGGGCTCGGCGTGCAGACCCTCGGCCAGCGCCGCGCGGATCGCGTTCATGGACGACTCGTGGTGGGCGTAGACGGTGCGGCCGCCGAGGACCACACGGTCCACGTCGACCAGGCGCACGATGTCCACGACGATCGTGGCGAGCACCTGGGCGGCGAGGTCGTCGTCCCCGGCGGCGAGGGCGGCCTGGTACTCGGCCTGCGCGCAGCCGCGTCGGCCGCAGGTGCAGGGAGCCCCGCCCATCCTCACCACCGTATGGCCGGCCTCGCCGGCATGGGAGTGGGCGCCGCGCACGATCGAGCCGTCCAGGCACAGGCTCGCCCCGAGGCCGTCCTCGACCAGCACCAGGGCGGCGTCGTGGAGCAGGCCGGGCTGGGACCAGGTCTCGCCCACGAGCGCGGCGCGGGAATCGTGATCCAGGAGCACGGGGAGGCCCAGCTCCTCCAGGAGCAGGCGGCGGATCTCCGCCCCGCGCCAGGGATCGGGGTCGGAGGTCCCGCGGTAGACGCCCTCGGACCAGTCGACCGGACCGGGCATGCCCACCCCGGCGCCCAGCAGCACCCCGGGGCCCACCTCGGCGAGGGCGCGCGCCTCCGTGGCGAGGGTCTCGATCAGCTCGGGCACGGGCTGCAGGCGGCCGATCTCGAGCTCTCGGCGCTCAAGGATCTCGCCGCTGAGGTCCACGACCACGCCGTGCACCCGCGAACGGGTCAGGTGCAGGCCGATCGCCCGGCGGGAGGACGGCACGATGCGGTAGAGCGTGGTCGGCTTGCCGGGGCCCGCGGCGAGCGTGCCGGCCTCGGCGATCAGCCCTCGACCCATCAGGCGCCCCATGATCTTCGAGATCGCCTGGGGCGTGACCTGGAGCGCGTCGGCCAGCTCGGCCCGCGAGACGGGGTCGCCGCGGCGCGCGACGGCGAGCACGGCGGCGTCATGCGCGCCGGCGACGCGGTCCAGGGGAGTTGTCTGTCTCACGCCGGTCATCCTCGCACGTGGTCCGTGTCTCGGCGCGCTCGGGAGCCACGCCGGCGCTGAGCCGACGGCGGCAGAGGACCGGTGCACGCGAGACTCGGCCGGGACCTGCAGGGACGGTGACAGACGGCGCTCAGCGCGGACGCGACGACCGGAGCGCGGGGGATATGTGATCCGCATCGGCCATGCAGCGTCTTGACGTAACGCAACAGCGTTGCCTTATTCTGGACGCCGGGTCGATGGAGCCCGCCCCTGAACATCCGCATCCGAAAGGTCGAGGCACTCATGACCACCATCGACAGCACCCGAAGCATCCGCACCGCCCCACCGCCGCTGACCCCCGCCCGCCGCCGCCTCGCGCTGCTCGCGATCGCCCTGGGCGGCTTCGGCATCGGCGCCTCCGAGTTCGTGTCCATGGGCCTGCTGCCCGGCATCGCGCACGGCCTGCTCGGCGAGCAGATGGCCGCCGACCCCGAGGGCGGCATCGCCAGGGCCGGCATCGCGATCACCGCCTACGCCCTCGGCGTCGTGGTCGGCGCTCCGGTCCTCGCCGTGCTCTCCGTGCGTTGGAGCCGGTCCTCGATGATCATCGCGCTCGCCGCGGCGCTCGCCGTCGGCACCGTGCTCTCGGCGGTCATGCCCACCTTCGAGCTGACCGTGCTCGCCCGCTTCGTCGCCGGCATTCCCCACGGCGCCTACTTCGGGGTCGCCTCCCTCCTGGCCGCCTCCCTCATGGGGCCCGGTAACCAGGGCAAGGGCGTGGCCCTCGCACTCTCCGGGCTCACGGTCGCGAACCTGATCGGCGTGCCCGTGCTCACCGCCGTCGGCCAGGCCGCCGGCTGGCGCGCCGTCTACCTCCTGATCACCCTGATCTTCGTGACCACCGTGGTGGCTCTGAAGCGCACCATTCCGCACGAGCCGAAGGTCGTCGGCCGGCGCATGGTCGAAGAGGTCGTGGCGCTGAAGCGCGTGCAGCTGTGGATCATCATGGGCATCGCCGCCGTCGGGTTCGCCGGTGGGTTCGCCGTGTTCAGCTACGTCGCCGACATCACCACCAAGGTCACCGGTGCCCCGGCCACAGCCGTCCCGTGGGTGCTCGCCGCCGCCGGACTCGGCATGACCCTCGGCAACGTCATCGGCGGTGCCGCCACGGACCGCTCCCTGAACAAGACCCTCCTGATCGGCTTCCCGATCTACATCGCCGCCCTCGTGGGCCTGTTCCTGGTCGCGCACCTCTCGCTGGTCGCCCTGCTGGTCGGGTTCTTCCTCGTCAACGCGGCGAACTCGTCCCTCAACCCGGCGATGCAGACCTGGCTGATCCGCGTGGCCCACCGCTCCGAGGTGCTCGGCGCCTCGCTCAACCACGCCGCCTTCAACGTCGCCAATGCCCTCGGCGCCTCCCTCGGCGGCGCCGTGATCGCCGCCGGCTTCGGCTACGAGGCGCCGATGGTCGTCGCGATCGCGCTGGCCTGCGTCGGCTTCACCCTGGTGATCGGGACCCTGGTGGGCCTGCGGGTGCGTGCCCGTCGCACCCTCGAGGTCCTCAGCGAGCACGAGGACACCATGACCGGCTCGCTCCCGGTCGTCGAGCCCGTCTCCGTCTGAGAACCACCACCTGTCCGCCGGGGCCCGGCCTCTCCCGCAGGAGGGCCGGGCCCCGGCGCATCCGGTCGGCCCGACCGGCGCCCCGACTTCCGCCCCGGAGCTCGTCATACTCGGTCATCCGGCTCCTGACAGCGGAAACCCGCATGCCTACAGTGGAGTGGCGCCGAGCGACGGCGCCCGAGCTGCCCCGCCTCACCGGAGCCGCGCCGACGCAGAGACCGTGGAGGCCCCGTGCATATCCAGACCGCCGCCGTGCAGACCCTCCGGCACCATGAGCACGGTGCCGTGGTCCCGCCGGTCCATCTCGCCTCGACCTTCGAGCTCGACCCGGGCAGCGAGGACGGCAGCTACGCCTATCAGCGCGGCGCCAACCCCACCCGGGCTCAGCTCGAGACCGTGCTGGCCACTCTCGACGGCGCCGACCACGGCTTCGCCTTCGCCTCCGGCATGGCCGCCACGGCCGCCGCGCTGTCCACCCTCGAGGTGGGCGACGAGGTGATCCTGCCCGCGAGCGTCTACGGCGGCACCTACCGCTTCGTGGATCTGGTGCTGCCGGGCCGCGGCGTCACCGGGCGCTTCGTGGACGACCTCGGTGCGCTCACCGATGCGGACTTCACCCCCGCGACCAGGGCGATCTTCATGGAGACCCCGGCGAACCCGACGCTGCGGATCACCGACCTGCGCCGCCTCACCGAGCTCGCCCACCGCCATGGGGCGATCGTGATCGTCGACAACACCTTCATGACACCCGTGCTGCAGCGCCCGCTCGAGCTCGGAGCCGACGTCGTCGTCCAGTCCGCCACGAAGTACCTCGCCGGTCACTCCGACCTGCTCGCCGGCGCGATCACCACGAACGACGAGAGCCTTGCGGAGGCCTTCGCCCTCGCTCAGAAGGCGCAGGGAGGGGTGCTCTCCCCGGGGGACTCCTTCCGCCTGATCCAGGGCATCAAGACGCTTCCGCTGCGCCTGGAGCGCCAGCAGGCCAACGCGGTCGCGATCGTGGACCACCTGCGGGGCCATGACGACATCGCCCAGGTCTGGTACCCCGGCTCCCACAGCGAGGACGAGGCGCGCATCCATGCCGGACAGGCCACCGGCACCGGCGCGGTGCTCTCCTTCGAGCTCGTACCCGAGCTGGACCGCGTCGCCTTCCTGCGAGCCCTGCGCTATCCCGGATACGCCGTGAGCCTCGGCGGGGTGGAATCGCTGATCTGCCGCCCGGCGACCATGACCCACGAGGCCATGACGCCGCAGGCCCGGGAGAAGGCAGGCATCTCCGACGAGCTGCTGCGGCTGTCCGTCGGCATCGAGGACATCACCGATCTCCTCTCGGACCTCGACCAGGCGCTCGCCGAAGCCGGCTGACGGGCGCTCGCCGCCACCCGCAGAGGCGGCGCTTCTCGCGGAGAGCGGAGCGGGCTTCCAGCCCAAGCACGGGAAACGCCGATACAGTAGGGGAGTCGGCGCGCCAGGGAACGGTGCTCTCCGTCCCTGACGTCGGCCCACCATCTCTCTCGTGAGGAGCGCCATGGCACGCCACAACATCGTGTTCGGCCGTGACCAGGCCGTGCAGGGGCAGAACTACAGCGCCCCCCAGTTCGGTCAGTCGCAGAGCGGCCCGGCCCAGGGGACCCAATGGTCCCAGGGCTTCGACCAGCAGAGCCCCGACAACCTCGAGGCCATGTACAGCAGGCCAGCTGCGACCGGTCACGACACCGGCCGCATGACGATGCGCGACGCCCTGAACGCGATCACCGCGACCCTGGGCCTCATCGTCGTCGTCGGCTTCGCCGTCGGGATCACCCCGAAGCTCCTCGGCGCCGTCGCCGGCCCCGAGGGGCAGCAGCTGGGCACCCTGGTCGCCGGGGGTGCCCTGGTCGTCGGTCTCATCGGCGGCCTGGTCATGGCGATGGTCAACATCTTCAAGAAGCAGCCCTCGGCGATCGCCGTGCTCGCCTACGCCGTGTTCGAGGGTCTTCTCCTCGGCGGCATCAGCGGGATCATGGAGCTCGCCTACCCGGGCATCGCCCTGCAGGCCGTGCTCGGCACCCTCGCCGTGGCCGGCACCGTGCTGGTGCTGTTCCGCGTGGGCGTGCTGCGCACCTCGCCGAAGCTCACCAAGATCGTCTCCGTGGCGATGGTCGCCTACCTGATCTTCGGCGTCGTGAACATCGGGTACCTGCTCATGACCGGGCAGAGCCTGCGCAACGGGCTGATCGGCCTGATCATCGGCGGCCTCGCCGTCGTCATGGCCTCGTACTGCCTCGTGATGGACTTCGAGGACGTCCAGCGCGCCGCGAACTCGGGCGCGCCGCGCAACTACGCCTGGCGCTGCGCCTTCGGGCTCGCCGCCACCATGGTGTGGCTGTACATCGAGATCCTGCGGATCCTCGCGATCCTCCGCGGCGACTGACAGCGTCGATCGGCGAGCGCTCCGTGCGCCGCCCGTATGCTGGAACGGCGGGTCCCCTCCTCGGGGGCCCGCCGTTCCGTTCCCGACAGAGAGGTGTTCCCGATGGCCGAGCTGTGGCAGTGGGTGCTCGACCACGGCGTCGTCGTCATCACGTACATCTTCTTGGCGATCGACGTGATCCTGCGGATCCTCGGCCTCGTGGTGGTCCCGCGGAACCGACGGCCCGGATCAGCCCTCGCCTGGCTGATGGCGATCATGATCTTCCCGCTCCTCGGCTTCCCGTTGTACCTGCTGCTGGGCAAGGCGCAGCTGCCGCGGAAGCGACGTGAGAAGCAGAAGGTCATCAACCGTCTGATGCATGTGCGGGCGCACGACATCCCCGACAGCGAGCTCGATGCCGATTCGCCGAGCTGGCTGCAGTCCGCGGTGAACCTGAACCGCGAGCTCGGCGCGTTCCCGCTCACCGGGAACAACTCTGCGGATCTCGAGATCGACTATGACACCTCGCTGTCCCGCATGGCCGAGGACATCCGCGCCGCCGAGAGCGAAGTGCACGTCCTGTTCTTCGCGATGGCTCTGGATACGACCACCCAGGACTTCTTCGATGCCCTCGCGGAGTCCGCCGCTCGTGGCGTGAAGGTCCGGGTGCTGTACGACCACTGGGCCTCGCTCACCCACGGCTCGGTCTACCGGGCGATGCGTCGCCACCTCGACGCCCACGGCATCGAGCACTACCCGATGATGCCGGTCAAACCCTTCCGCGACGGCGCCTTCCAGAGGCCCGACCTGCGCAATCACCGCAAGCTGCTGATGATCGACGGCCAGATCGGGTGGATGGGCAGCCAGAACCTCATCGCCGCGCACTACAACAAGCGCGCCAACATCCGTCGGGGTCTGCACTGGCAGGAGACGATGGCCCGGTTCCGCGGCCCCATCGTCTCGGAGATGAACCTGCTGTTCGCCACCGACTGGTACTACGAGTCCGCCGAGATGCTCTCCGAGGCCGACCTGGTCCAGGCCCCGGTCGACACCTCCGGAACCTACGAATGCCAGCTGGTCCCCAGCGGCCCGGGCTTCGTGTTCGAGAACAACCTCGCCCTGTTCAACCAGCTGTTCTACTCGGCGGACCGGCGCATCTGCGCGGTCAGCCCCTATTTCGTGCCCGACGAGTCGATGCTCGCCGCGATCGTGACCGCGGCGCGCCGCGGCGTCGAGGTCGAGCTGTTCGTCTCCGAGATCGGCGATCAGTTCCTGGTCTTCCATGCCCAGCGCTCCTATTACTCGGAGCTGCTCGCGGCAGGGGTGAAGATCTGGCTCTACCGGGCCCCGACCATCCTCCACGCCAAGCACGTCACCATCGACGACTCGGTGACCGTGATCGGCTCCTCCAACATGGACATCCGCTCGTTCCTGCTGGACATGGAGAGCTCGATGATGGTCGGCGGCACCGATTTCATCCAGAAGATGTACGACGTGGAGGACGTCTACCGCTCGCGCAGCCGGCAGCTGACGCTCGAGGAGTGGGAGCAGCGGCCCGTGCCGATGCGGCTGCTGGACAACCTCTGCCGGCTCGCCTCGGCGGTCGTCTGAGCAGGGGGCGACGACGGGCGGCTGCCCGGGCGGCTGTCACCTGCCCAGGCGGCGATCAGCTGCCCAGCCCGGTGAGGGATTCCAGGGCGGCATCAGCGGCCTCCTCATGGTCGGTGACCCCGACGGCGGTCTCGAGGGCGAGGGCGCTGGGGCCCTGCTCGGTCTCGAGCACCACCACGACGATCTCGGTGGCGTCGGTCTTCTCGAGGTCGTCGGAGCCGAAGTTCACGATGGCCCGGGTGGTGTAGCCGGGCATCCCGGCGATGGTCACCGGGGTGGTGGTCTCCTCGTCCCAGGTGCGCTCGCGGGCACGGTTGTCCCCCCAGTCGCCGTCCGTGAAGAAGCACTTCGCGATCTTCTGGGAGGCGATCTCGTTGCCCGGGTACTCGACGCCGGGCTGCCAGTCGACGGCGCCGACCGTGATCGTCGAGATCCATCCCTCCTCGACCAGCGCGGTCGCGACCTGGGTGTCATTGAGGAAGGAGGCGGGCCCGGCGCTCTCACGGCCGTCGAACACGGCCGGCGGGATGAACTGGAGGCCACCGCCGAGCAGCTTCCCGGAGGGGTTGGTGGAGGCCCGCTCGTACTCGGGGGTGTAGCAGCGCTCCTCGACGACTTCCGTCGGGGTGGGCGACTCGGACTCCGTCGACGTCGTGGAGGCGCTGGAGGAGGCGCTCTGGCTGTCGGGGCCGCTGCTCGCAGCGGGCCGCAGCACCAGATAGGCCACGGTGGCGCCGACGATGAGCAGGAACACGAGCGCGAAGGAGAGCCCGCCGAGCAGCAGAGCGTTGCCTCGGCCACCGCCGGTCTGCCGGGTCGTCATTCGACGACCTCGAGGCTGGCGATGATGTCGGCGAGCTCCTGGACGTGCTCAGGCTGGTCGGCCGCGACGTCGCTGGCCAGGGCGCTGGGCCCGTCGGGTCCTTCGACCACGATCGCCGTCACCACCGAGGAGTCCGTGGTCGCGAGGATCTCGGGGTCCTCGAAGTGGTAGGTGGCCTGCACGATCCACGCCTGATGGCCGTCGACTGTCATGACCTCGGAGCGGTAGTCGGTGACCTTCGGGTGGTCGCCGAAATAGGCGACGACCCCGGAGGTGGTCGCGTAGCACTGGAAGATCGCGACCGCGGCCTTCTCGAGCCCGGGATAGCCGCCCTCCTCGTCCGACCAGACCACCCGACCGAGGTTCACGACGCTGAACCAGGAGTTCTCGACCTGTCGTCCCTGGGCGTTGACCTCGGACATATAGGGGAGGTCACCGGAGCCCCACGGGTAGTCCCAGGTGTCGGGGATCGTGTACTGGAGATCGCCGCCGCGGATCGTGCCGGGGTCCGAGGACGGGGGCGAGCCGGGGTCGCTCGGGAAGGTGCAGTCCGTGGTCGGCTTCTCGGTGAAGATCGGCGGAGGGGGAGCGAGGTCGGGGTCCTCGGGATCGGGCACGTACTCCGACTGGCCGCCGGCGGTCCGGTCACCGGTCTTGAACGCGGTGGGATCGCCCTCGTCGAGCACGGAGCGGAACACCGTCTGCGAGAGCACGAGGGCGATGACGGCGAGCAGCACGACCCCGGAGCCGACGACGGCCAGCACGGTTGCCAGGGTCCGGTGGCGGGCCCGCTCTCCGGGCTCGCCCAGGGTCACGCCGTTCTCGGCAGGCCCCGTCCCGGACAGCTCATGCGGATCGTGATCGCTGAAGTCGGGCAGGCCGGAATCAGGCGACCGCTGATCGTCGCTGTGCGGATCCTGAGTCATCGCCACCTCCCCGGCGCGGAGGGCCCCTGCCCCGTCGAGGGATCCCTGAAGAGGACCCCGTGTCCCCGGGTGATTCTCGCATGCGACGCCCGGCGTTCCTGAACCGGGACGACCCGCGGGACGGACCTGCCTCGACCAGCGGGATCGACGGTGCCGCGATCGGCGGGCCGGGCAGCAGCACGAGGAGCGGGGCCACCAGCAGGTCCAGGTCACGACGAGCAGGTGCGATTGATACTCTCCGGGCACAGGCCGACGGAGACCTCGCTCCGGTCCCGGCACCGATAGATGGAGTCCGCATGCGCCCACCCCTCGTCCTGACGATCGCCAGCTCCGATTCCGACGGGGCCTCCGGCCTCCAGGCGGATCTGAAGACCTTCACGGCGCTCGGTGCCTATGGGGCGAGCGCCGTCACCATGGTCTCGACGGTGAACTCGCAGGGGCTCCGCGGCATTCACTATCTGCCCGGAGATGTGGTGCGCAGCCAGATCGATGCCGTCGCCACGGACCTCCTGCTCGACGCCACCAAGATCGGTGCCCTGGGCAGTGCGGCCGTGGTCGAGGCCGTCGCGGAGGCGGTGCGCGAGCACTCCGGGTCGCTGGGACGTCTCGTGCTGGATCCGGTGATGGTGGGCAGCGACGGTTCGGCGCTGATCTCCGCGGAGGGCGCGACGGCGCTGCGCGACTCCCTGCTGCCGCTGGTCGATGTGCTCACCCCGAACATGGCGGAGGCGGCTCAGCTGCTGGGCCGGCCGCTGGCCACCTCGATCGACGAGATGCGGGAGCAGGCGCTGGCCCTCCAGGCGCTCGGACCGCGGGCCGTGCTCATCACCGGCGGACGGCTGGAGCACGACGACGCGGTCGACGTCCTCGTGCACCCCGGCGGCACCGATCTGCTGCGGGCGGAGCGCGTGGCCGGACGGTTCGTGCGCGGCGCCGGGTCGACCCTCTCGGCCGCGATCACGGCGCAGCTCGCCCGGATCGAGGAGTTCAGCCGCGCCGGGGAGCTCGGCGAGATCGGCGATGCCGGCAGCCAGGACGACCTCGTGACCATCGTGGCCTCGGCCCGGGAGTTCCTCGCGAGCGCCATCGAGAACGCGCAGGGCTGGAAGGTCTCCCGTCACAGCGGGACCGGCTACAGCCCCTTGAACCACCTGATCACGCTCGACAAGGCCTGATCGCTCGACAGGGCCTGATCGCTGAGCCCGGCCTGATCACTCAGCCGTGAGCAGCCCGAGCTGCTCCTTGAGAGCGAGCACGCGCAGCACGGACTCCTTGACGCGCGCCAGGTTCGCGGGATCCTCCGCGGCCCACGCCTCGAGCGCGTCGACCAGCTGACCGGTGAGCGAGGCGTCGGCCGTGATCACCACGTCTCCGCCGGCGGCGAGCGGACGGGTGGCACGCTCGGCGACGGGAACGTCGGCGACGGCCTGAGCGGCCCCGATGTCGTCCGTGATCACGAGCCCGGTGAAGCCGAGCTGGTCGCGCAGCAGGTCCTGGATCGCGGCCCGCGAGAACATGGCGGGCACGCCCTCCTCGAGCTGCGGGTAGATCGCCGAGGACATCATCACCAGCTGTGCGCCGGCGTCGATCCCGGCGGAGAAGGAGCCCAGGAACGGATCGTCGGGCCCGGTGACGGTGTCCTCGATGCCCTCGGCCGAGAAGTCGGTGTTCTCGCGGACCCTGCCCAGGCCCGGGAAGTGCTTGAGGGTCGCCGCCACCCCCTGGGCATCCAGCGCCTCGACGGCGGCTGCGACGCACTCGCCCACCTGCTCGGGCTCCGTGCCGAAGCCGCGGTCCAGCGTGCCGACGGGCCCGTTGCCGTCGCCCAGCGCGGGATCCACGACGTCGGCGACGGGGGAGAAGGCCACGTGGATGCCGAGAGCGGCGAGGTCCTCGCCGATGCTCGTGTACGCCTCGGCGACGGCGTCCGTGCCGTCCTTCCCGAGGGATTCGGCCGACGGGGTATTCCGGGCGGCATCCCCGCGCAGCATCCTCACCTGCCCGCCCTCCTGGTCCACGGCGATCAGCGGGGGCAGGTCGGGGCGGGAGCCCTCCTGGGCGGCGTCCACCGCGTCGGCGCTCTCCCACACCTGCAGCAGGAAGATCCCGCCGGCGTGATGCTCCGCGAGCACCTCGCGAGGGATCTCGGTGCCCGCCGGGATGCCGACCAGCACCAGCTGCCCGGCCAGCTCCCGCGGCTCGAGCTCCTCGAGCAGCAGCTCGGCGGCCGTCGGTGGATCCTCGGTCGGCTCGGTCGTGGGGTCGTCGGTCGGGCCCCCGCCGTCCGAGCCGTCCGCCGAGCCGGTGCCGCCGTCCGAGGAGCCGCCGGAATCGCCGTTCCCGTCCGTCGCCGGATCCTCCCCGGGAGTGGTGCAGGCGGCGAGGGCGGCCGTCGGGGCCAGGGCCAGGAGATGACGTCGTCGCATGGCGCCAGTGTTCCATGCCGACCCCTGCCCCAGGATGCTGTGATGTGCGGCACCGGACGCCCCGTAGGGTGGCCCCATGAACACCGAGACGTCGCCGCGGGAGCACCCCCGAGCTGCCTCGATAGAGTCCGGGACCGGCACCGCGCTGGAGACCTGGGTGCAGCGGATCACCGAGGCCGGTGGTCCCGATCTCGACCACTCCGCCATCGCCCGCCTGCTGCCCGAGCGCTGGGACATCACCGAGTGGTGGGCGCAGGGCGTGACCGTGGCCTATGAGCAGGTCATCGGCCGACGGGTGGTGGGGCAGAGCTGTGACGGCGACTTCTCCGCCTCCGCCTCCCGGACCGTCCCGGGCGACCTCGACGCGGTGCGCGACCGCTGGGCGGCCTTCATGACGCCCGCGCGACGCGAGCAGCTGGGACTCGAGGAGCCCCGCCTCAGCGACACCGTGACCTGGCGCTACTGGCGCGCCGCGGTGGCCGACGGGAGCCGCGTCTCCGTGAACATCACGGCGAAGAGCGGCCCGGCCGGACGCACCTCGACCGAGCCCCGCAGCACGCTCGGCATCGAGCACAAGGGTCTGGAGACGGCAGCTGGCCGCGACGCCTGGAAAGCCGCCTGGAGCCGGACCCTCGCAGACTTCATGACCTCCCCCGACGACCTCCTGAAGGAGAACCGATGACCGACGCCGCCTCGCCGAGCCCATCCTCCGCCCCGCAGGGCACCTCTGCCGCGCAGCTCCCCGCCCCCGACGGCTCCTCCGATCCCCACGAGTGGCTCGAGGACGTGACCGGCGAGAAGGCCCTGGCCTGGGTGCGGGAGCACAACGCGGCCGCGGAGTCCGAGCTCGACGCGGTGCGCGATCCCCGCGGGTCCGATGCTGCCGATGCGGCACCGCTCGCGCAGACCCTGCAGCGCGAGATCCTCGAGATCCTCGACGCGACGGACAGGATCCCGGGCGTGGTGCTGCGCGGCGAGCACCTCTACAACTTCTGGACCGACGGCGAGCACGAGCGCGGGCTGTGGCGCCGCACCACGCTGGAGTCCTACCGCACGGATGCCCCCGACTGGGAGATCCTGCTGGACGTCGATGCGCTCAACGAGGCCGAGGGCGAGGACTGGGTGTGGCACGGCGCGAGCCTGCTGCGCCCCGTCGGCCTCGAGGACGGCGAGCCCTATCGGCACGCCCTGATCGACCTCTCCCACGGCGGCTCCGACGCCGACGTCACCCGCGAGTTCGACCTCGAGACCCTCTCCTTCGTGCCCGAGGCCGAGGGCGGCTTCTTCCGCCCCGAGGCGAAGGGGAGCCTGAGCTGGGTCGACGTCGACACGGTCTGGGCCTCCACCGACTTCGGCGAGGGCACCATGACGAGCTCGGGCTATGCGCGCCAGGCCCGCCTGTGGACCCGCGGCACCCCGCTGGACGAGGCACTCCTGGTGCACGAGGTCGCCGAGAACGACATGGCCGTGTTCGCCGCCCACGACTCCACCCCCGGCTGGGAGCGCGACTGGGTGATCGAGGCGCACGCCTTCTACGACAACAGCGTCCACGTCGTGGATCGCGAGCAGGAGCCTCCGACGCTCACCACACTCGACGTCCCCCACGATCTCGAGGCCAACGCGCACCGCGACCTGGGCATCTTCAGCCCGCGCAGCGACTGGGAGATCGACGGGACGACCTACCTGTCCGGCTCTCTCGTCGTCGGCGACTTCGACAGCTTCCAGCGCGGCGAGCCCGAGCTGCACGTGCTGTTCGAGCCCACCGAGAGCACCTCGCTGGAGGGGATGACCATCACGAGGACCGCGGTGGTGCTCTCGATCCTCGAGGACGTCGTGCACCGCCTGGAGGTCCACACCCGCGACGAGGACGGCGCCTGGGTGAGCCGGGACCTCTACCCCGAGCTGCAGGGCTCGATCGGGGTGGCCGCAGTCGACTCGGACGTCGACGACCGGATCTGGGTGACCGTGACCGGCTTCATCGAGCCCACCACGCTGCACCTGGGTGATCTCTCGGAGGTCGCCGGCGGTGGCGAGCCCGGCGAGCTCGAGATCATCAAGTCCACCCCGGCCCGCTTCGACACCACCGGCCTGGAGGTCAGTCAGCACTTCGCGACCAGCGATGACGGTACCCGGATCCCGTACTTCGAGATCTCGAGCACCGACGCCGTGGAGTCGGAGCGGCCCTCGCCGACCCTGCTGTACGGGTACGGCGGCTTCGAGATCTCCCTGACGCCGAGCTACCTCGGCGCGATCGGCAAGGCCTGGCTGGAGCGCGGCGGCACCTACGTGCTGGCGAACATCCGCGGCGGCGGCGAGTACGGGCCGCGCTGGCACCAGGCGGCGCTCAAGGAGAACCGTCATCGTGCCTACGAGGACTTCGCCTCGGTGGGGCGGGACCTCGTGGAGCGCGGCGTCACCGACCGGGACCATCTGGCGGTGCGCGGCGGCTCCAACGGCGGCCTGCTCACCGGGAACATGGTCACCCAGTACCCCGAGCTGTTCGGGGCGGTCATCATCCAGGTGCCGCTGCTGGACATGAAGCGCTACAACCATCTGCTGGCCGGCTACTCCTGGATGGCCGAGTACGGCGATCCGGACACCGAGGACTGGGAGTACATCCGCACCTTCAGCCCGTACCACCTGCTGCGCGAGGACACCGAGCAGCCGTATCCGCCGACCTTCCTGCTCACCTCCACCCGCGACGACCGGGTCCATCCCGGTCACGCCCGCAAGTTCACGGCCGCGATGGAATCCCTCGGCGCGGATGTGCGCTCATGGGAGAACACCGAGGGCGGGCACGGGGGAGCGGCCACCAACGAGCAGGCGGCCCGGATGAACGCCCTGCTGTACACGTTCCTGTGGAGCACGATCGGCTCGTGAAGCTCCCCGGCGTGCGCTCCACCGACCTCTTCGATCGTCCCGCGCAGGACGATCTGCTGCAGATCCGCAACGACCTGATGACGGTCTACCGCGAGATCTCGGCCGGCGACGAGCGTCTGTTCCCGCTGCGCTATGCGCGGACCGTCCCGCGCAGCACCTCGCGGCGACGGACGGCGTCGGCCGGAGCGCCGGTCGACGAGGTGACGGTCGACGGCGCCGAGCAGCCCCTCGCGGCAACGCCGGAGGTGCCCGTGCTGCTGCTCCCCGACGGGCCCGACCGGGCCTCGGTGCTGCCCTACGACGTGCTGCGTCGAAGCCTCGCCGGGCGCGGCCTCGACGTGCTCATGATGGAGCACCGGGGCGTGGGCCTCTCGCGCCTCGACGCGGAGGGCCACGACCTCCCGCCCCATGCCATGTCGCTGCGTGAGGTGCTCGGCGACGTGCTCGCGGTGCTGGACCATGCCCGGGCCCCGCAGGTCGCGCTGTACGGCGTGGGCTATGGCGCCTACCTGGCCCAGGCACTCGCCGTCCTGCACCCCGAGCGGGTGCATTCCCTCGTCCTGGATTCCCCGCTGACCAGTGCGGACGACGAGAAGATCGCGCAGGAGACGCTGCGAGCGATGTACTGGGACGGCACCGTGCCGGCCACCTCGACGACCGCGTCGTCCCTGCGTCGGCTCGTGGGCGAGGGCGTCGTGGACGGGTACCGCGCGGGTCCGGTGGTGCTGGCCGTCCATGAGCACGGCGGGCCATCCGCCGTACGGGACCTCGTGGACCTGCTCGCCCTGGGTCGCGGTCAGCTCACCTGGAACAGCGTGCGGCAGGTGCTGAACCGTGACTGGCTGCAGTCCACGCCGTACGTCATGGAGTACGACCTGACCGCCCGCATCCTCCACACCGAGCTCGGCGGCGGGCACCATGCGGACGGCGGACCGCTGGACCCGCTGGTGATCTCCGGTGAGAAGTCCCGGACGGTGCCGCCGTTCACCGGTGAGGTGCTCGATCTGCACGAGCTCGCCCCGGCGATCACCGCCCCGACCCTGGTGATCACCGGGTCGCTGGATCTCATCTCCCCACCTCGGATCGCCCGGGAGCTCACCGCACGGATCCCCGGGGCTCGACTGCTCGAGGTCCCCGGGGCCGGCCACTCGATGCTCGACACCCGCAGCCAGATCACGCAGATCGCGGCCCGCTGGAGCGCCTGCGGGGCCGCGCATCTGCTGCCGGAGCACGCGCACGAGCTCGCGGCGCTCCCGGCGACGCCGACAGATCAGGCACTCTCCCGCGGCCTCCAGATCGCGCTGGCCGCGGAACGGTACTCGCCGTGGCGGATCCGGGTGGAGTCCGCCCGGGCGAAGCGCGAGCAGGCCCAGGTGGATCCCCGGTCCCGACGCACCCGTCACGTGAAGCTCGACTGAACGGCTGTTCCGGACCTGCCTGCCCGTCCCGGTCCCCTCGATCGGCGGGGTCGCCTGTCGTCGGCCCGACATCCGAGACGTACGACCCGGCGATGAAGATTCGCAGGAAACTCTTCGAGGACGATGGATGATTTCTGCCCGGCGGTCTTCAGATCGGTGCGGGGCCCGCATACCCTGGGATCTGGTCGTGACCCGGGGAGCGCGATCGATGGCTCCCGGTCGTGGCCGGAGAGAAGCACCGCAGGACTGAACAGCACCACGATGGAACAGCACAGGGGGAACCATGCGTCGACGGGTGACGGGCGTGCGCAGCACGGACTCGCCGGCCTCGACGCCGCGGGTCTCGATCGTCCTGGCCGCTGCGAGCGTCGCCGCCGTCGGTGCCTTCACAGGCTTCGGCATCGCCGGTGTCGGGCCACTGGCCGCGCTCGCCGGGGACCAGCAGGACGACCCGACCGTCGTCCAGGAGGTCACGCCGTCCGACGGCGGCGGAGCCGACAACGCCCCCACGCAGACGCCTGAGCCCGCGAGCCCCGGGACGACGACCGCCGACCCGTCGCCCGAGCCGGACTCGCCGTCGCCCGAATCGGATTCGCCGGACACGGACGCGGATTCGCCGACTCCGGAGTCGGAATCGCCTGCCCCGGAGACGGAGGAGCCGACCTCCGAGGCACCGGATGCCGAAGACCCGGACCCGTCGTCGGAGAACCCTGCCGAGGACGAACCCACGACCCCGGAGTCGAGCGAGGACCCCGGTCCCGTCGGCCCCAGCCCTGTTGAGCCCGCTCCGCCGACCGATGACCAGAGCACACCCCCGGGCGACGGTGCAGGCGGCGAGGACGACGGAGACGACGGCAGCGACGGTGGCGGCTCGACGCCCAGCCCGACCGACCCGACCACGGAGCCGTCGACCGAGCCGACTACTGATCCGACTACTGATCCGACTGCTGATCCGTCGACCGATCCGACCGATCCGTCTGAGCCGACTGAGCCGACAGATCCGACGACAGCTGAGCCGACCGAGTCGCCGAGCGAGAGCCCGAGCTCGACCGATCCGGAAACCACCCCGTCCACAAACGATCCATCCACCGATCCCACCGATCCCACCGATCCCAGCGATGGCGGCTGAGGTCGCCCCAGGATCGATCGCTCCGACGCGCTCACCTCTCGAGGACGTCGCAAGCAACCGCTCGGCGCCTCAGTGGCTGGACGGCGTTCTCCCCGTCGTGAGGGACGCCGTCAGACTCCCAGCAGGTGAAGGATCTCGGCACGGTGCCGGATGATCCAGGCGGCGCTGCGTGAACGCCAGGCCAGCCGCCACGGCGCGGAATCGTCCGTCGCCGCCTCGCCTGCCGAGATGTTCAGACGCGTGGCCTCGTACGCCGTATCGCGGATCGCGTAGTCGCTCATGCCCTGCACGACCGCCGGCCAGAGAGCACGCTCCAGGCCGTATGCGTTCAGGAAGGCGCGCAGCAGCTCGACCTTCTCCTCGAGGTTCGTCAGCGGAGCGACCGCGTCGACCTCTGGATCGTGGAACCGCATGGCCAGCCAGCAGGTGGCGGCGATCTCGTCGAGTCGCACGATCGGGCCCGCGAACTCCCAGTCGATCAGGGACACGGACTCCGCCGAGGTCACCAGGACGTTCCAGGGTCCGGTGTCGCCGTGCCCGATCACGATCTCGGAGAGGAAGGTGCTCTCGCTGAACGGGTCCGGGGCGTGGGCCCGGAACTCGAACGGCTGCCACACGTCGGTGGGCAGTGCGTCGAAGTCCGCGCCGGCGTCATGGAGCGAGCGCAGCAGGCGACCGAAGGACTCGACCTGATCGCGGCTCAGCACCACGTCGACCGCCGTGGTCCCTTCGACGAAGCTGACCTCGTCCAGCTCGGGCGACTGCTCCGCGAGCGGGACCGGCAGGCCGTCGAGTCCTGCGTCGGCGAGATGGGAGAGCAGTCGATGCACGGTGGTCGACCAGACCCGCCGATCACGCGACACGCTTCTCGAGGTCACCGAGACGAATTCGTCGGCCACAGGTTCTCCGTTCAGGGGGAAGATGCTGAGGGTCCAGCAACCGGATAGCAGGTACCAAGAATGAGGGTGCCTGCGGTGGTTCCAGGATCCGAGCCTAGGCGGCTGCAGGCACGGCGGCGATCGAATACTCGAGCTCCTGCGCGGGCGCAGGCGGCCGGACCCTGGACCTCGTCCGTCGTCGCGCACCGGGCGCGAGAGGCCGATCCCGTGATGCGTCACCCGTCTACGCCCGGCACGCCACGCTGAACCCGCCGTCGTCGTAGACGGTCTCGAAGTCCGTCCCCCAGGTCTCCTGTGCCCAGTCGGTGATGTCCGCGGGCGGCTGACCGGCCCAGGAGAACGCATAGACGTCGCTCAGCACGCAGTCGGGGACCCTCGTGTTGGGGCCGTGGATCCACTGCACGTCGTGGTCGGGCACGGCCTGGGCCATGAGGGTGATGTCGACGGCGAGCACGGCGCCGTCCGGCACGGCATCCAGCGCGGCGGCGGCGTACGGGGCCCGCCACGTCGGCTCCCAGCTCCCGGGTCGCACGACGTCCAGCACCGGCATCGACCCGCCCAGTATCAGCGTGACCACGGCGGAGGCCGCGACCGCGGTGACCCGGATGCGCCGCACGGGCACCGGGGCGTCGCGCCGCAGCCACGCGGTGGCGCGGCCGCTGTGACGGTCGCCGAGGGCATCGAGCAGCGCGGCCAGGGCGATCGGCATGAGCACGGCGTCGTAGTGCCAGCCCCATCCCCAGTAGAACTCGACGGTGCCGGTGAAGCGCCAGGCCAGCGTGGGCAGCATGAGGGCGATCAGCGGAGAGCGGGCACCGATGACCCCGGCGGCCAGCAGCAGCATCAGGACCGTCACCCACTTCGCCCCCGGCCAGAACACGTCCAGCGGCGAGCCGAGGTTGTCGGTGTAGTCGTACTGCCCGGCCGTGTTCAGCGCCGGCAGGATCACGAAGGTCGACAGGATGAACCAGCCCGCGCCCCAGCAGGCGAGGGCGTATCCCAGCAGGCGATGCTCGCGATCGTCCCGGTGCCGTAGTGCGATGATCCCTCCCAGCAGGGCGACGGTGAGACCGAGGTCCTCCTTGACCAGCACCAGGGGCGCCGCCCACAGCACAGCGGCGGGCACCCGGTCACGCAGCAGGGAGGTCAGGGCCATCGCCAGCAGCGGCACCGCGAACGCGATCTCGTGGAACTGCACGGACGCGGCGGATTGGAGCCCGAAGGAGAACACGTACGCTCCACCCGCGACGGAGCCCAGCCAGGGGCCGAGGCGATCGATCGCGAGCCGGGTCAGCGGGATCGCGGAGATCCCCAGCAGCAGCGCCTGGGTCCACAGCAGCGCCTCGCCCGAGGGCCATACCCACCACACGGGGGCGAGCAGCGCCAGGATCGGATGGAAGTGATCGCCGAGCAGGTTCACGTCGTCGCCCTTGATCGGGACGATCGGCGCGCGCAGCTCCCCGTAGGCCCGCGCGAGCTGCGTGAAGATCCCCAGGTCCCATGACCGTGTCACGAGGTTCCGGAACTGCAGCGTGCCCTGCACCCCATAGGCGACGGTCGCGAGCACGGCGAGCAACGGGGGCACCAGGAGCCATCCCCGCCGCGCGGCTCGGTCGGTGGACGGCGGGGCGTCCTGCCGGGTCGAGGGAGCGTCGGCGGTGCGGTTCACGGTGCGAGGGTACCGGGCCCGCACGCGCGGCCGGATCGCAGGGGTGGGGCGGGGCTCTGCTCCGACTCGTGAGCGCCTCGCCGGCGAATCCTGCACTGACCATAGAATCAGCTCATGACCTCGATCTCTTCCGGCCGCCTGCTCCGCCTCACCGTCGCGGCGGGCGCCGTGGGCGCTCTCACCCTCATCGAGCCCCGACGGCTCGGACCCTGGACCCGTGCCGCCTACCGGGTGGGCACGGCTGCGGTGAGCGGTCTGCTCGTCGCGGATACCACGACGGAAGAGGGGGCGCTGCTCGACCCGGCACTCGACGGACTCCTCACCGGAGGTGTCACCCTGGGCCTCATGGACCTGTCCGAGCATCTGGATCACAGGATCGTGGGCGGGCTCCATCGTCTCGGGGTGTCGCGGCCGCGGTTGTTGCTGGCCGGGATCGGGGCGGCTGGCGCGGCGGCGCTCTACCTGGTGCCGACGCCGACCTGGGCCGAACGCGGTGGCGAGCTTGCTCCGTCCGAGGACGACCAGGCGACGGTGGAAATGCCCGAGCAGGTCAGAGCGTTGATCGCGGCTCTGCTCGCGCCTCCGGCCGACGGCGGCGACCATGCCGGCACCCCCGCGCTGCGCACGCAGCTGGACTCCACCCGCGTCATCGATGTCGGCAGCGGGAGCAGCGACGTGATGCTCGTCGTCGAGCGGGCGGAGCGCCTCGCCGTGCCGTGGAATCAGACCTGGCCGGTCACCGGCCGCTTCGATCAGGGCGGCTTCTGCTTCTCGCTGGAGCTGCAGATCGATGAGGGCCGGCTCGGGATGCTCAGCGTGATGGTGCTGGACGAGGACGAGCGCGTGGACGAGGCCCTCGAGTTCCTCGACCGTCCCGGATACGAGCTGCCGACGCCCCAGGCGATCACCCTGCACCATGAGAGCGAGAGCGAGGAGCCGTCGGACGCACTCCCGTGACGGCGAGCTGTCACCGGGGCCTGCATGGGCCCTTACACGGGCGGCGCAGCCGTGGCGCCTCGTCGTTGCACGATCGTGGCCTGGATCTTCAGTGATTGGGCTCACGCCGGTGCATCAGGCGTGATGAGATGCGCAGTGCTGGTGCGCGCCGGTGATCCCGGGCGCGACGATGCGCAGCGCACCGCCCATCCCATCCCCCGGAGGAACGCTTCGATGCCCTTCATCCACCCTCACCTGCCCAGACCGCGCGGAGTGCTCGCGGCGGCAGCCGGCGCGACCCTCGTCGCCGGTCTTCTCGTGACCACACCGGCGCTCGCCGACGGCGGCCCCGAACCCCTCGGATCCGCCTCCGACCTCGGCGTGGACACCCCCACGCCCGACGAGGTCCTCGACGCCGCGCCCGAGGCGATCCCCGGGCGCTGGCTCGTCGAGGTCTCCGGCGACCCGGTGCTCCGCGGCGGCAGCCGCTCGGCCAACGTCTCCGCCCAGGACACGGTCAGCGCCCGCGCCGCTGATGCGTCGATCCCGCTGACGGTCGATACGACCTACGTCCAGGGCTGGAACGGCATGGCGGTGCAGATGGACGACGCGGACGTCACGAAGCTGCGCGCCGTCGACGGTGTAGAGGCCGTGTACCCGGTGCTCGAGGTGGCCCAGCCCGAGCCCGCCGAGCCTGCGGACGCGGGCCCGGAGGATGTGTTCGGCAATGCCATGACCGGCGTGGACCAGGTGCAGGAGGTGGACGGCCTCACGGGTGAGGGCGTCACCGTCGCGGTGATCGACTCCGGCATCGACTACAACAACCCCGACCTCGGTGGATCCGGCGTCAACGACGAGAAGGCCGACTTCCCCGGTGATCGCGTCGTCGGCGGCTACGACTACGTCGGCGACGACTACGACTCCACCACCGGGATCCCCGCGGCGCCCGACGCCTACCCCGACGACTGCGGTGGCCACGGCACGCACGTGGCCGGCATCATCGGCGCGGACGGCGAGGTCATCGGCGCCGCCCCTGACGTGGACCTCCTCTCCTACCGGATCTTCGGCTGCGACGGCACCAGCAGCACCGACGTGATCCTCGAGGCGATGGAGCAGTCGCTGACCGACGGTGCGGACGTCGTGAACATGTCCCTCGGGGCGAGCTTCATGACCTGGCAGGACTACCCCACGGCGCAGCTGGCCGACTCCCTCACCGCCAACGGCGTCACCGTCGTCATCTCTGCCGGCAACGAGGGGGCGGCCGGGACCTTCTCGAGCGGCGCCCCCGGCGTCGCCTCCGACGCGATCACCGTCGCCTCGGTCGACAACACCCACATGCGCACGCCCTTCGGCATCGCGGCCGACGGCGAGCGCGCCTATGCCGCAGCCACCGGCGGTCCGGCCGCACCCACCGAGGGAGAGCTCGCGCTGATCCCTGCTGGCGAACCGGGCACCGAGGCCGCGCAGGGCTGCACCGCCGACGCGGTCCCGCCCGCCGCCAGCTCCGGCCAGGCTCTGCTCGTCGAACGCGGCGTCTGCTCCTTCTACGAGAAGGCGCTCGCCGGCCAGGAGGCCGGCTACGACGCCGTGATCCTGTACAACAACTCACCCGGCGCGGTGAACCCCACCGTCGAGGGCGACCCGGCGATCACCATCCCCGTGGTCATGATCGGTCAGGCCGACGGGGCTGCGCTCCAGGAGGCGGCCGCCGCGGGCGACGTCACCTGGGCCTGGCAGGAGGGCACCACCGTCGTCGAGAACGCGACCGGCGGGCTGGTCTCGGACTTCTCCTCCTACGGGCTCACCGCCGAGCTGGAGCTCAAGCCGGACATCGCCGCTCCCGGCGGTTCGATCTGGTCCACGGTCCCGCTCGAGCAGGGCGGGCACGGCGCGAAGTCGGGGACGTCGATGGCGGCTCCCCATGTCGCCGGTGCTGCGGCGCTGCTCCTGCAGGCCCACCCGGCCCTCGCACCGAAAGATGTGAAGACCGCGATGATGAACACCGCGGATCCGCTGACCTGGTCGCTCTCACCTGATCAGGGCTACCTCGAGCCGGTCCACCGTCAGGGCGCCGGCCTGCTCGACCTGGTCGAGGCAGTGCACACCACGACCAGCATCGGCGCTCCCTCGATCTCGCTCGGCGAGGGCGAGCAGGGCCTGCAGACGGTCACCCTCGGGGTCACCAACGACTCCGACCAGGAGAAGACCTACGACATCGGGGTCCAGCACGGCGTCGCGACCGGCGCGCCGACGGAGAACCCGCAGTTCTACACCGCCGAAGGCACCGCCGACCCGTCCGCGTCGAGCGTGACCGTGCCGGCCGGCGCCACGTCGGAGGTGGAGGTGACCCTCGGTGAGGACTTCGGCGAGGACGGCCTCATCTACGGCGGCTGGGTGACGTTCACCAGTGCCGACGACGACCTCGTGGTCCCCTTCGCGGGCCTGTCCGGCGACTACCAGGCGCTGCCCGTCCTCAGCGACCAGGGGATGGGCCTGCCCTCCCTCGGGGTGAGCGATGGAGCCGGCGGCGTGCTGCTGGATCCGGAGGGCGGGAGCACGTACACGATGCAGGACGGGGACATCCCCTACCTCGCCTACGCGTTCTCGTACCCCGTCGAGCGGCTGGAGATGAAGGCCTACTCGGTCTCGAAGACGGGGAAGCTGCGGCTCGTGAACCCGGGCGTGGGCCTGATCGATTCCACGGACCACCTCGGTCGCTCCCCGGAACCCGAGGTCTACGGCTGGGACGGCACGTACGCCCTGAAGAACGAACGGGTGCGGACCGTGAAGGATGGCGACTACGTGCTGCAGATGCGGGTGCTGAAGCCCCTCGGCGATCCGGAGAACCCGGACCACTGGGAGACCTACACCTCCCCGCAGTTCACGATCGACAACCCGGCACGCGGCAAGGACGACGCCCGCTGACCGAGGGCGGCGCCGTCCCCGAGCAGGGCGGCGCCGACGGGCGTGATGCACGCTAGAACACTGCGAGGGCGGTGGCACCCGATACCCGGGTGCCACCGCCCTCGCCGTCGTGCCGTCGCCGTCGCCGTCGTGCCGTCAGCCGTCCAGCTGTTTCGCCTCGATCCGGGCGAAGCGGATCTCGCGCGACTCGACCTCCCAGAGGATCCCGATCGCGTCGTCGTCCAGTGCCTGGACCACCGAGTAGTCCAGCGGCCCGGGCTCGAACACGAGTGCTTCCTGCCAGGTCGCGCCGTCGTCGGCCGAGCTGTGCAGGGTGCCGCGCACCCGCGCGAAGCGGTCCCACGCATTGCTGAACAGCAGGATCGTCGCGCGCGGATCCTCGGGCGACGCGTCCGGGAAGCGGCGCGCCAGCTGGGCGTTGTTGCCGGGGTCGACGAACTGCTCGTCGATGCCGAGGTCCTCCCAGGTCATGCCGCCGTCCGCCGAGATGGCGATCCTGCGGTGCCCGCCGCGGGCATGGTCGCGGGAGTTCAGCAGAACGCGCCCGTCGGAGAGCTCCACGACGGTGGTCTCGTCCATGTCCTCGCCCACCGGCTCGCCCCGCTGCCAGGTGGCGCCGTGGTCGTCCGAGATCAGGCAGTAGGAGCGCACCACCTGCTCGTCGCTCGGGGCGCCGCCCACCCAGAACCAGCCGGCGTAGGGCTGCACGAGCCGCCCGGCATGCGGACCGCGGCGCAGCTGCAGTCCGGTGCCGGAGGTGGGGAAGGCGGTGCGCAGCAGCTCCGGTGGGGAGGCGATCGCGGTGAGGGAGCGGTGCGTCCAGGTACGGCCCTGATCGGTGCTCGTGCTCACCGCGGAACCCAGCACGTCCCGATCCGCGTCGTCGGTGCCGGCTACTGCATCCCACACCCCGCGATCCTTGGCATGGGTGTGGAACACATGCACGGTGCCGGTGACGGCATCGACCACATAGCTGGGGTCGCAGTACCACTGGCGTCTTTCCTGGTCCGCCTCGCGCAGGGACTCGAACCGTCCCCACGTGCGGCCGCCGTCCAGCGACCGGCGCTGCACGAGTCCTGTGGGATCGGGGACGTCCTGACCGGTCTCGCGGCCGTCGAAGGCGGCGAGGACGATCCCGTCGCCGAGGTGGGCGAGGCCCACGATGCGGTACCGGGGCCACGGCCCCTCCCCGGCCCGGGCGAGCACGGAGTGGGGGACCGGTGCCTCAGGGACCGGGGAGGGGCTGTGGCCGAGGGAGATCACCGCGAGAGGATCCAGTCCATGTCGAGGCGGGCGAAGGTGATGGTCTCGTCCGCCGCTTCGTAGAGCAGGCCGAACTCGTCGCGACCGATCGCGATGACCACCGAGTACTGGCAGGCGCCGGCGTCGAAGACCCGCTTGCGCTCCCAGGTGGCGCCGTCGTCGGTCGAGATCTCGATCGTGCCGTTCACCCGGTCGTTCGGGACGTGGTCGGCATGGGAGAACAGCAGCACCTTCGCCGTCGCGGAGCCCTGCGGGGCGTCCGGATACGCCCGCGTGATCTGCGCGTTGTTCCCCGGATCCACGAGGGACGGATCGCGGTGCAGATCCTCCCAGGTCTCGCCACCGTCATGGCTCAGGGCCACCCAGCGGCGGCCGGTGCGCACGTTCTCCCGCGAGTTCATCATGAGCGTGCCGTCGGAGAGCTCGACGACCTTGTTCTCGTCCATCTCCGTGCCGACGGGGGTGCCCATCGTCCAGGTCTCGCCGTGGTCGTCGGAGTAGACGGAGTACGCCTGGACGATCTCCGCGTCCCCCTCGCCCTCTCCGCGGAAGAACCCGGCGTACTGCTGGACCAGACGGCCGGCGTGCGGGCCGTAGTGCAGCTGGATGCCGGCGCCGGAGGAGGCGAACATGGCGCGGCAGTCCGCGGGCTTCACGATCTCGGTGAGGGAGCGGTACTCCCAGGTCTCGCCGTCGTCATGGCTGATCGCGACGGTGGCGCTCATGATGCTGCGGTCCTCGTCGTCGTTCCCATAGTCGCCGTCCCACACGCCGACGTCCTTGGAGAACACGCTGAAGCAGAAGACGGTGCCGGTCCTGCGGTCGACCACGTACGACGGATCGCTGAACCCGAGCTTCTCCCCGGGCTCGGTGGATTCCAGACCCTGGCGGATGACCGTGGGCTTCTCCCACGTGCGGCCGCCGTCACGCGAGCGACGCTGCCACAGGGAGTTCGGGCTCGGAGAATCGCCGCCGATGGGTCGCTTGTCGAAGGCGGCGAGCAGATCGCCGCTCGGGGCGACGGCCAGAGCGGGGATGCGGAAGTTGGCCACGCCCTGATAGCCGGGCCAGGCCAGCGGCTGGTCCTCGTAGGTGCCGTGCCGGCGGCCGTTCTCCTTCGGCGGCGACAGGGCGGCAGCGGAGCCAGCTCCTGCGCCGAGAGCGGTGACTGCGGCGACGCCGCCGAGCAGACCGCGGCGGGACAGACCGTTCACAGGGGTGTTCATCATCGAATCTCCTTCTGGGGTGGATAGCGCGATCGGCCGAGCATGGCCGACGCTTTCCCGTACGAACTTTCGTCGCTGTGCGTCGGCTCGAGGCGTATGGAGCGTCGAGCCGACGCTGGGGAGCAGAAGTTCGTAAGGCTGGGTGGGGTGGGTCAGGCGGTGGTGACGGCGTGGTGGAACCAGGTGGTGAGGGTGGTGGGGTGGGTGATGGCGGTGCCGACCACGACGGCGAAGGCACCGGTGGCGCGGGCTGCGGCGGCCTGGGCGGGGGTGTGGACCCTGCCCTCGGCGACGAGGACGCTGGTGGCGGGGAGACGGCCGGCGAGCTGGTGGATCAGGTCGAGGTCGGGTCCGTCGGTGGTCGGGCGGGCATCGGTGTAGCCGGCGAGGGTGGTGCCGATGATCTCGACGCCGGCGTGGGCGGCGACCAGGGCGGAGTCGAGGGAGTCGCAGTCGGCCATGAGGGGGCCGTCGAAGACTTCGCGCACGGCGTGCACGGTCTGGGTGAAGGTGCGGCCGTCGGGGCGGGGGCGGGTGGTGCCGTCCAGGGCGAGGATGTCTGCTCCCGCGTCGATCACGGCGTGGCAGTGCTCGAGGGTGGGGGTGATGAAGACGCCGTCGGTGCCGTCTTTCCAGATGCCGATCACGGGGACGTCGACGGCGTTCTTGACGGCGCGGATGTCGTCGAGGCCTTGGGCGCGGACGGCGGTGGCGCCGCCGGTCTGGACGGCGGTGGCGACCTGGGCCATGGTGCGGGGGTCGCGCATGGCTTCGCCGGGGTAGGCCTGGCAGGAGACGATCAACGAGCCCTCGAGCGGGGCGATCAACGGATGCATGGGGAAGCCTTTCATCGGGAGAGGAGAGCGTCGTGGGCACTGGCCGCCGCCCCGAGCAGGGCCGCATGGGTGCCGGCGCTCGCGGGAAGCACCGGGGTCGCCGCGACGACGTCCATCGCCTCCTGCGCGATGCCCTGGCGCACGGCGTCGCCCCACGGGCCGTCGGCCTCGGAGACTCCGCCGGTCAGGGCCACGACCTCGGCGTCGAGCACGTTGAGGAGCCCGCCGATCACCCGGCCGGTCGCGAAGCCGGCCAGCCGGTACGCCTCGAGCGCGGCCGCATCGCCCTCCAGGGCGGCTCGGGCGAGCCCATGACCATCGGTGATCTCGGAGGCGGGCACTCCTGCGTCATCCCCGGACTCCGCCCTCACGCGGTGCGCGAGCTGCACGATGCCCGGCCCCGAGGCGAAGCCTTCGAGGTGGCCGACGCGTCCGCAGGGACAGGGGACGCCTTCGGCCCCCGGGACGGCCAGGTGGCCGATGTGCCCGGCCGCTCCGTGGGCGCCCAGGACCGGGGACCCGCCCACCACCTGGCAGCCGCCGATCCCGGTGCCGACGGCGACCAGCAGCAGCGAGCCGCGGCCGCTGCCCACCCCGAAGCGGGCCTCGCCGATCCCGTGGGCATGCACGTCGTTCAGCACGGTGACGCTCACCCCGAAGCGCTCGGCGAACGGGCCGGCGACGTCGGTCCCCGCCCACCCGCGCAGCGAGTCCGTGGCGTGGGTGACTCGCCCCTCGGCGCTGTCGATCACTCCGGCGGAGGAGACCCCGACGCCGGCGATCGGCGCTCCGTCGCGCACACCCTCGGCGAGCTCGAGGGCGGCGGCCAGGATCGCCGCGGCCCCGTCGCGGGCCGGGGTGGGAACCGTGCCCACCCGCTCGACCCGTGGCCTCGGAAGAGCCCCGTCGGCCGAGCCTGCACCCGAGCCCGAGCCCGAGCCCGAGCCCGAGCCCGAGCTCGAGCCCACACCCGCCCCGTGCACCAGGGCGGCACGGATCTTGGTGCCCCCGAGGTCGAGGGCGAGGACCGGATCAGGCATCCGTGCCGCCCAGCAGGCCCGTCTGCTCCAGGATCGTGCGGATCCGGCCCACGGTCTCGCCCTCGATCGGCGACATCGGGACGGTGACGTTGTTGGTGGCGATCACGCCGAGCTCGCGCAGCGCCGTCTTGAACGCGCCGATGCCGGCCGCCGGCCCCACCTTGTCCGTGGGCTGGAAGACGATCTCGAACAGGGCCGCGAGGCGATCCTGCTCGCGGCGCACCAGCGCCCAGTCCTCGGCCTGCGCGGCGCGGTGCATGCGGGCGTAGCCGGCGGGGTCCACGTTGCCCAGGCCGGGCACGGAGCCGTCGGCCCCGGAGAGGTAGGCGCCGTCGACGACGACCTCATGGCCGGTCAGCAGCGTGAGCGGCGAGCCGGCGGCCCGGTTCATCGCGGCCAGGCGGCGGAAGGAGACGTCGTCACCGCTCGAGTCCTTGACCCCGGTGATGACGCCGTCCGTGCCGAGCTGCAGCAGGTGCGCGGGGGAGAGCTTGGTGTGCACGCACACCGGGATGTCGTAGGCCCAGATCGGGGCGTCGGCCGCGGCCGCGATCGTGCGGAAGTGGGTGTCGATCTCCTCGGGGCCGGTGATCGAGTAGAACGGCGCGGTGACCACATAGCCGTCCAGGTCGAAGCGCTCGGCGGCGCGCATGTGGTGGATGACCCGGTCGGTCTGCATGTCGATGACGCCGGCGATGACGGGCACCTGGCCGGCGACGAATCCGGTCACCGCCTCGAGCACCTGGGACCGGCGGGCGTCGTCGGAGTAGGCGACCTCGCCGCTCGAGCCGAGGGCGAAGATGCCGTCCACGCCGCCCTCGAGGAGGTGGGCGATCAGGCGCTCGAGGGAGGCCATGTCGATCTCGCCCTCGGGCGTCAGGGGCGTGAGCAGAGGGGGGACGACACCGCTGAGGCGATCGGCCGACGAGGTCGAGGGGGAGGTCTGCGTGGTGGTCATGTGGGGTGCTCCTTCGAAAGGCATTCGGGGGGATGGTGGTCGGCGCGCAGGTCGCTACAGGAGCGAGGGCGCGGCGGCGAGCAGGGTGCGGGTGTACTCGTCCTGGGCGTCGGTGAAGATCCGCTCGGCGGTGTCGTGCTCGACGATCTTGCCGCGGTTCATGACGATGATCGAGTCCGAGACGAAGCGGACGGTGCTGATGTCATGCGAGATGAACACCAGTCCCAGGCCGAGCTCGCGCTTGAGGTCCATGAGCAGGTTCAGCACCTGGGCGCGCACGGACACGTCCAGGGCGCTGGTGGGCTCATCGGCCACGATGATCTGCGGCTCCAGGGCCAGGGCGCGCGCGATCGCCACGCGCTGGCGCTGACCGCCGGAGATCTGCCGCGGCAGCACCTCCATCGCCGACTGCGGCAGGCCCACGAGATGCAGCAGGTCCGTGACGCGGGCGAGACGCTCCCGCTCCGTGCCCACGTCGTGCACCCGCAGCGGGTCCATGAGCGTCTCCCGGACGGGAAGCCGCGGGTTCAGGGCTGTCGCCGGGTCCTGGAAGACCACCGAGACGGTGCGTCCCAGCTCTCGGCGTCGGGCCCGCGAGCGGCCGAAGGGCCGCCCGTCGAAGAGCACGGTTCCGCTGGTCACGGGCTGCAGTCCGGTCATCACACGCGCCAGGGTGGACTTGCCGGACCCCGACTCGCCCACGATGCCGAGCACCTCGCCGCGACGCACCGACACGCTCACGCCGTCCACGGCTCGGATGGTGTCGGGCCGCAGCAGGCTGCCGGTGCGCAGCTTGTGCACCACGTGCACGTCGTGCAGCTCGATGGTGGGCGCGGGCCGCACGTCGACACTGTCCGCGCTGTCTGTCCCGGAGGTGTTCTCGGTGATCTCGTTCATCGCAGGTCTCCTTCGAGGGGAGCGGGGACGGCGCCGGTGCTCGCCACGACGTGGCCGGAGCCTCCGACCGGGAGCAGCTCCGGGCGCCGGGTGGGATCGGCCGACGGGTCCAGCGAGCGCGGGGCGAAGCGGTCGCCGACGGCGAAGTCGCGGGGAGAGGGGACTGTGCCGGGGACCTGGTGCAGGCGCTCGGCGCCCGCCTCGATCGACAGCACCGAGCCGAGCAGGCCGCGGGTGTACTCGTGGCGGGGGTCGGTCAGCAGCTCGTGCTGGATGCCCTGTTCGATCACCTGGCCCGCGTACATCACGGTCACGCGGTGGGCGAGCTGGGCGACCAGGGCGAGGTCGTGGCTGACGAACACCATCGCGAAGCCGAGCTCCTCGCGCAGCGAGTTCAGCAGGTCCACGACCTGCTTCTGCACGGTGACGTCGAGCGCCGTGGTGGGCTCATCGGCGATGACCAGCTTCGGATCGCGGGTCAGGGCCATCGCGATGAGCACGCGCTGGCGCTGCCCGCCGGAGAGCTCGTGCGGGTATGCGGACAGGGTGCGCTTCGGGTCCAGGCCCACGAGGGCCAGCAGATCCTCGGCGGTGCGGGTGCCACCGCGGCTGGTCAGCTGCGCCAGCTGCGAGCGGATCAGCATCGAGGGGTTCAGGGAGCTCAGCGCATCCTGGTAGATCATCGCGATCTCGTGGCCGCGCAGAGCGTTCATCTCCTTGGGCGAGATCGACAGCAGGTCGACGTCGCCCAGCATGACCTTGCCGCTGATCCGGGCGGTGCGGGGCAGCAGACCCATGATCGCGAGGCTCGCGACGGACTTGCCGGAGCCGGACTCGCCGACCAGGCCCATGGTCTCGCCCGGACGAACCTGGAACGAGACTCCATCGAGGATGTCGGTGCCGTTGTGCGCCCCCGGGAAGGAGACGCGCAGGTCCTGGACGTCCAGCAGCGGAGGCAGCGACTCGTCGACCACCTCGCGCTCGGGCCGTGCCAGCTCGGCGACGCGCAGCGCGGCGAGGGAGTCGTTCAGCAGGCGCTGCGAGGTCTCCGCGTCGGTCGCCCCGAGCACCTCGGGCTGATCTGCGTCCGCAGCAGCCGCGGGCTCAGCGGACTTCGCGGGCACTGCGTCCACAGCAGCCGTGGGCTCAGTTGCCCCAGTGGCCTCAGCGGCGACGCCGGCCTCGTCGGCCTCGACGTCGACCGCCGCGCGGATCCGCGGGCTGGCCATGGCGTCGGTGAGCCCCTCGGAGAGGATGTTCAGCGAGAGCACGGTCAGCAGGATCGCGAGGCCGGGGAAGAACGTGGGCCACCAGTAGCCGGCCAGCAGCAGCTGCTTGCCCTGGGAGAGGATGTTGCCCCACGACGGGGAGGGCGGCTGCACGCCGGCGTTGATGAAGGACAGCGAGGCCTCCAGCACGATCGCGTCGGCGACCAGCACGGTCGCGAACACCATGATCGGGGCGATGCAGTTGCGGGCCACGTGCTTGAGGAGGATCCACGGGGTGGAGGCGCCCATGACCTGCGAGGCGGCCACATAGTCCTCACCGAACTGGGCGAGCACCTCGGCACGCACCACACGGGCCAGCTGCGGCACGTAGAGGAACCCGATCGCGAAGACCAGCACCGGCAGCGAGGTGCCGAACACGGCGACGAAGACGGCGGCCAGGGCGATGCCCGGGAACGACATGATCACGTCGAGCACGCGCATGAGGATCTCGGAGGGGATCTTCGAGGCGGTGGCGGCGAAGGAGCCGAGCACGGCGGCGCCCACGAGGGCGGCGGCGGTGGCCGCGAGGCCGATGAGCAGCGAGGAGCGGGCACCGTGGGCGACGCGCGAGAAGATGTCGCGCCCGATCCTGTCGGTCCCCATCCAGTGGTCCAGGCCCGGGGGCTGGACCGGAGGGCCGCTCGCGAGGGGACCGTACTGGGCGATGACCGGCGCGAAGATCGCGAGAAGGGTGAGCCCGGCCAGGAACAGGACCGCGATGCGGCTGGGCCAGGGGAGGGCGGTGAACGGGGCCAGCGGGCTGCCGCTGACGGACTGGAGACGGGATCCGAGCTTCGGTCGCATGTCAGATGCTCCTGATGCGGGGGTTGACGACGACGTACAGGAGGTCCACGACGATGTTCACGATGATGAAGGAGATCGCGACCACGAGGGTCACTCCCTGCACGAGGAACACGTCGTTGCGGTTGACGCCGTCGAGGATGAGCTGGCCCATGGCCTGGATGTTGAAGATGATCTCGATGATCACGGCGCCGCCCATGAGATAGCCGACGCGGAGGCCGAGCACGGTGATCGGGGTGATCAGGGCGTTGCGCAGCACGTTGCGGCTGACGACGATCGGGTAGGGGACGCCTGCGCCGATCGCGGTGCGCACGTAGTCGCGGTCGAGCTCCTCGACCATGGCGGTGCGGACCACGCGGGTGAGCGATCCGGCGACCGGGATCGCGAGCGCGAGAGCCGGAAGGGTGATGTTGTTGAGGTAGACGGCAGGATCCTCGAAGAACCCGACCCAGCCGGAGACGAGGGCGGGGAACAGCTGCCAGCCGCCGGGGATGTCGGCGAGCCACTGGACCAGCAGCAGGGCGAGCCAGAACGACGGCGTGGCCAGCGACGCGACGGTGAACACGCGGATCACCTGGTCGAGCCAGCGGTCGCGGAAGAGGGCCGCCAGCACGCCGAGCACCGCGGCGATCACGATCGCGATCGCGAGGCCCAGGAAGGTGAGCTGGAGGGTGATCGGGAGCGCGTGGGCGACGACCTCGGTGACCGGGGTGTTGCCGCTGGTGGTGCCCAGGTCCCCATGGAGCATGCCCCCGAGGAACGAGAAGTACCGCTCCAGCAGCGGGTCATTGAGCCCGTTGGCCTCTCGATACAGATCCAGCGCCTCCTCCGAGGCGGATTCGCCGAGCGCACGCCGAGCCTGGTCGGTGGGCGAGAGCGACATGATGACGAACACCAGCAGGGTGACGCCGAGGATCATGAGCGGCAGCGCGACGAGGCGCCGCCCGAGGAGTCGGACGAGTTGGGACACGAGGTCCTCCGTGGGTCGAGCGGTGGATCAGGACGAGGAATGCGTGGGGCCGACAGGGCAGAGCCGAAGGGGCAGGGTCGACGGGGCTGCCGGGGCGGGGCGGCTCGCGGCTCGCCCCACCCCGGGCGCGTCACTCCGCCTGGGTGGAGGCGACGTCGATGAAGCTGAGCCCGGTCAGCGAGATCGGCTGGAAGTTCACCAGGGTCTCGGCGTCCCAGGCCGTCGGGGACTTGCGGTGGAACAACGGGTAGAGCGGGACCTCGTCCGAGATCAGATCGAACAGCTGGCCCCAGATCTTCTCCTGCTCCGCCGGATCCACGGCCTCCAGGCCCTGGCCGAGCAGCTCCTCCGTCTCGGTGCAGGCCTCCTGGCCCTTCCAGTGCATGCGACCCTCGGTCCAGACGTCGCCGCCGTACCACCAGCGCATCAGCAGGTCGGGATCGTTGCCGAACACCGAGGGGTCACCGGGGGCGACCATCACGTCGAAGGAGTCGGGGTCGGAGTCCACGGTGTTGTACGCGTCGGCGGACTGCTTCTGCTCGAAGGCGACGTCGATGCCGACCGCGGAGAGGGACTCCTGGATGATCGGGGTGCACTGCTGGACCCAGTCGTGGTCGGTGACCAGCATGCGGAACGAGGTCAGGCCGGTCTCGGCGAACAGGGCCTTGGCCTTCTCCGCGTCCAGGGAGTAGACCGTGGAGGCTTCCTTGTAGTTCGGGTGGTCCTTCTGCACGAAGCAGCTCACGGGCTCCGCCTGACCGCTGAGCCCGGTCTCGATGACCGTGTCCATATCGATCGCGTAGAGGAACGCCTGGCGGTTCCTCAGATCGTTGAACGGGTTGTTCTCCGCGTTGTTGAACATCGCGAAGAGCAGCCCGAAACCGCCGACGGACTCGACGGTGCCGCTGCCCTTGAGCTGATCGATCGAGAGGTACGGGACCGAGTCGATGACCTGGGCGGTCTTGGACTGCATGGCGTTGGTGCGGGTCGCGGCATCCGGGATGATCTCCCAGCCCATGGTCTTGCCCTGGGCGGGCATCGTGCCGGTGTAGTCGTCGAAGCGCTCGAATTCGACGACCTTGGAGGTGGCGCCGTTGTCGGTCATCCTCCAGGGGCCGGTGCCGACGGGGCTGGCGTCGAACTCCTTGGGGTCGGCCTCGACAGCGGCCCGGGGCACGATCTTCACGGTCGACAGACGCTCGGCGAACACGCCGGTGGGGGCGGTGAGGGCGAAGGTGACGGTGGTGTCGTCCTTCGCGGTGACCGACTCGATGAACGGAATGAACTGCGAGTACAGCGAGGCGTTCGCCGGGTCGAGCACCCGCTCGAAGGAGAAGACCACGTCATCGGTGGTGACGGGGGAGCCGTCGTGGAAGACGGCGCCGTCGCGCAGCGTCACATCCACGGAGGTGCTCTCCGCTGACGGGATCTCGGTGCCCAGCGCCGCGTAGACCTCGCGGGTCACGGGGTGCAGCTCGGTGAGGCCCTCGAGGGTGTGCCAGTTGACGGCCACGGTCAGAGCGGCCGACGTGCTCATCGGGTCGTAGCCGTTGGTGCCGAGCTCGTAGCTGATGGCGGCGCTGAGGTGGCCGTCCGGGTCCGCATCGCCGGCGGGGGCGCCGCCGGAATCCGATCCGGTGCCCTTCCCGGCGTCTTTCGGGGCGCAGGCGCCGATGCCTGCGACGATGCCGGCGGCGCCGGCGAGAGCGGCGGAGCCGCGGAGGAAGCTGCGCCGTCCGAGTCGATCGGCGGAGATGGTGATCGCCATTGATGCATCCCTTCAAGGGGTGGTCCGGACGCATGTCGCGCCAGGGTCGGGGGAACGCCGTCCTCGCAGTTCGACGATGTCCGCCACGCTGCGAAGATCAGACGTATGATGTCTGATGACCGGGACAGTACAGGAATCGATCACTGATCGCCACCACGGGACCGGATACCGATACGCAGCAGTGACCATCCGTCCGATCTGAGGTTCGACGGGTGCGCACGGCATGATGGGGCATGCGTCACAGAGGTGACGGTGCACCGGGGGAGGACAACGAGATGGCTCGAACCAAGGGAGCTGGCAACAGCGCCGTCGACCGCATCCAGGATCTGATCCTGGCGGAGGGCATGGTGCCGGGGGACCCGATGCCCACGGAGACCGCCCTGTGCGAACGGCTGGAGATCTCGCGCTCCTCGGTCCGGGAGGCGATGCGCACGCTGGCCTCCCTGGACATCGTCGAGGTGCGGCATGGCCACGGCACCTTCGTGGGCCAGCTGTCCCTCTCCCCGCTCGTGAACGGACTGCTGTTCCGGGCGCGGCTGGACGACGGCAATGATCTGCGGGCGCTGCGCGAGGTGGTGGAGCTGCGCATCGCGATCGACCTCTCCGTCGCCGAGCAGCTCGTCGAGATCTACCGCGGCACCGTGAACTCCGAGCTCGAGGACCTGGTCGAGGAGATGCGACGCCTCGCGAAGAACGGGCAGCCGTTCCCGGAGGCTGACGCGGCCTTCCATACGGCCCTGTTCTCCCGGCTGCCCAACGGCCTGCTGCGCCAGCTGGCGCAGGCGTTCTGGGAGATCCACACGACGGCGGTTCCCCTGCTGGACATCGTGCAGTCCGAGGACATCCTGGTCACCGTCGACGCGCACCAGGCGATGCTCACCGCTCTCGAGGCCGGGGACGCGGATGCCTATCGGGACGCAGTCCACGAGCACTACCGGCCTCTCGGGCGCACGCTCGACGCCGCCGGACGCGCGGCCGCGACGGCCGTGACGGGATGACCTGGAGCAGGTTGTGACCCCGGAGCCGGTCGCGATCCGGGAGCACGTCGTGACCCCGGAACAGGTCGTCGCGCTGCTGAGCGCCCGACCCTGGGCAGGGCAGTCGTGGGCGCGCGACCTCGTCGCCGCCTTCCCCGGCCGCCTGCACGGCGTGCTGGCGCACTGGGATCTGGAGATCAGGCACGTGCATCTGGCGGGCGCCGGACTGCCGGTGCTCGAGGTGGAGCGTCGGACGGGACCCGTCGGCCCCCGCGGATCGTCCGGCACGCCCGCGAGCCGCGGCCTCCAGGCGAGCGGCAGTTTCGTCGTGAAGTTCGGAGGCGGGGGAGCCGACGTGGCCCAGCAGGCCCGGATCCTGGCTGCGGCGGACGGGCGCGGCTACGTCCGGCTGGTCGCCCACGACGGGGAGCGGGACGCGATGCTGCTCGAGAAGCTCGGCCCGATGCTCCCGCAGGCCGTCCCCGACCCCGTCGCCCAGACCGATGTGCTCGGTGACCTGCTGCTGCAGGCCTGGGAGGTCCCGCTCGCCGTCGGGCGACCCTTCGCCCCATCGCAGAAGGCGCGCTCCCTGCTGGCGATTATCGACGGCGCTCTCGAGGCCCATGAATCGGGCCCACAAGCGGCCGACGAGTCGGGCCCCCGTGCCTCCCACGAGTCGGTCTCCCGCATGGCAGCTGCGTCGGGCCCACAAGCGGCCGACGAGGTTGTCGTGCTCGCACGGGCCCGCGTGCTGGCGCTCGACCTCATCGAGTCCCCGTCACCGCGTCAGGTGGTCGTCCACGGCGACCCGCACCCCGCGAACGTGCTGCAGCGCGGCGACACGCACGTGCTCATCGACCCCGACGGCTTCCTCTGCGAGCCCGAGTACGACCTCGGGGTCGCGCTGCGCGATCACCGGCAGATCATCGACGACCTCGACCGCACCGACGGGCCGGGCGCCGGCAGGCGCTGGCACGCCGCTCTCGCCGAACGGCTGGCGCGGCGCGTCGGACTGGATCCGGAGAGGGCTCTGGCCTGGGCGCATCTCGAACGTGTGACAACGGGCGTCTATCTCGGCCGGCTCGGCTACGTCGAGGAGGGCGAGGCATGGCTGAGAACGGCTCGGCGCATGCTGTGCTGATCGGCCCCGCCGCGTGAGTCAGCCCGCCGAGGTGCCGTCCGGAGCGCTACCGTGGTCGGCATGAGCGATGCGGACGACCTCGGACAGCTGGCGGCACTGGACATCTTCCTGCCGTCGCCGCCGCCGGACGCCGATATCCAGGAGGCCTTCCTCGACGAGGCCGCGGCCCTGGCGCTGGAAGGCCACCCGATCACCGTCTACCTGCAGGACGAGGATGCCTGGGCCTTCGAGGAGTGCGAACCCGTGCGGGCGCTGCTGGACTCTGCCGGCGAGAGCGCCCTGCCCGTGACGCTGCTGGGCTTGGACATCGTGGTCAGCGCGATGTACCCGACGACGGAGCAGATGCGTCGCTTCGCCCGGGCGGGGACGGAGGCGCCCGAGCGGAGTTCGGCAGCGGCCTCCGCCTGCGGCCCCGGCGGTGCCCCGATGCCTCGCGAGGCCGGCGGGTTCGCCGCCCAGCTGATGGGTGCCGCGCCGGCCCCGGCCCGCCCCGCCGGAGGACCGGACATCGGCGCCCGACGCAATCTGATGGGCGGCGACATCGGGGACGGTCTGCCTAGCACAGGCACAGGCACATCCGGCGCAGGCGCAGGCGCAGGCACAGCCGCATCCGGCGCGGGCGTCGCCAGCACGTCGGCCGGCTGACTCCGCCGTGAACGGCGCGGGCCACGGGGCCGCGGGGCCGTCAGCCGGTCATGACCGCTCTGCGGACGCAGTCGCGCAGGAGCTCGCGACGGGCGTCGTGGACCGTCGTCGGCTCGGCGGAGGTCGCGGCATAGACGGTGCTGACCGGTGACCAGGCCATGGACATGCTGATGACCATCGCCATGATGTCGAACGGGTCGCCGGCACATATCGTCCCCGCCGCCTGGCCGTCGGCGATGAAGGCCAGCTTGCGGTCGTCCAGCCGGTCGACGTCCTCGACGAGATGACCTTCGGGCCGACGTTCGAGGCGGGTCCAGGTGGCCAGTCGGATGAGTGACGGCTGCTCCACGTACTCGTCGTAGAGGCGCACGGCCCAATCCGGGAGGTCCGAGGAGTCGATCGGGACCACTTCCACGATCCGCTCCAGGGAGTCCCGGAAGATCGCGTCGAACAGGCCGTCCTTGTTCCCGAAGTAGTCGTAGAGCTGCGCTTTGTTGGTGCGGGCGGCTGCGACGATGCGCTCCACGCGCGCACCGGCGATGCCGTGCTGCGCGAACTCCTCCGTGGCAGCGTCGACGATGCGCTGCCGGGTCGCGGCACCTCGTGCGGTCAGCACCTTGGTCGGTCGTGATCCGGTCTGCATGCTTCCACGATACGCAACAGAACAGTTTGTTTGACTTCGGCGTCCCGGGGTCGCACACTAAAACAGACCGAACAGTCTGTTGTTAGGAGAGACGATGCGAAGTACTCAGGGATGGGTGGCCCACCGATCAGCCGCAGAGGGGTCTGCTCCGGACGGGTCTGCGGCGGATGGGTCTGCTGCGGAGCACGCAGCCGCAGGCGCCCGCGCGACGCTGCACCGGGAGGCGGTGGAGCGCCGCGATCTGCGGGCAGACGACGTCGCCGTGCGCGTCGACTACTGCGGCGTCTGCCATAGCGACCTCCACGCCCTGCGCGATCACGGGGGTAGGAGCGCGGGCGGGGATGAGGCTGCGGGCGCGAGTGCGGCGGCGGCCGCGGCTGCGGATGAGACTGCGGAGGCGACGGATGGTGGCTCCTCGGTTCCCCTGGTCCCCGGCCACGAGTTCATCGGTGTCGTGACCGAGATCGGTCCGGAGGTCCAGCGCTTCGCGATCGGGGACGTCGTCGCGGTCGGCAACATCGTCGACGCATGCCTCGTCTGCGACATGTGCACCGCCGGGCAGGAGAACTTCTGCCGGGAGTTCCCCACGCTGACGTACGGGGGAGTGGATCGACGGGACGGGAGGCCCACCCTCGGGGCATATGCGCGCGAGTACGTCGTGCGCGAGGAGTTCGCCCACCGCGTGCCGGAGGGTCTGGATCCGAGCGCCGCAGCACCTCTGCTGTGTGCGGGGATCACCGTCTGGGAGCCGTTGACTGCGCTCGAGGTCGGGCCGGGAGTGCGTGTCGCCGTGGTGGGTCTGGGAGGGCTCGGGCATCTCGCGGTCAAGCTGGCCACGGCGCTCGGCGCCGAGACCACCGTCATCAGTCGTTCAGCGGGGAAGCTCGAGGATGCCCGGCAGCTCGGGGCTGCGGATCTCCTGGTCTCCGGCGACGGGCCGGCGATGGCCGCGGCGCGGGGACGATTCGACGTCATCGTCGACACCGTGGCCGTCTCCCACGAGCTCGCCCCGTATCTCGAGCTGCTCGCGCTCGACGGCACCCTGGCGCAGGTCGGCTACCTCGGCCCCGTCACCGTCGAGACCACGGATCTGCTGCTCGGACGCAAGAAGCTCACGTCGGCCGGAAGCGGAGGGATGGCGAAGACCGCGCAGCTGCTCGAATTCTGTGCAGAGCACGGCGTGGTCGCCGATGTCGAGGTGCTCCCGTCCTCACGGGTCGGTGAGGCCCTCGATCGGCTTGCCCGGGGCGACGTCCGCTTCCGGTTCGTCCTGGACATGTCGGACCTCGACGTCGACCCGAGCTGAGCGGGGTGTCCCGTCTGCCCGTCAGTCAGCCGAGCGAGCAGGCCACGCCGTTGAAACCGTGGTTGCAGTATCCGTTCGGGACCTTCTCGAGGTACTGCTGGTGCTCGGCCTCGGCGGTGTAGTACCGCCCGTCGCCGGCTGCCGCGAGCGGCTTCAGCTCCGTGGTGATGGCGCCGCGACCGGCCGCGTCGAGGGCGTCCTGGTAGCGGACCGCGGAGTCGCGGACCACCTCGCCCTGCGCTTCGGTCGTCCAGTACACGGCGCTGCGGTACTCGGTGCCCACGTCGTTGCCCTGACGGTTCGCCGTGGTGGGGTCGTGCTGCTCCCAGAACTGGGAGAGCAGTGCCCGCAGGGTCTCGTCTCCGCCGGTGTAGACGACGCGCACAGCCTCGGTGTGTCCGGTCTTCGCGGAGAAGACCTCCTCGTAGGTGGGGTGCGGCGTGTAGCCGCCCGCGTAGCCGGAGGAGGTCGTGTGCACACCGGGCGTCTTCCATGCGATGCGTTCGATGCCCCAGAAGCAGCCGCCGGCCAGGATGATCTCCTCGGTGTCGGCCGGCCAGGGGCGCGGATCGACCGGGGAGTCCGGGCCGAGCATGTCGGTGCCCAGCACGAGGTGCTCGCGCGCGAGGGAGTAGGTGTACTGGTCTCGGCCGGGGAGCGCATCCTCCGGCGTGACCATGTCCTTCTTGTGCCCGTACAGGAGATCCATCATCTGCCACATGAGCGCCACGCTAGTCCTGCGCGCGGGCGAGCGGGAGGGGGCCGGGAGGCTTCTCACGAGGAGGGTTCACGGGGAATAGAGGGGCCGGGAGCCGCGGTGGTGCTGTCGGCGGCCGCGCTGCTCTCGGGCGGTGGGTGGTCGCTGCCTGTCCGCTGGCTGGTCGCTGCCGTACTTCGCACACAGTGACCCTGGCGATTCCTCGGCATCCAGGTTCTTCGTCCGGCCGCGAGATGCGGTCGGAGGTCATTCCGGCGACTCGAGGGGCGGCTCATCTGACGGGCTTGACCGGCGGGTCATCTGACGGGCTTGACCGGCGGGTCATCAGTCGGGCTCGACCGACGGACCTTCTGACGGGCTCGACCGACGGACCTTCTGACGGGCTCGATTGACGGCTCTTCTGGCTGACTCATCGGGCGCAATCGTCTGATGGCATCGAGTTATCCACAGCGCATTCACGACAGTGGACGAGCGTGAGTTCTTTCCTCCACAGTGGGTGGTTATCCACAAATTAGTCCCCAATTCCTCGGGGGTCTTGTTCGGAGGTGCTTTGAGGGTCACTCTGGAGGGGAATCAACGAACAGCTGTTCGATCCCGGCAATGATGCCGACGACGGACGACGTGAGGAGGAGAGCCATGAAAGCGATCGTGACGGCGCTGCCCGGCTCTTCGCCTGCGTCTGCCTGGACCAGGGAGCTCGCGGGCCTCCTCGAACGTGCCCCGCGGGGAGAGGATCTCGCGAGCTCCTCGGACCATGACCTGATCGACCTCATCGCGGCTCTCGAACGGGGGAAGGGCGCGCTCGGTGCCTGCCAGGCGCACGCGGAGGTCGTGTTCCGGGAGTCCCAGATCGCCGCGCAGAGGCACCAGGGGGTCGCGCGGGGGGAGCTCGGCAAAGGGGTCGCGGATCAGGTCGCGCTTGCCCGCAGAATCACTCCGAAACATGCTTCGGATCAGCTGGTCGTCCACCGGATCCTCGTCGAGACGCTGCCCCGCACCACCAAGCTCCTCGAGCAGGGCGAGATCAGCGAATGGGCGGCTGCCGAAGTTGCGAAGAACGTGCTCGTCCTCAGCGACGAGGATCGAGCGCTCGTCGACCAGGAGCTCGAGGGGAGGCTCCCCGCTATGACGGCGTCGGCCTCGGGCCGCGCCACTCGCGCTCGGGCACAGGAGCTGGACCCCGCCGCAGCTGTCAAGCGCGCATCCCGAGCGGTCGCCGAGCGACGGGTCTCGATACGTCCCGCGCCGGACGGCATGTCGATCCTCCACGCAATCCTGCCCACTAAGGATGGGGTCGCCTGTTTCAAGGCGCTGGGTGGTGTCAAGGCGTCGAAGCAACATGGGGTTCGCCGGCAATGAGTCGAGCGAACGCTTCGGTGGGGGTGAGGAAGCCCAG